>JAJKIV010000140.1 GCA_021154285.1 Gemmatimonas sp. | reverse complement strand
TCGGTCTCGCACATCCAGATCGCGCCGGTGCGGAACAGGACCTGCCGCTTCCACTGCTGCTCGGCCTCACGCCACAGCGTGAACGCGCGCGCGGCCATCTGGGTGTACAGCGCGTTGCCGTTGTAGACGGTGCGGATGACGCGCGTCTCGCCGCCTGATGAGGCACGCGAGTTTCCGGCGCCCCACGCGTCCACGAGCGTCACCCGCATGCCGGCGCGCAGGAGCGTGAGCGCCGTCCAGCCTCCGAACGCGCCCGCGCCAACCACGACGACGTGGTCAGCTGCCAGCCGTCGCACTCCGAACCGGAGCACGAATGGAGCAGCGATCGCGGAGGCAACGAAGCGCCGTCGCGTTAATGGAAACTGGGGACTCGGGACTGGGGACTGATGGGGACTGGCGACTGGGGACTGGGGACTCGGCAGGGATGCGATTACTGGCGAGAAAGGCGCCTCGGCGCTAATGGCTTCCCGGCCGAGTCCCGAGTCCCCAGTCCCGATGTCCCTGTTGTTCCGGCCCCAGTGCCTTGTCCCCATTAGTTCCCCTTGTTCAGTAGTTGAAGCTCAGGCTGAGGCCTAACGTCCGCGGCTGATTGGTCAGAAAGCCGACGCGGGCCAGCGTCCCACGCTCACGGTCCAGCGCGAGCAAGGCCCGCTCGTCCATGACGTTGTTGAGGAACAGCGCTGCTTCCCAGCTCGCCCGAGTGACGCCAACGCGGAGGTTCACCAGGTCGTACGCGGGAAGCAGCGGGTTGAATGTGAACGTCGACTGCGTGAGCGGCCCGCCGATCGTGTTCGGCGCGAACGAGTTGAGGTCGACCGTCCCGAAGCCCGCCGCCTCATCATCGATCTGGGTGTACCGATTGCCGACGTGATTGTACGTGGTGGTGAAGAACCCGTCGGCGCCGCGCCTGAGTGGTTTGTGGAATGTCACCGCCGCGGCAACCTGAAGCTCCGGGACGCTGGGCAACCGGTTGCCGTCCTGGATGCCCGACACGACCTTCACCGTGCCGGCCGTATCCGTCGAGGTCAGCGTCGACCGCAGCTCGGCCTGGTTGAACGTGCCGGAGACGGCGAAGTCGAAGTATTTGTTAGGCGCGGCCGTCAGCTCGATCTCGGCCCCCGCGCTCATCGCCTTGGGGGTGTTGAACACGAGCCGCGACGAGCACGAGCCGGCCGTGACGATCATCTGCAGGTCGCGGATGTCCATGTAGAACGCGGAGAGGTTGAGCGATGCGCGACCGCCCATGAACGTCGACTTGCCTCCGAGCTCGTAGTTCCACGCCGTCTCGTTGTCCCAGGAATCGCGGCCGCTGAACGTCGCGAGGTCCTGCGAGGTGCACAGCGGCGTGTTGAGCGGGTCGTTGATGCCGCCAAGACGGAAACCCTGCGACGCCTGCGCGTTGAGCGTCAGCGCGGGGCTGGCCTTATAGCTCACGATGAAGCGAGGTGCGAGGCCATCCGCGCTCGTCTTCCCGGGCGTCGACACCACCGACGTGCCGGTATTGTCGTTCGCGAAGATGCCGTCGAACACCTGTTGGCGGTCCTCGCTGAAGTCGTAGTACCGAAGCCCCGCCGTGACGTTGAGCTTGTCCGTCACGCTGTAGGTTGCTTCCCCGAACAGAGCGGATTGCTTGAGATCGTACGCGAGGTCGGAGAAGAACAGAACATCCTTCGGCGCGCGAAGGCCCTCGGTCGGAGTCTTCGTCGCCGCCTCGAAGCCGGACACGAGGAGCGTCTGGCCGTAGTCACGAAGTGCCTTGCCGAAGAACCCGCCGACGAGCCAGCGCAAGCGGTCGGTGCTTCCGGAAAGACGGAGCTCCTGCGTCGCGACGTGCGTGTGTGTCGCGTCATTGAGCGGGGCGTTGAGCGTGTACACCGCCTCCGGCAAGCCAATGCTGCCGCCCGTGATGCTGGACGTCAGCGCGCCCGCATCGCGCACGACGAGAATGTCGCGGTAGCTGTACGACGTGATCGACGTCAGGTTCGCCTTGCCGAAATCGTATCGCAGGTTGAGGTCGCCCAGCGTGTAGTTGTCGGTGAACGGCTCCGGGATCTGCGTGAACAGCTCCCGCTTGCCTAACGTGACCGCCGGGCGCGTGGTCGTGTACGGGTTGGCCAGGATGTTGTAGTCGTCGATGCGGTTCCAGCCGTCCATGCGGACGGTCTGGTACACGATCCGCGGCGTAATGGTGAAACGGTCGTTCGGCGTATACCGGAAGGCGGCTCGCACGCCGGTGCGCGTCCCGCTGTTGACGTTCTTCTTGAGGGTGAAGTTGGGCTGCACGGCGTCCATGTAGCCGGCGAGCTGGTTGTAGTACAGCGCCACGCGTCCCGCCGCCTTGTCGCCGATCGGCAGATTTGCACCGACCTTCACGTTGGCACCGAAGCCGCCATTCAAGACCTGGCTCGACCCGAGCTCGCCAAACGTGCTGCGCAGGCCGAGCTCCGGCTGGTTCGAGATGTAGCGCACGGTGCCCGCGAGCGACCCGGAGCCGAACAGCGTGCCCTGCGGGCCGCGCAGCACTTCGACGCGTGAGACGTCGAAGAGATCGAGGTCGGGTGTGAAGAGCGACAGCGACACCGGCGTGTCGTCGAGGTAGACGCCTGCCTGTTCTTTCACGCCGGGCTGGTCCCGCGCGATCTGGCCAGCGGACGCTCCACGAATCGCGACCTGGCTCTGGCCGGGCCCGAGGTTCTGCACGCTGAACCCGGCCACGTTGGCCGCGATGTCCTCGATGCTCGTCGCGCCACGCTCGCGCAGGTCCTTCGCCGTCGGTGCGGCGATGGAAAACGGAACGTCAGAGAGCTCCTCCTCGCGCAGCGTCGCCGTGACGGTGATGGCCTGCAGGGGAAGGGCGACGAGCACGAGGTCGACCGTCGCGTCGCCCTGGACCGCGACGTTGGCCCGGGTCGCGCGCCGGAAACCGATGAGCGATGCCGAGACGGTGTACGTACCGGGGGAGAGCTCCGCGATGGCGTAGGTGCCGTCTCCACGCGTCGTCGCGCTTCGCGTTGCGCCGGTGGAGGCATTCGTGGCCCGGACCGTGACGCCCTCTCGGCCGACGCCTGACGAGTCGCGAACGACACCGCTGATGCGACCGTTAGGCGTCTGGGCGAACGCAGGAAGGGCGAACAGGGTGACCATCGCAACCGAGATCAACCGGAAACGCGAACAAAACATGCGCACCTCCCGTCGGTGAATGGGCCCGTCGTGCGTCTTGACTGCTCTTGTCGTATGCTCCCGCGTGTCGCTTGTCAATGAACCCGCGCTTTCCGGCATCGAAAGCGTTGCTTGCACGAGACGTAGATCGGTCGTAGACTGCTCAGGCTTCTCCCTCGCGAGCTCCACCTTGGCGCCAGGCCATCGCACACACGCGTGTCACCGCGGCCGGCGCTCCGCACCCTCGGGCCTCGAATAGCCATACGATGGATGACGGCGAGCTGCTGCGGCTGCAGATCGCGTTAGGCGACCGTTACCATGTCAAGCGCCGGCTCGGCAGCGGCGGAATGGCGACGGTTTATCTGGCCGGGGACGTGAAGCACAACCGCGACGTTGCGATCAAGGTCCTCAAACCCGACCTTGCCGCGTTCCTGGGACCCGAGCGATTTCGGCGCGAGATCGAGATTGCCGCGCGCCTCAACCACCCACACATCCTGCCGCTGATCGACTCGGGACAGACCGAATCCCTGTTGTACTACATCATGCCCTATATCGAAGGGGATTCGCTTCGCGGCTCGCTCGCACGCGAGAAGCAGTTACCCATCGAGCGGGCGCTGCGCGTCACGGACCAGGTTGCCGCGGCGCTCGAGTACGCGCACCGGCAGGGCATTCTCCATCGCGACATCAAGCCGGACAACATCCTGCTCCACGAGGGTGAGGCGCTGGTCTCGGATTTCGGCATTGCGCGCGTCCTGTACTCCGCCGGAGACGCACATCTGACCGAAACCGGCATCGGTATTGGCACGCCGGAGTACATGAGCCCCGAGCAGGGAACCGGCGACTGCGAGGTGGATGCGCGATCCGACCTGTATTCGCTGGCGTGCGTACTTTACGAGCTCCTGGTCGGCGAGCCACCCTACACCGGCCCGACGCCGCGCGCGGTGCTCATCAAGTGCCTTTCGGCGCCAGTTCCATCGGCGCGGCAGTTTCGCGATGCTGTCCCGGCGGCGGTAGATGCGGCGCTGAAGCGCGCCTTGGCGAAAAGTCCAGTGGATCGATTCGCCTCGGTCTCCGAGTTCGTTCAGGCGCTGCGCGCCATGGAGGCGAAGCCGACCAATCTCCCGGCTCCGCCGACACCGCTCGTCGGCAGGGAGCGCGAGCTAATGGAGGCCGGCGCGCTCGTGCGCGCGCATCGCCTGGTGACGCTCACCGGCCCTGGCGGCAGCGGGAAGACTCGGCTGGCGATTCAACTCGCATCCCGATCCGTGGATCACTTTCCGGACGGGGTCTACTGGGTTCCGCTGCAGGCGCTGCGCGACGCGGCGCTCGTGGAAGGGGCGATCAAGTCGTCGTTAGGCACCGATGGCGATCTCGTCGGCCACATCGCTCAGAAGCGAGTGCTCCTGCTGCTCGACAATTTCGAGCAGGTGATCGATGCGGCGGTAACGGTGTCGGCGCTGCTTGCCGTGACGCCTAACGCGAGCCTTCTGGTCACGAGCCGGGAACCGCTACAGATCGATGCCGAGCATCGCTACCCGGTCGAGCCCCTCGCGGACCACGACGCCGCGACGCTGTTCGCACAGCGGGCCAAGGCCGTCGTGCCGGACTTCACGGCCACGCCCGCCGTGGCCGAGATTTGCCGCCGGCTCGACGGGCTTCCCCTCGCCATCGAGCTCGCGGCGGCTCGAGTAGCGTTGCTCGACCCGAACGAGCTCCTGGCTCGACTCGAGCGACGGTTGCCGCTCCTCGCGTCACAATCGCGCGATGCGCCGAGCCGGCAGCGCACGCTTCGATCGGCCATCAAGTGGAGCGATGAGTTGCTCACGAACGAAGAGCAGGCGCTCTTTCGCCGACTGGCCGTGTTCGGCGGCACGTTCACTCTGGGCGCGGCCGAAGCCATCTGCGACGCCGACCTCGATCGTCTCGAGTCGCTCGTCGTCAAGAGCCTGGTACGACGTTGGGGCAACGGGCGGTTCGGCATGCTCGAGACCATTCGCGAGTACGCGCTGGAGCGCCTGGATGAATCACCCTTCGCCGCGGACGCTCATCGCCGTCACGCGACGTTCTTTCTGCGCGTTGCCGAGAGCGCGGCACTGAGCGCAGGGAAGATTCGCCACGGCGGTTTTCAACTCTCGATCGCGCTGGCGGAGCAAGACAACCTGCGCACCGCGCTGGCCTGGGCACTGGCGACTGGATCGATCGAGCTCGGCCTCGAGATTGCCGCGGCGATGGAGATGTTCTGGGTCACTCAGGATCCGCGAGAAGGGATGCGTTGGTTCAGCGCGTTGTTCGAACACGCAGGCGCCGGCCACGCCAATGCGGATACGCGCGCGCACGCGTTACGTGCGTTCGGGAGCGCCACTGACATAGCGGGCGACGACGAGGCAGCCGCGCGGCTGTACGAGCGAAGCCTCGCGCTTTTCGAGGAGCTCGAGGATGCGCTGGGCGGCGCCGCGTTGCTGCACCGTCTGGGCATCCAGGCTATGCGTCGGGGCGACCTCGCCCTCGCCGGGAAGCTCGTCGAAGCGAGTCACGACATCCGTAGCAGACATGGCGACGTCTGGGGCCAGGCACAGACGACTGGCACGATGGGCGCCATCGCCCGTGATCTTGGCGACCCGGAGAAGGCGGACGAATTCCTTCGCCGAAGCGTCGCACTCTCACGCGAGGCAAGCGGATTCGGATGGTGGGAGGGCGGAATGCTGGCGGAACTGGCGATGCTGGCGCTGCACGCCAACCGGCTCGATGACGCCGAAGCTCTCGCCGTTGACTCCCTCACGCTAGCCGAGGTGTAGCACGATCGGCCTGGTCGTGTGTTCGACGTCGGGATCTTCGCGACGATCGCCGCCGAGCGCGGCGACGCCGGTCTCGCGGGCCGGCTATGGGGAGCAATCGAAAACGAGCAGGCCGGCGCGCCCCTCGGCGGGTGGCGCAGGCATCGCGAGCAATGCCACGTCAGAATCCGAGCCGCCGCCGGCCCGGACTTCGACCGGGGTTACAGCGAGGGGCGCAACCTCACGCTCGACGAGGCAGTGGTGATAGCGCTCGATTCGATTCGGCCACGAGCGATTCCGCCCCGCTAGCGGCTGACCGCTACCGTCTCCGGGGTTGGCGAGCCCATTTCGCGGAGCACACCGGATTCGTTAGGCACCTCGACCGACGCGCGCGCGCGCCAGAAGATCCATCCGAGCCCGATGAACGCGAGCGCGAGCCCTGCGCCGAACTCGCCCGTCAGCCATTTTGTCGGCCCGGTGTCCACGGTCACGCGATCGAAGAACGCCTGCACGAACAGGTTGTGCGACGCGTGCAGGATCGCCGCCGGCCAGACGCTGCCCGAGCGCAATCGCAGCCACGCGAACGGGAAGCCCATCGCGATCACCATGACGGCGAAACAGAGCACCGAGTACCACGGCGCATTGCCACCGTTGTAGTCCGCGCCGATGATGAGCGGGAAGTGCCATCCCGCCC
>JAJKIV010000139.1 GCA_021154285.1 Gemmatimonas sp. | reverse complement strand
TCACGTCCCGCTGTCCGGGCCAAAACTCATCGGCGCGCCGATCGCGCTCGTGGCGGCGGGCGCCGCGGCAGTCCCTGCACGTCGAGCTTTCCTCTGCACACCGGGATTTCTCGCATCCGCGCTCGCCGCGTCGCTCGGACACTGGACGACGCTCGGCATCGCCATCGTGCTCTTCGCCGCTGCGGATCTCACAGCCGGTCCGCTGCGATTCGCCGGCCGACGTTCGGCGGTCGCATCCCCGGCGATGCCCGGGACATTGCCCATGTTCAGGTTCACGTGGCGTGCGATCGGCTGGCGACTCCTCGCGCCGCTGCCTGCGCCGGCGCTCGCGCTGGCCGCCGCGTGGTTCTATACGCGGAACAACGAGCTCGTTGGACCCGACGTTGGGTTCGTGGCGCGCCTGTGGAGCGTGATCGCGATCGCGCTTTACGTGGGTGCGGTGGCCGACATCGTTGTCACCAGACGGCCGGCGTGGCCTTGGATGCGATCGCTGCCGTGGTCGAGCACCGCGCGCACAGCCGACGACGCCATGGCGATCGCAGTACCCGCCGCGGTCGTGGCACTCGCGTCGGGCATCGTCGATGCGCGCACGGTGGTCGTGTCGCTCGCCATGCTTCCGCCGATCGCGGCGCTGGCGATCCTGCTCTCGCACGGGGCGCGGCGGCGCCTAACGCGCGTCAGCGGTGCGCTGAGCGTGATCGGCATTGGACTCGCGATCGGCGTCGCGTTTTACCCGCTCCTGTCAGTGCCGGCGTTGGCCATGACGCCCGTGGTCATTCGGGCCGCCGCCCGTCGCGATCGACGCCAGGTCGTCACCGGTTGGCACGAGCTGCATCACGATGCCACCGGCGACTCGCTCGCATGGAGTGCGCGATGATCTCGCTCCGCGATGTCCGATTCGGCTACACGAGGGGAACGACCGCGTTCTCATGCGAAGCGATGGACGTCGGTCCAGGTGTCACACTGCTGCTCGGACCGAACGGTGCGGGAAAGAGCACGCTGCTCAAGCTCATCTCGGGTGTAGAGCAGCCGACCGCCGGCTCCGTGCGCATCGACGGTCACGACCTGTGGCACGACGAGGTGGCGGCCCGTGCGGCACTCGCATATGTGCCCGAGCACCCGGATCTCACACCGTATGCAACGGTCGGCGAAGTGCTCGGGCTCGTATGCCGTCTCCGAGGCCGACCGGCGGACGACGGCGCGCGTGCGCTCGAGGTGGTCGGCTTGCGAGATCTCGGAGACCGTTCAGTGCGTGAGCTCTCCATGGGACAACGTCGGCGTGCCGTTCTCGCCGCGGCGTTCATCGGCGAGCCCAGTACGTTGCTGCTCGACGAGCCGCTGGAAGCAATGGACCGACCAATGCGGCAGTGGCTTACGTCGTGGATCACCGATGCGAGCGCGAGAGACGCGACGATCGTGATCGCCACGCACGATGTCGCGCCATTCGTGCCCCTGGCGCGGTGCGCCATCGCCGTGACGCAGGGCGGGGCGCGCGTGATATCTCCCCTGCCTGACGAGCACGATGCGAGGATGGCACTGCTGGATCGCTCGGCGCACGGCACGCTACCTTAACAGGCATGATCCCGAATCCGTTCCGCGTTTCCACAACGTCGATCGTCGCCGTGCTGGCCGCCGTCGGTACCGCGTCCTGCGCGCACAATCCGGCGCCGACCCCGTCGACTACGCCGGGGAAGATCGCGGCGATTCCGCATCCGGCACCGACCCCGCTCCCGGCACCGCCAGCCCGAGCCTTCAACCTGCGCGAACCACTCACGCCGGCGCAGGCGAAGTGGGTGGACAGCACGCTCGCGACGCTCTCGCTCCGCGACCGCGTCGGCCAGATGGTGATGGTCTGGGTGCTCGGCGACTACACGAGCTACGGCGATTCGTCCTACGCCGAGGTGCGCCGATGGATCGAGCGCGACCACATCGGCGGCGTGAGCATGTCGTTAGGCACGCCGATCGAGGTCGCGGCCAAGATCAACAACATGCAGCGGCTGTCACGTGTCCCGCTGCTCACGTCGTCGGACCTCGAGCCCGGCCTCGGGCGACTCGAGGGCGGGATCTTCACGCACTACCTGCTCGACGCCGGAAGCGCCACCGTGTTTCCGAGCGCGATGGCGATCGCCGCGACAGGCCGCGACCAGGACGCATACGACGTCGCGAAGATCATCGCGCAGGAAGCGCGCGCTGTCGGGATTCAGATCAACTTCGCACCGGTCGTCGACGTCAACAACAATCCGTCGAACCCGGTCATCAACACACGGTCGTTCGGCGAGGACCCGCAGCGCGTCGCGCGCCTGTCGGCCGAGTTCGTGCGCGGTACGCAGGACGGCGGTGCGGTGTCGACGGCGAAACACTTCCCCGGTCACGGGGACACCGACGTCGATTCGCACGTCGGACTCCCGATCGTTGGCGCGAACTGGGCGCGGCTCGATACGCTGGAGCTCGTGCCGTTTCGCGCGGCGATCAACGCCGGTGCCGGGATGGTGATGACGGCGCACATCGCGCTACCGGCGATCGAGGGTGATTCCACGACACCGGCGACGCTCGCGCCCAAGATCATCACGGGTGTGCTGCGCGACTCGCTGCGGTTCGGTGGCATCGCCATCACCGACGCGATGACGATGGAGGGAGTCGGTAAGGGCTACAGCGTCGAAGAGAGCTCCGTCCTCGCGGTGAAGGCCGGTGCCGACATCATCCTCAAACCAAGCGATCCGACGAAGGCGATCGACGCCGTCGTGAGCGCGGTCGATCGCGGGGACATCCCGCGCGCCCACATCGACTCCGCAGCGCGGCATGTGCTCGAGCTCAAGGCCCGCGTGGGCGCCGCATTCTATCCGGTGGCAGATCTCGATGCCTTGCGCGAAGTCGTCGGATCGCCGGAGCATCGCGCGGCCGCAGGCGATATCGCGCGGCGCGCCGTGACGCTGCTTCGTGACAACGGCCCGCTCCTGCCTGTCTCGGGTCGGCGCGTCGCGGTCGTGCAGTACATGCCCGAGACGGAGCTTCGCGCGGGCAAGATCTTCGGCGGCGACATCCGCGCGGCCATCCCTGGCACCCGCGTGATCAAGATCTCGCCGGCGACGTCGGTGAGCGATCTCGATTCGGTGACGCGTGAGGTGAGTGGCGCGGATCGCGTGATCGTGGCGGCGTACGTGCGGCGGATCGAGGGTGAAGGACGTCCGGCGGTGCCACCGCCCATCGCGAAATGGATCGACGAGCTCGCGCGCAAGGAGAAAGTCGTCGCCGTAGCGCTCGGGAATCCGTATCTGATTCGGCAGTTCCCGAGCGTGCAGAGCTACCTCGTGACGTACGGCGTGAGCGACGCCCTCGAGCGCGCGGCGGCCGCGGCCGTCCTCGGGCGCGCCACCATCACCGGTACGACACCCGTCTCCTTGCCGGGTTTCTTTCGTCGCGGAGACGGAATCAAGCGTTAGGCGCGGGTCCCGCTGACACGCTTCCGACGCGCCTTCGATTCCCGGTTCCCTTTTCCCGATTCCCTGGTCCCGACCACCCGGTACGTCGACAACACGCACCCGCCGTCGATCACCTTCGACTCGGCCAACACGAGAGAGATACGGCGTCCGGCATCGCGAAAAAGCGGCACGCCGGAGCCGAGCAGGATCGGGTGCACGTTGAGGCCCACTTCGTCGATCACACCCGCGGCGAAGAGCGACTGGGCGAGCTCGCCGCCACCCATCACGCAAATGCCCTTCCCGGGCTGGTCCTTGAGTTGCCGCACAAACTCGCCGGCGTCCTCCCTAACGAGTTGCGCACCGTGACCCACGCGGTCGAGCGTGCGCGAGAAGATGTACGTGGTGATCCCCTTCGTCGCGCCACCTCCAGCCCCGCCCTGCCCCACGGCGACCTCCCACGTCTTTCGCCCCATCAGCATCGTGTCGATCGTTGCCCAGTAGGTCGCCATATACTCCTGGACATCCCGGCTGAAGTGCAGCCAGTCCATCGACCCATCGCTCGGCGCGATGAAGCCGTCGAGACTGCAGGCCGCGCCGTAGGTGACAGTGCGCATTGTGGGTTCCTCCTCGTGAAGTTGTCGTGGTGCAGGAGGCGCCAGCGGTCTATACTACGTTGGCGTTTAGTTTCAAACTATATGACCGTTTAGAAACGTCAAGCCTCTTGTGAGTCCCCGCCCTAGAAAAGTCAGCGACGAGGAGGTCTTCGCCGCCGCTCATCGCGCGACGAACCGTCTTGGCCCGAGTGAGCTCACACTTGCCGAGATTGCGGCCGAAGCCGGCGTGACGGCGGGCGCGCTGGCGCAGCGATTCGGATCGAAGCGACAGTTGCTCCTCGCGCTCGCGCGCGCCGCCGCGGCATCCACTGGCGACTTCATCGGCCAACTCAAGGCCGCGCATCGTTCCCCACTCGCGGCCGTGCGCGCGTATGCCGAGTGCATGGCGCAGCTGGCACAGTCGCCGGCGGCGCTGGCCAGGAACCTCGCCTATCTCCAGATCGATCTCGCTGATCCCGATTTTCGCGAGCAGCTCGCTGTGCAGGCGAAGGCGACGCGCGCGGGGCTCGTCGACCTGTTGACCGCCGCCGTCACCGCGGGTGAGCTCCGGCGCAACACGAACGTCGCGGCGCTTGCGCGAACGGTCGAGGCGATGGTGAGCGGCTCGCTCATGACGTGGGCGTTCTACAGCGAGGGCCCGGCCGAGCGCTGGATCCGCGACGATGTGAATGCGGTGCTCATGCCCCATCTGCGACGGAAGCGGTAAGCGGGCGACGGGAGGCTTCCCGCTTTCCTCATCCCCCAGTCAGTTCCCGCACGGCGCCGACCGCCTCGTCCACCTCAGCCTCGGTGTTGTAGTAGTGCGGCGACAGCCTGACAGCCGTCTCGATGCCCTTTGCGTCGAAATCGTAGATCCCGAACTCGCGGAGCGACGACACGGTATTGATCCGCCGCTCCTTCAGCGCCTTCACGATCGTGTCCGCATGGCGCCCGTCGGCCGTCATCGTGACGATCGCACATCGCGTTTTCCCGCGGTCGAGCACGCGGATACCCGGGATGGTGCCTAACGCGGCACGGAGCCGGCCCGCGAGACCCCAGCCACGTGACCGCGCCGCCTCGACGCCCACGTCCAGCGCGTACCGCGCCGCGGCCGCCTGGCCGAGCACGAGCGCATACGGGAACTCCCAGTCCTCGTATCGCCTCGCGGTGTGCGCCACCTCGTACGCGCGGGCGATCACCCACCGCGCACCCCGCATGTCCACGAACAGCGGGTGATCCCCGCGCTCGAGCGCACGGTCCGACGCATACAGGAACCCGATCCCGCGCGGACCGCGCATGAACTTCCGCGCGGTGGCTGAGAGGTAGTCGCATCGCAGGCGCGTAACGTCGATGGAGATCTGGCCGACGGCCTGACATGCGTCGACGATGTACGGCACTCCGGCCTCCTCGCACACGAGGCCCACCGACTCGACATCCTGCACGAGCCCTGAGTTCGTCGGGATCCACGACACGGCCACGAGACGCGGCTGCCTGTCGCGCACGATCGCGCGCACCGAGTCCGGATCGACGCCCCCCTCGGGCAGATCATCCGCATGGACGATCTCCACGCCCAGCCGCGTCGAGAGCGCGAGATACTGAATCTGGTTCGACGTGTAATCGCACCGCGTGGTGACGATCACGTCGCCCGGCTTGAAGTCGAACGAGCTCAGTGCCTGGACGAAGCCCGCGGTCGCGTTGGCGACGACGGCGATGTTCCGGGCCTGGGCGCCGACCATCTCCGCGAGGTGGTCGTACCCGCGCCAGACCTCGTCGGCGCGAAGATCGGCCGCCTCGTAGCCGCCGATCTCGGACTCGAGCCTAACGTGATCCGTGATCGCGTCGATCACGGGTCGCGGCATCAGCGCCGCGCCAGCGTTGTTGAGATGGTTGCGGTGTGCACAGCCGGGCGTATCGGCACGCCACGCGGCGACGTTGTCGGTGGTGAGGGTAGTCACGGGCTTGAATTACGCTCATTGCCCGGTCCCGAGCAATCCACCACATTGGCATCGTCCTCATCATGAATGCCGTTCATGCGCCCTGAAAGCGAACGCGACGCCCGGCCGCTGCACCTCGATCTTCGTCACCTCCGACTTGTCGCCGCTGTCGCGGAGTCGGGCGGACAAACCCGCGCGGCTCGACGGCTCAACCTCACACAGTCCGCGCTCAGTCATCAGCTTCGCGAGCTCGAAAGCCGGATCGGCTCACCGCTGTTCATCCGCGCGAGCCGACGCATGGTGCTCACAGCGGTTGGCGAGCGCATCCTCGGCACGGCGCGCCGCGTGCTTCACGAAGTCGAGACGCTCGAGCGCGATCTGGTGGCCGAATCGGCCGCCGGCGGCGCCGGGGTCGTTCGCCTCGCGACCGAGTGCTACACCTGCTACCACTGGCTTCCGGACGTCGTGACGGCGTTCCGCGAGGAGTGGCCGCGCGTGGACGTCCGTATCGTCGCCGAGGCCACGGCGGATCCGGTGCGTGCGCTGCTCGATGGAGCGCTGGACCTCGCGATCGTCGCGGGCGAGGTCGATCAACGCCGGCTCGGGTGCACGTCGCTGTTCGAGGACGAGCAGGTCGTCGTCGTCGCGCCGAGTCACCCACTCGCGACACGCGAGTTCGTCGCGCCGGAAGACCTGCGCAACGAGCATCTCATCCTGTACACGATCCATAGCACGGAGAGCTCGGTGCTGCGCGAGGTGTTGCGGCCCGCGGGCGTCGAGCCGCGCCAGCTCACGCGCGTGCAGCTGACCGAGGCGATCGTCGAGCTCGTGAAGGCCGGGCTGGGCATCAGCGTGCTCGCCCGGTGGGCGATCGCCCCGCAGCTCCGCGATGGGTCGCTCGTGGGCGTACCCCTGACCGCGCGCGGCTTCCATCGTCGCTGGTGGGCGGTCACGCGCCCCCACGAAACAACGCCGGCCTACCAGCAGCGCCTGGTCGACTTGTTAGGCTTCCACCTCCGCGGCGGCCCAGCCCCCACCGCCGAGCTCCAACTGCGTGCTTAAGCCCCGTATGGGGTCAGACTCCTTACGAACCCATCGTACGCATCCAGACAAAGGTCATTGCCCTTTCAGCAAAGCCTCAATCGGTCGGGGTCGCGTCGCCACGTCGGCATCGCGACCGTGCGAGTGGCAGAACGGCAAGACCTAACGCGGATCTCGAACAGCGATTCCGCTGATGTTCGCAGATTTGCTCCCTGCCCAGCGACGGCTCCGCCGGCACGGCCGGTCTCTCAGCTTTTTTGTTCAAAGCCTCGGGAAGCCGGCATCTACGACGAAGGGTGTTCGTATCGGTCGTGCCGGCGGTACCGCTCATCACGGCGGATCTCGTCTGATCACGCCCGACTGTTTGCTCGCCAAACCACGCGAAATCTTCGGCCCATGTTCTCGCGCACGGTTCGCCTGCTCGCCCTCGTCGGCCTCCTCGGTTGCCTCGGCGCCGATCCCGGGGTCGGGCCCGAGCCGGCGACGCGTGAGGGTCGCCCGATCCTGTTCATCGGCAACAGCCTCACGTACGTCAACGACCTCCCCCTCATCGTCGAAGCGCTCGCCGACTCCGTCCCCGGCCTAACGCCGGCCGAGCGGCTGGCGCCCGCCATGGCGGCCTTCCCCGACTACGCCCTCGAGGACCATTGGGCCAACGGGACCGCCGTGCGCGCGATCGATCAGGGCAAGTGGAACGTCGTCATCCTCCAGCAGGGCTCATCGGCGCTCGACGAAAGTCGCGTGAACCTGCGTGAGTGGACAAAGAAGTTCGACGAACGGATACGCGCCGTGGGGGCGCGAACCGCCATGTATGCGGTGTGGCCGCTCGCGACCCGGCAGTTCGACTTCGAGCGCGTCAACGAGTCGTACACGCTCGCCGCCACCGACGTGAACGGGATGCTGTTCCCCGTTGGCGAAGCGTGGCTGGCCGCCTGGCGTCGCAAACCGAACCTCGAGCTCTACGCGCCGGACGGCCTGCATCCGAGCGTCCGCGGCTCGTATATCGGCGCGCTCGTGATCGCATCGATGCTCCTGGATCGATCACCAATCGGCATGCCAGCACGCCTGACGCTGCGCGGCGGCGGTACCCTCACGATCCCGCCCGAGGACGCGGCCGTCCTGCAGGAGGCCGCGTCCGAGGCGATCGCCCAGTTCGGGCGCCGTTAGGCGTCAGTAGATGTAGACGCGCGTCCCGACCGGGATCATGTCGTACAGCCACGCGATGTCGTCGTCGCGCAGACGAATGCATCCGTGCGTCGCCGCCGTGCCGATCGAAGCCTTGTGCGGCGTGCCGTGCAAGAGGAAGCCGTTCCCTGTGTCGAGCATGTGGTGGCCGAGCTCACCGTCGATCCGCCGGTTGAGCGTGCCGATCGGCGGAATGAACAGCGTGCTGTCGAAGATGATCTCCTCCTCGGTCGGCAGGTAAGCAAACTCTCCCGTCGCCCTGTCGACCACGCCAACCTGATCTTGCCGCACATCGAGGAGGCGCCCGTCGCTCAGCACCGTCTTCCCGGCGGTCATCGGCGCGAGCTTGAGTCCGTGCTCGCTCGCAACCTCGGCGTAATGCCACTCGGGCGGAATCCATACGGGATCTTCCTTCTTACCGAGCACCGTGCGCACGCCCCGTGGCGTCTCGAACCGCCACGACTTGCCGGCGTACGCCAGCGTCTCGTCCGTGGACACTGCGATCGGCGCCGTGAGCAGCGTGTCGGGCCCGATGAGAGCCCATAGCTCTCGATCGTTGAGCGAGACGACGACGCGAAGGTCGTTGTCGCGATCCGCCGCAAGCCGCGTTCGCACCGACGCGATGCTGTCGGCGCGCGAGCGATACGTCGTGACGGGCGGAGCGGAACGCGCGATCGAGTCGGCGGACGACCGAACGGACGCGGCAATCATCGATGCGTCCATCACCTTCGTCGTATCCGACTCGCCGACGCGCCCCTGCGCGATGCCTAACGAAGCAGCCGTGACGAGCGCGAGCAGGGCAGGCGCGACCGCGCCCGCCACTGCTCGTGCCGTCCGCGTCACTGCCCTTAACGCCACTTCAGGCCGATGACGACGGGAACCCATCGGGTCTGCTCACCCGACGTGTACGCTGTGGTATAGCGCGACTCGACGAAGAAGCTCGTGCCACCGATCGGCAGCGCGAGCCCGGCGCCGCCCGTCACGCCGCCCTTCGTGGTAGCCGTACCCTCGAAGGCGCTCGTGAAGTCGCTGCTGCTGCGATTGGTGTCGTAGAAGTTCGTGAACCGGAATACACCACCACCACCAACGAGGTACAGCGAGC
>JAJKIV010000138.1 GCA_021154285.1 Gemmatimonas sp. | reverse complement strand
GTTGTCCAGCGATTGCTTGCCCGGGAACACGTTGAACAGGTTCCGCGCGCCGAGCGCCCAGCGCATGGCGCCGAGGCGGTAGCCGGTCTCCAGGTCGAAGAGCGTCTTCGCGGCGAACTCCTGCTCGCAGTCATCGCACAGCCCCGGGGCCGACCAGAACTTGCCATAGTAGGAGCCGCGCGCGAGCAGGTCCACCTTGCCGCGTGAGAGGTTCGCCGTGAGCGTTCCCCGCCAGTCTGGCCGCTCCTTCTCGATCACGAGCTTCGTGAACTTGTCGACCAGCTCCGCGCCGGTACCCTCGAGTTGCGGAGGCAGGGGGCGCTGGTCCGAGATCTCGTTCTTGGTGAAGTTCGCTCCGGCCGTCAGCAACAGCGAGCTGAACGAACCGAGCGTCGTCCGGTAGTTCCCCGTGAGATCGATGCCCGTCGTGCGCGTATCGATGATGTTCGTGAAGTACTGCGCCGACGTGATCGGGAGCCCCTTCGCCTCGAGAATCTTCTCGACGCTGTCGCCGCCGATGTTGCCTGTGAGCAGAATGCGGTCGTGGAGGTCGATGAGGTAGCCGTCCACCGTCACGTTGAACTGGTCGGTCGGGCTCCAGGCGAAGCCCGCGCTGTAGTTGAGCGACGTCTCAGGCTTGAGCGGCTTCGCGCCTAACGCCTGTGCCACGTCGCTCTGGACCGGGAAGATGCCGACCTCGAATGGCGCCTGCTTTCCGGTTACCGGATCGAGCCGGAAGTTCGTGATGCGGCTGCCGTAGAAGCTCTGGGCGAGCGACGGCGCGCGGAATCCGGTGCTAAACGCACCTCGAAGGACGAATTGCTTCGTCGGCTGGAATCGCGCCGCGAGCTTCCAGCTCAGGTTGGAGCCGAAGTCGGTATAGTCCTCGAACCGGGCGGCCGCGTTCACGAGCAGCTTCTTGGTGAGGTCCGTCTCGAGGTCCACGTACGCGCCCGTGTTGCCGCGGGACTCGTCGGCCGCGGTCGTCGGCAGGAAGCCGCTGAACACCTGGGAGCCCGGCGGCGCGGGATCGCCGAACTGGTTCACATGACCGCCCTGGATCCACGACCCTTTCTCGCCGGGCACGAGCTGCCATGTCTCCTGTCGGTACGTCGCGCCGACGGCGACGTTGAGCGCGTTAGGCAGACCGATCTCGACGGGCTTCGCCATGCTGGCCGACAGCCCGAACTCGCCCGAGCGCAGTCCGCCGGCGTAGAAGTGCGTGCTGTTCGGTATTCCCGGGTCGTCGGCATTTCCCAGGATCCCATCGAGGCCGGGCGCGCAGGGCGTATCCAGGCACGGACCTAACGACGCGTTGAGCGTGTGTCGGAGCTGGTAGTCGAACAGGTTGTGGCCGTACGACGCGGACACGTCGTAGTTCCACTTGGCCGCGATACCGCGAATGCCGGTCGCCGCCGAATAGTCCACCACGGTCGGCCGAAACTCCGGCAGGAAACCCTGGGGGTAGATCTGCGGCCAGTTTCGATCGGAGAGCCCCTGGCGGTAGAACCCGTTGCCGGTGCCGATCCGGTGTGTGTACCCTCCGAACCCGTAAAGCTCCATCGTCCCCGCGGCGTTGAGTGGCAGGCGCAGATTCGCGAACGAGAGCGCATCGTTCGCCAGCCCGTCGCCGGCGTGGTGGTTCGGCTGCGCCACCGGGTTGTTCTTCTGGATGATCTTGCCGTTTGCGTCGACCTCGTCCGCGTCGCCCGGGGTGATCTGGTCCGCCGCCTCCGGCCACGCGCGATTCGTCGGCTGCCGGTTCCGATACTCCGCGAACAGCCCTAACGAGCCGCGGCCAAGCTTGAATCCCCAGCCGCCGTTCACGTTGAACGTGTTGCCGTCGTCGGGATAATCGGGCACCACGTAGCGGCCGAAATCGGCGTTCACGAACGGGGCGAACTGGCCATCCTTGATGACGAGGTTGAGCACGCCCGCGATCGCCTCGGAGCCATACTGCGCGGACGCCCCATCGCGCAGGACTTCCATGCGCTCGATCGCGCTGGCCGGCATCGCGTTGAGGTCCACGCCCGTCGCGCCAGCCGGCTCGCCGAACGCGAACGTGTGCACGAGGGAGCTTCGATGGCGTCGAATGCCGTTCACGAGCACGAGCGTGTGATCCGGCGAGAGCCCGCGCATGGTGAACGGCCGCACGATGTCGTCGGCGTCGGTGACGCTCTGCCTCGGGAAATTCACCGACGGCGAGACGTTCTGCAGAATCGCCGACAGCTCCGACGTCCCTTGCTGCGCGATGACTTCCGCGGGAATGATGTCGACCGGAACGGCGATCTCGTCCGCTGCCTTGTGCGACGCGCGTGTCCCCACGATGACATCGACCGATGCGAGCTGCACGGCCGACCGCAGCAGCGTGATGTTCAGCGTGACGGTCTCGTTCGCCTTGACGGTGACGTCCATCGTCTTCGGCGCGAACCCGATGATCTGGGCGCGGACCGTTCTCGCGCCGGCAGGGACGCCGGGCAGGGTGAAGTTCCCTAACGACGTGGACTGCGTCCGGACGGCTGTTCGGTCGACGCCGATGAGTGCATTGGAAATCGGCGCGCCGGTTGAGTCGACGATCTTGCCGCGAATGGTGCCGACTTGTGCGTGCACTGCGGTGCTGCTCAGTGCGAGGGCCAGCAGGGATGCTACGATACGCGCTGCGAACAGACTCCGTCGCATACGACCTCCGCGAAGGTGTGCGGTGCCTTCTCGCTCGACCGGGAGAACTTCCACCCCGACGGCGGAGGTCGTCAACCACCTTGGTGCCAACCAACAACCGAATTTCGCGAAGCGACCGATCTTGTTGCTGGTTACTCACCTTGCGCCAGCGTGCGGCCCACGGTCTTGCCTGAGAAGAGACAACCGCCCAGAAATGTCCCCTCGAGCGCGCGGTACCCGTGCATACCCCCGCCACCGAACCCCGCCACCTCCCCTGCCGCGTACAGGCCCGGCAGCGGTTGTCCATTCTGCGCGAGCACTCGCCCCGCGAGATCGGTCTCGATCCCGCCCAACGTCTTCCTCGTGAGCACGCGGAGCCTCACCGCAATGAGCGGCCCGGTATCCGGGTCGAGGATGCGGTGTGGCTTCGCCGTGCGAATCAGCCGGTCGCCGATGTAGCGTCGCGCGTTCCGCAGCGCGGCGACCTGGAGGTCCTTCGTGTCTTCGTTCGACACCTCGCGGTCGCGCGCCTCGATCACGCCCTGCACGCGCGCCAGGTCCAGCAATGGCTGGCCAACCAGGTCATTCATCCGCCGAACCAGATCGTCGAGCCGCCGCTCGACGATGAAGTCCTCACCGTGGCGCTTGAACGCCTCCACCGGCGCCGGGGCGTTCCCACCCCGCGCTCGGCCCAGCACCTGCCGCCAGCTGCGACTCGTTAGGTCCGGATTCTGCTCCGACCCCGAGAGCGCGAACTCCTTGGCGATCATGCGCTGCGTCAGCACGAACCACGAATGGTCGTAACCAGTCTGTCGCAGATGAGCGAGCGTGCCGAGCGTGTCGAAGCCCGGGAAGAGCGGGGCAGGGAGGCGACTTCCGGTCGCGTCGAGCCAGATGGACGATGGCCCAGGAAGAATCCGAATCCCGTGACGGCTCCAGATTGGATTCCAGTTGTCGATCCCCTCGACGTAATGCCACATCCGGTCGCCGTTGATGAGCCGCGCGCCTGCCTGCTGTGAGATCGCGAGCATGCGGCCGTCGACGTGCTCCGGAACGCCGGCGAGCATCTGGCCGGGTGGGCTCCCGAGACGCGTCGGCCATGTGCGCCGGACGAGATCATGATTTCCACCAATCCCGCCGGACGTGACGACGACCGCATCGGCGCTCAACGAGAACTCGCCGACGACGTTGCGCGAGCTCGCTTGGCCGCGCTCGATCACGCTGGGCTCGAGGACGTCACCGCGAACACCATCGACCACACCACCGGTGAGTGTGAGCTCGTTCACGCGATGGCGAAAGCGAAACGACACCAGACCTCGTGCTTCCGCTAATCTCACGCGGCGCGCGAATGGTTCGAGCACGCCCGGCCCCGTTCCCCACGCGATATGAAAGCGCGGCACCGAGTTCTGACCTCGCTCGGCCCAGCCGACGATCGGGAAGATCCGAAGGCCCTGCGCGCGGAGCCAGGCGCGCTTCTCGCCGGCGGCCCACGCGACGTACGCTTCCGCCCAGCGTCGTGGCCAGTGATCCTCGTCGCGGTCGAAGCCGGCGGATTTCATCCAGTCCTGCAGCGCGAGGTCGTACGAGTCGCGGATGCGAAGTCGCCGCTGTTCGGGGGAGTTGACCAGGAAGAGTCCGCCGAGCGACCAGAATGCCTGACCGCCTAACGACTGCTCCGGCTCCTGCTCGACGACGATCACTCGCCGGCCGCCGTCGGCCATCTCCGCTGCCGCCACCAGGCCGGCCAACCCCGCGCCGACAACGATGACGTCGGCGTCAGCCATCGTCGCGGCGAGGCTGCATGCGATAGGTGAACATGACGCTGAGCTCTTCGTGCGGAATGGCACCGGCAGCACGATACATCCGCTTCGCGGGCTCGTTGTCAGGGCTCGTCAGGACCCACGCTTCGCCGCACCCGATGGCTTCTCCGTGCGCGACGAGCGTCGCGACGAGCTGTCGCCCTATCCCCAGGTTGTGGTGCGTCGGCGCGACGGCGACCTCATTGATCCAGAGCTCGGGCGCCTTGTCGGGATGAACGTAGTGGACGCCGGACGCCATGCCGACGACGAGATCACCGTCGAGCGCGACGGCGAGATGGTGGCGCGGATGGGCGAAGAACTCCGCGCACCATCGCGGGTGGATCGCGTGGTCGAAGACGTCGTCGGCGACGTTGTCGAGGACAGCGGCTTCATCGTGGCGGAGGATCCGAACGGTGACCGGCATGGTGGGAAGAGACGGGGACGGGCGCCGGCAGTTGTCATTTCAAGCGTCTGAGATCGACCTCCGACATGATGAACCCAAACCCGGGCCACCCGCCCGACTTCACCGAGCGCTCGAAGTACGTCTTCGCCCGGGCCGTGTCGCCGCGCACGAGATACCAGTTCCCGAGCCCATACGCGAGCGTCGCCGCCTGAACATCCGCCGTGTCGGCGGACGTGATCACCGCGTCGGGGCCGATCTCGCCGCGATAGAGCTTGAGGCGCCGAGTGTACGCGTTGTCGACCGGCAGCGAGTCGGGGCGACGCGCGAGCATCGCCTCCGCGTCGGCTTTGCGGCCCACGCGCATGAGCGACATCCACAGCCAGTCCGTCGATCCGGCCAGCTCACCCGCGTCCGGCGCGTGCGGTTGCGCCCGCGCGAACAACTGAGCCGCACCGGCGAAATCGCCGCGAGCGAAGCGCACGATGCCGAGGTGGTACAGGATCCCGTAGTTCGTGCTGTCGAGCTTCAGCCCCTTCGTGAGATCCGCTTGTGCCTTGTCGAGCTCGCGCACCGACAGGTAGCGATGCCCGCGCCACCGATACAGCATCGCGTTGTTCGGCTCGATAGCCATCGCCTTCGTAAAGGTCTGGATCGCCTCGCGAAACTGCCGCGCGCCGGACTGCGCGACACCAAGGTCGATGAATCGCTGCACGTTCTTTGGATCCGCCGTCAGCGCCGCCTGTGCGCGAGCGATAGGCCCCGTGTCGGGTTGGGAGCGGTACTCGACGCCGGCGGGTGAGCGGTACTGCACCGTCTGCGCCGAGACCGGGCTAGCCGCGGCGGCTGCGACGACAAAGGCGATGAGACCTCGAGACAATGCTCCTCCTGCGTCGAAACGCTGGGTAAGGGGTCAGACTCCTCCCGAACCGAAAGCGCGCCTCGGCGCGCTTTCGGTTCGGGAGGAGTCTGACCCCTTACGGATCGAAAGAATGCCTAACGCACGTCGCCGGACTGGCGATCCTCCACGATCGTCGGGCGTGTGACCTTTCGCGCGCACCACACCACGAACAGGCCGATCAGGCCCGCACCAACGCCGCCGGAGATCGCCGAGCCAATCGTCGCATCCTCGCCGGCGTATGCCAACGCGGCCGTCGACGCCACGTAGGTCACCACAACCGCCCACGCGGCCGAGAGGGGCACGGACCATCGATGGCGCACGAGTAGCGCGACAGCAGCCGACAGGCCGAAGATACCGTAGACGAACACGCCGGCGGTCACCGACTTCTGCAGCGGGGTGTGCGCCTCCGCGAACTCGGTCACGCCGTTATAGAACCCCACCAGGCCCGTATTGAATAGCAACAGGATCGCGACGATCCACACTGCCTTCCGCCCCATGCCACCTCCACGGGTATCGGGCACCCGTGCAGCGGTGCCTGACGCTAGACCGCCGATCGGTATTGTTCCGCACAGGCGCGGGCGCGCTCGAGCAGCAGGTCGCGCTCCCGCGCATTCCGCGTGAGCGATGCCGCGCGCTCGAGCTCCACCCGCGCTTCCTCGAACCGGCCCAGCTTTCTCAGGAAGTCTCCGCGCACGCTCGGCAACAGATGATACTGCGCGAGCGACGGCTCGGATGTCAGTGTGTCGACGAGCTTGAGCCCTTCGGCCGGCCCGTAGGCCATCGAAACCGCGACGGCACGATTCAGCTCGACGATCGGCGACGGCGTCACCTGGGCCAGGGCCTGATACAGGCTCGCGATCCGAACCCAGTCGGTTTCTTCGGCGGTTCGCGCTCGCGCGTGACACGCGGCGATCGCCGCCTGCAGGGCAAACGGCCCGAGCGCGCCGCCGAGTGCCTCGGCGCGCTGGAGGGCGGCGAGGCCGCGCTGGATGAGCACCCGATCCCACTTCGCGCGGTTCTGGTCGAGCAGGACGATCGGTTCGCCCGAGGGTCCCACGCGCGCCCGCAGGCGGGACGCCTGGATCTCCATCAGCGCGACCACGCCGTGTACCTCGGGCTCGTTAGGCGCGAGCTCGGCCACGATGCGTCCGAGCCGCAGCGCGTCCTGGCACAGGTTCGGGCGCACCCAGTCCTCGCCGGAGGTGGCGGAGTAGCCCTCGTTGAAGATGAGGTAGAGCACCTCGAGGACGGACGAGACGCGCGCCGCGAGCTCGTCGCCCCGCGGCACCTCGAACGGGACCTTCTTGTCGGAGAGCGTGCGCTTTGCCCGAACGATCCGTTGCGCAATCGTGGATTCCGGCACGAGGAACGCCCGGGCGATCTCGTCCGTGGTAAGTCCGCCGAGGAGGCGCAGGGTGAGCGCGACGCGGGCTTCGGTGGAGAGCACCGGGTGACACGCGATGAAGACGAGCCGAAGCAGGTCGTCACCCACATGATCGTCGAGCGCTTCGGCGAGCTCGGGCTCGGGGCTTTCCTGCTTGGACTCGAGCTCGTGGCCGATCTCGGCGTGCTTGCGGTCCATCATGGGTCCGCGTCGCATGACGTCGATCGCGCGCCGCTTGGCGATGGCCATGAGCCAGGCGCCGGGATTATCGGGCACGCCGGATTTCGGCCACTGCTCGAGTGCCGCGAGCAGGGCGTCCTGTGCGAGATCCTCGGCCAACCCGACGTCGCGGACGATACGGGTGAGGCCGGCAATCAGCTTCGCGGACTCGATTCTCCAGACCGCGTCTATCGTGCGATGGGTGTCGGGCGCCGTCACGGCTCCCAATCACACCACGATTCCGGTCCGGTGCAAGTGCGTGGGGCCCAGTCGTGACACGTGGGGCCAGCGTCAGCGGCTGGCGACCTCGGCGCGAAGGCGGCGTTCCTGCTCGCGGATCTCGGGGCTGAACTCCGCGCCGAAGTCCTCGGCCTCGAAGACTCGGCGGATTTCGACCTCCGCGTCGACGCCTTCGGGATTCGGGATGCGCTTTGCCCATTCGATGGCCTCCTCCTTCGACGTCACCTGAATGAGCCAGAATCCGGCGATGAGCTCCTTCGTCTCGGTGAACGGGCCATCGACGACCGTGCGCGTGGTGCCGGAAATCTTGACGCGTGCGCCGTTCGAGCTCGGGTGAAGGCCTTCGCAGGCGAGGAGAACCCCCGCCCTCAGGAGCTCTTCGTTGTACTTCCCGAACTCGGCGAGGAGACGTTCGCTCGGCATCGCGCCGGTCTCGAAATTCGCGTCGGCTTTGATGATGATCATGAACCGCATTGTCGTGTCTCCTCGCTTCGGTGTTTTGCCGGTCGGCGCCTAACGGGTGATGGTGACGATCACCCTTCTACCGTACGTCGAATAGCGGTGGCGGGAATCGACATTGGAACTGCTGGCGACCGCCGGGGACGGGGGACGGGCGACGGGCGACCGAGAAAAGGCGCGTGTCCTTCCGAGCGAGCGGCAGCGAGTCGAGGAATCGCCGTCGTCCCGATAGAGGGCGTCAGTTCCCGGTTCCCAGCAGTCGCCAGTCGCCAGTCGCCAGTCGCCAGTCGCCCGTCGCCCGTCCCCGGCTATTGCACCGGCCCCAGTGGACTCGGCTTACAGCCCGTGGCCTCGGTCGTGTACGAGACCGTCGCGATCTTCCACCCCGTGGGAGAGCGAAGCAGGGTGAAGGCGTCGACGCCGCAGTGCGAGAACGTCTTGTTGCGATGGAAGTCGTACGCTGCCCAGACGACCGCGACCGGGCCATGAACGAGAACCGTTGGCTCCCACATGCGTTCGACGTAGGTCTCCTTCAACCCGGCGATCTGCTGGGCGAACCCCTCGAACGTCCCGCGGCGGATGGCGACCGAATCTCCTTGCACGCGTGCGGCGTACAGAATGCCATCGGCGAGCTGCACGCGTGCGAGCGCGGCGGTGTCGCGGGCGGTCATGGCGTGAAAGAATTCATTGACCGCGGCAACGACGGAGTCGCGCGGCGTCTGTGATTCGGCACGAGTCGCGGCCAACAGTACGCTGGTCGCGGCGATCATGATTGTCAGGCGGCGCATGGGCGCTCCGTAAGAGTGGTTTTGCCGTTAGGCTGACAGGCGGCGCGAATGTGCTGCGCGGCAGCGTCAGGGGCCAGAGTCTGGACTCTGAACCCACGTTCACCAAAATGGAACATGGTCACGGTACTCGCACTTCAGCTCATTGCCATCGCGCACGCGACGGTGATCGATCCGGCGGCAGGATCGAGCCGTCCGGACATGACGGTGCTCGTTCGTGGAACGCGTATCGAGGCGGCCGGCCCATCGCGATCCGTGCGCATCCCCGTGGGGACGCGCGTCATCGATGCCACGGGCAAGTTCGTGATCCCCGGACTCTGGGACATGCACGTCCACACCGATGTGCCGGGCGGACGCGCGCTGCTCGGACTCTACGTCGCCAACGGCGTCACCGGCGTCCGTGACATGGACGGCGACATCCGTCACCTCCGCGGATTCCAACGTGACATTGCGGCCGGAAGTCTCTCCGGCCCGCGGATGGTCGTGTCGGGTCCATATCTCGCGGGACAGCCCGTGCCGCTGCCACACTTTCTCGTGCGCACGCCCGAAGAGGCCGTTGCCGGCGTCGACTCGCTCGTTCGGCTCCATGTGGACTTCATCAAGGTTCACAATGGGATGCCGCCGGCCGCGTACTTCGCGGTGGCGCGTGAGGCGCGTCGTCGCGGAATGGTGTTCGCAGGGCACGTCTTCCCGCCGGTCACTCCGATGCAGGCGTCCGACTCCGGCCAGCGCAGCCTCGAGCACCTGACCGGATTCCCGAACACGTGCGCGGGTGATGATTCGGCGGTAATCGCCGGTGCCTCGGGGCTCCAGCGTTTCCTGCTCGGCGCCTGCTCGCGAGAGGATCTCGGCCCGACGTTCGCCCGCCTCCGCGCAAACCATACGTGGATCACGCCGACGCTCATCGTCCAGACCGAGATCGTGAATCCGAGTGTCGTACCTAACGACTCGCTGATCCACTACTTCGGCGATTCGCTCCAGGCGTTGTGGCGCCTGGTGTTGCCTCCGGCGGGCGACGTGTCGCCGGCAGTGGTCGCCGGCGGCGCGCGGCTGTTCGAGAAGCGTCTCACCCTCGTGAAGGCGCTGTACGATGAAAAGGTTGCCATGCTCGTGGGGACGGATGCCCCGCTGCGGGCGAGTCCTCCCGGTTTTGGCGTGCACGACGAGCTTGCGCTGCTGGTTCGCGCGGGACTCACGCCGCTCGACGCGCTTCGTGCGGCGACGTCGGGTCCGGCGAGCTACTTCGCGGCAACGGATTCGTTAGGCTCGGTCGCGGCTGGGCGGGTCGCGGACCTGGTGCTCCTCGACGCGAATCCTTTAAGCGACATCGCGAACACGCGTCGCATTTCCGCGGTCGTGGCGAATGGCCGCCTGTACGACGCGCCTGGGCGCCGAGCGCTGTTCGAGATGGCACAGCGGGCTGCTAGTCGTTAGGTCCTGGCTCCGTTCGCAACAAGCAAATTTTACCACAGAGGTCAGAGAGGACACGGAGAACGACAAAGGCAACAACGTTCAATCATTTCTCCGTGACCTCCGTGACCTCCGTGGTTGATTCTTGCTGTCGCCGCGCGTAATGCCGACTTGCGCATGGAACGTCCCGAGGCCACATTCCCCTAGTCTTGACAGGGGAGCCGCGATGGCCGACGATCGGTTCGACCTGCTGCAGGGTACGCTGGGGCTCGTCATCCTGAAGGCTCTGCTGGGTGGTGAGCTCCACGGGTACGCCATCGCCCGCTGGGTCGAGGATACTACCAGCGACGTACTGCGCGTCGAAGAAGGCTCGCTCTACCCGGCGCTGCGGCGCCTCGAGGACCGTGGCTTCATCGCCGCACAGTGGGGACTCTCGGAGAACAATCGCCGCGCGCGATTCTACGGGCTGACCGCTGCCGGTCGCCGATACCTCAAGGCCGAAGCCGAGCGGTGGCTGGAATTCTCCGGTGCGGTCACGCGCGTGCTCCGCGCGGCGCCGAGCCTGGCGTGAGGTGACGCGTGTCCGGTGAGCGGCATGAGCCGATGTGGCGACGCTATCGTCGCTTTCTGCGCTCCAACATCGCCGCGGACGTCGACGAGGAGATCGAGTTTCACCTCGCGATGCGGTCGCGAGACTACGAGGCGCGCGGGTTGCCGAGCGACGCCGCAGCGGCAGCGGCACGCGAGCGCTTCGGCGACGTGGGCCGCGTAGCGGGCTGGCTCCGTCGGCACGACATCGAGCGAGCGCGCGCACGACGCGCTGGAGAAATAATGAGCAGCATCCATCACAACCTGCGCGTGGGCGTTCGCGCGCTCATCAAACAGCCCACGTTCACCGCAGCCGCCGTGCTGACGCTGGCGTTAGGCATCGGTGCCACGACCGCGATGTTCAGCGTCGTCTACGGCGTGCTGCTCCGCCCGCTGCCGTTCAGTGAGCCCAGTCGGCTGGTGCGCGTCTGGACGCACTGGAAGACCGCCGACGGTCGTGGTGCCGTGAGCGCGGCGAACGCTCGCGACTGGCGCGCACAGAATCACGTGTTCGAGGACCTGGCGCTGGTCAAAAACAACCAGAGCTTCAATTTCACCGTGAACGGCGAACCTGAGCGGCTGCTCGGTGTGCGCGCATGGGCGAGCTTGTTTCCGATCCTGCGGGCGACGCCGCTCATCGGCCGGACGTTCACCGAACAGGAGAACGAGATTGGTCGGGAAAACGTCGCCGTCCTGAGCTACCAACTGTGGGTGAGACGCTTCGGCTCGGATGCATCGATCGTCGGGAAGGCGATCGTACTGAACGGCGTGTCGACCACGGTCATCGGAATCATGAAGCCGGAATTTGGGTATCCGAGCCGAGTGGCGGAGCTGTGGACACCGCTGACCGTGACGGCCGACGAATACACTCACCGCACGTGGGGCTCGTATAGTGCCGTGGCGCGCCTCAAGCCCGGCGTCACGCTCGACCAGGCACGTGCGGATCTGCGCGTCGTGTCGGCTGACCTCGCACGACAATACGCCGACAACAAGGAGATCGGCGCCGGTATCACGCCGCTCCTCGAGGACATGGTCGGTCGCCTGGAGCAGCCGCTCTTCGTGCTGCTCGGCGCCGTCGGAGCAATGCTGCTCATCGGCTGCGCGAACCTCACCAACCTGTTGCTCGCCCGCGGGCTGTCGCGACGTCGCGAGATCGCGGTTCGGACGGCGCTCGGCGCGTCGCGCGGGAGGCTCGTCGAGCAGTCGATCACCGAGCTCGTACCGCTCTTGGCGTTAGGCGCCGCGGCGGGCCTGCTCACCGCGACCTGGGTGCTCCACGCCCTCGTTCCGGTGTTGCCGGCGGACCTTCCACGCACGGAGGGCATCGGCATCAGCCTCCCGGTGCTTGGCTTCACCACGCTGGTCGTCGTGGTGATCGCTCTGCTCGTCGGCGTGTGGCCCGCGGTCGACGCCGCGAGAAGCGGAGTGAGCGCGGGGCTGAGCGAGCTATCGCGTGGATCCACGGGGGCGCGGCGCCGCTCGCGCGTGAGAGATGCGCTCGTGGTCGCACAGATCGCCGCCACGCTGCTCCTGCTCGTTGGCGCGACGGTTCTCGTCCGCAGCTTTCTCGCGGTGCGGGCGGTCAGCCCCGGGTTCAACCCCGAGGGCGTGCTGACTGCGCAGGTGGCCATCCCCGAGTCGAGGTACCCGAGCGACTCACAGATCGTCGCCTTCTATACCGGCGTGCTCGATCGCGTGCAGGCGCTGCCGGGCGTGACCGCGGTCGGGGTGGTCAACCGACTTCCACTCAGCGGCGACGATCAAAACGCCGGGTTGCAGATCGAAGATGCCGCGCCCCACACGCGATGGCCTAACGTGCTGACGCGCACTGTATCGCCCGGCTATTTCCGAGCGCTGCAGATCCCGATGAAGGAAGGACGGTCATTCACCCGATTCGACGGATCCGACGCACCGAGGGTCGCGATCATCGACGAACGTCTGGCACGGGCGATGTGGCCGAACGCGAGTCCAATCGGACGTCGAGTTCGAGAAGGCGGCGACGTGTGGGCCACCGTCGTCGGAGTCGTCGGACACATCCAACACTCCGGACTGGACGACGACTCGGATCCGCAGGTGTACTGGAACTACACGCAGCGGGTGCAGGACCGCCTGGCGCTCGTGGTGAAGACGCGTGGGAATCCGGCCTCGCTGTCCAAGGCGGTCGCCGCAGCCGTTCGGGACGTCGACCCGGAGCAGCCGATCTACGGCGTGCGCACACTCGGCGCGGTCGTCGACCGATCGCTCGGCGAGCGATGGCTGCAGACGATACTGCTCGCCACCTTCGCCGGCGCGGCGCTCCTGCTCGCGAGCGTCGGCGCCTACGGGGTGATCGCGTATGGCGTGGGCCAGCGAACGCGCGAGTTCGGCGTTCGCATGGCGTTAGGTGCCGGTCGCCACAATGTGATGGGCATGGTGCTTCGCCGCGGCGCGACGCTGTTCGCGCTCGGCGCGCTGACCGGTCTCGTGCTCGCTTCGGTGACGGTTCGAGTGCTGTCGACCCTCGTATACGGCGTCGCGCCTCATGATGTGACGAGCTTCGTGTTCGCGACTGCGGTGTTGTTCGCGGTGAGCATGGTGGCGTGCTACGTGCCGGCGCGGCGCGCATCGCGCGTCCCGGCGTCGGTTGCGCTGCGGAGCGACTAGTGATCGATGGCGGGGCGGCCGTCACCTCACTCGAACACGCACCGCCCGAGTCGCGCCGGCGACATCGCGGTCAACGCCCGAGCTGTCGACCCGGCGATCGACATCGAACACGCGCACCACGTTGTTCCCGGCCAGATCTTCCAGCGCGCCGCCAACTCGCAGACTGTAGTCGCCTGCGAGCCACGGGAGTGACGGAGTGAACGACCACGTGCTGTCGCCTTCGGCGAGCGTCACGGCCCCCGGCACGCGCTCACCGTCCGGATCGAAAACCAACAGCATGCGCGTCGTCAGCGCGTGATCGAGCGGTTCGCCGAACGACACCTGGAGCGCCGCACGCGTGGACGCGCGGGGAAGCGACAGACGCCACCGGTCGGGCTCCGGCGACCGACGGTCCGCCTCTACGGCCTCGAATGCATGATCGAAGCGCGACGCCAGCTGCGCGCCGGTCCCGTCCGTCCAGCCATCGTCGATGATGAGATGATATCGTCGTCCGGCGATCAGCGGCGCGCCGGATTCGACATTCGTCCGGACGCCGCGCTTGACCCGGCCCGGATCGAACAACAGCGTTAGGCGGCGCCGCTCGGGATCCCAGAGCTCCTCATCGAGCGCGAGGAACGCTCCCGGTACGTCACGCCCCGCCTCGTCCATTAGGCGGACATGTTGCAGGGCGTTGCCTGGTTCCATGGGCGCGGACGTCTCGATGTACCAGCGCAGCAGGTTGCTCGGGACGCGAGCCACCGACGGATAGACGCCAGTGACACGTGTGGTCCGCTCATGGTTTTCGGCCGGCAGCGCGAAGCGGTACGTCAGCGAAGCGCTCTGCGCGCCGCCTGGCTCCCGGTCGCCAAGTGCCGACGTGTCGACCTCGACGCGATAGGCGACACCGGCGGCAAATCGGAAGCGAGGCTCGAACCGTATGCGACCCTCCGACACGCCGTAGCGCCCGATGACCGCCGGCGTAGACGCCGAATCCTCCGCACCTCGGTCCACGTACACCGCAACGAGCCGCAGCCACGTCGAATCGTTAGGTGCCAGCCGCTGAAGCCGGTTCGCTGTCGCGCGACTGAGTCCTCGTACCTCCACGACCTGCGGTGTCCGCGTGAGGTCGACGGCGACGCGGGGACCCGCACGATCGTCGCCACTCGCCACGCCGCACCCAACGAGCAGCGCCACCCAGATCAAAGGGGGCGGAGTCATTTGAACCAGATCAAATGACTCCGACCCCTTTGACATACCTAGAGCCATCGCATCGTTTCACTCACGACATCGAGCGACCCCGTCTCGATGTTGCGCTTCAGCATCACGATGTTGTCGGCGTTGTAGTTGTCGAGCTGCAGGACTCCCACGATCGCCACGGGCAGATAGCCCACGCCCGCCGGCTCCCACGCCTGCTTCACCGACGACGTCATCGCCTTCGCCGCCGCGAGCTGCTCCGGATCGAGGCGCGTCAGCGTCCGGTTGCTGTTCGCGACGAGGATGTACTCTTTACCCTTCGCGTTCGTGTAGCGGATCATGTCGAACGGCCGGTTGCCGCCGCCGAGCTCCGCGACCGTCTTCCCGCGCACGTGCTTGCCCGCCGCGAGCTCGGCCCGTGCTAGCGTGACGATCGGTGAGCAGCCGTACCCCGCCACGAGCGACGGCTTGCCACCCAGGTCGATCGCGACGAACGACTCGATGGGCGACGCGGTCTCGTACCGATCGTGCGACGTGTGATACATCTCGACCGTCGTCGACGCTTCCTTACCGACGAACGGATACGGCATACGCCGCAGCGTGGATGCGAACTCCTCGTTCCCGAGGCCGGCGATGTACAGCTCACCATCGACCAGCGCGAGGTGGGTGACCGAGAACGTTCGCTTCGAGTCGCCCCACGACGTCTTCGCGTCAGGTGTGGGCGCGTCCGGAATGTCCGCGCGCGCGTTCCGAATGTTCTCGAGCGGCAGCACGGTGACTTTCTCGTCTGCCTTCGTCACACGCACGAGCACAGGAACCGCGTCATTGCCTTTGCCGCGAGTGAGCGAGAAGTACAGCGACTGCGACAGCGGGTGCGCGACCATGTCCACAATGCGGATCTGATCGCGCGTGGTGCCGAGTGCCGCGGCGATCTTCCCGTCGACGTCCGTGATCTCGACGCCGGTGCGCGACGTATCGCGGTACGTGTCGGCGACGTCGATCGCATAGATCGCCGCACCGCGCGGGTCGGCGAGGAAGAGTGTTCCGTCGCGAGAGAAATACATGACGCCCGCGGATTGCAACTGCACGGCGCCGAGGTGCATTCCAGTCGCGGGAGGGGGTGTTCGGTCGGAGAAGTCGGAGAGGTCGGCGGCGGTCGCGCCGTCTTTCGTGGCCAGCAGAGCAGTCGTGCCGGCGACGCCGAGCGCGATGCGTGCGTGTCGGTTGAGCAGTGCCATCGGTCCCTTCCTCCGTACTGCGCTGGTGCAGCGGATGTGTCGTGACCTCGAGCGGATTGCTCGGTCTAAGGGAGCCACGATACCGATTGCTCGACGCGGGTAGGTCAGCGGCAGGTCTGGAAACGGTCAAGGATGGTGGGGTTGCCGGTACCAAACTGGGCCGGTACTATCTCGCCACACGCTTCAGGACTCGCGATGGCTCCGACGTCGAAGAACGGAAAGGTCTGCTACATCGAGATGCCGACGACCGACGTCGCGCGCTCGGCGGATTTCTACGCGAAGGTGTTCGGCTGGGACATTCGCCGTCGCGGGGATGGCGCGACCGCGTTCGACGACACGACGGGGCAGGTCAGCGGCGCCTGGCGACTCGGCCGGCCGGCGTCGGATCAGCCCGGGCTGCTCATCTACATCATGGTAGATAGCGTTACGGCGGCATGTGATGCCGTTGTCGCGAATGGTGGGCAGATCGTGCAGCCACTGGGTGGCGATCCGGGTGAGCTCACGGCGCGGTTCCGTGATCCGGGGGGTAACGTGCTGGGTCTGTACCAGGAGCCGTCACCCTAGTGGCCCTGAGGAACGCGGCACTCAGAACTAAAAAGCTCACAACTGCAAACCCGTGAACGCTTACATGGCGGCCCGTTTACGGACTCACGACGTCCGGCGATGAGCGCGAAACGGGGAGCTCATTCGCTGGCCATACATCTCGGTTGTTACACCGGCCTCCCAATCTCCCAGTGATGGCCAAACGGGTCCCGCACCCGCCCCAGTCGCCAGCCATAAGCCTCGCTGACTGGAAGAACCTCGGCGGCCCCGGCCCTAACGGCCTGCGCCTGGATCGCATGCGGGTCCTCCACGAGCAGCAACATCCGCACGGAGCATCCACCTAACGTCTCCGGGCTGAAGTTCAGGTGCTCCGGTGACTCCTCGGCCACCCAGAACTCGGCGCCGTTCACGGCGAGCTGGCCGACGCCACCGCCTTCCACCTGATAGAGCTCGACGGCGCCGAACGCCGCCTTGTAGAAATCCATCGCGCGCGACCAGTCGCGGACGGATAGCGTCGCCGTCACTACGCTGCGAAAGCCCTGCGTCCCAGTGGTGCTCATGGCTCGATAGCTCGCTTCATGCCGATGTGAGTGGATTCGAAACCGAGGCGCTCATAGAAGCGGTGCGCGTCGACCCGCCTTCGGTCGGTCGTTAGCTGAACGAGCACGCACCCGAGCGTCCTCGCACGATCGGTCGCAGCCTCTACCAGCGCTTCGCCGATCCGTCGGCCGCGATGCCTCGAGCTCACGCGCACGCCCTCGATCTGCCCGCGTAACGCCCCCAAGCGACTCAGCCCGGGGATGACCATGAGCTGCAGACAGCCGACGACTTCTCCGTTGGCTTCGGCAACCAGGAGCTCGTTGCCGCCCTGGGCCGAGATCGCGTCGAACGCGTCCCAATACGCCTGAGGCAGCGGGTCGGTCGGCTGCTCGCGACTGGCGCCGAACGTGTCGTCGGCCAGCAGGTGCACAATCGCGGGGACGTCGTCGCGACGCGCGGTGCGGATGTGAACAGGGGTGGCTCGCAGCTCCGCCATGGTCGATTCCACGTTAGGTGCCGAACGGCTTCTGCCCGGTGACGCCGCTCAGGACGCGCGTCAACCGATTGTCCCACAAGAGCATGATGCGGTGAGGCTCGGGTGATGGCCCATCGATACTCTGCGCTCGCGGTTGAACCGCACACTTGAACTTATAGAGGAGGACACGATGGACCACAGAAACTTCGGGATCGCGATGCGCGTGGCCACGGTGACGGCCATGTTCGCGCTCGCGACTGCAGCGGAAGCCCAGCACTCCAGCACGCACAAGACCGCAACGACGGCGAATTCGAAGCCGATCGTGCCCGATGGACGCCGGACGGGGTTGGTGTTGGGCGTGTATACGATTGCCGCGCCCGGTGTGACCCTCACCGGAGATGACGTCGACGGGACCTTCAAGACCAACTTCGGGCCCGGCGCCGGTGTGATGGTGGGGTACGGCTTCAACCGGACATTCAGCGGGTTCGCGTCGGTGGACCTGGCCAAGCAGGGCATGTCGGGCGACATCGGCGGCAACTTCGGACTCAGACATATCGAGCTCGGTGCGCGGGCGAACCTGCCATACGGCAGCGTCACGACGGTGCCGTACCTGACGGCGAGCTATGGCCAGCGCGCGCTGGGTGCCCGCGTCACGGATGACTTCGAGGGCACCGAGTACGACATGCGACTCACCGGCGGGATGTTCGGCGTCGGCGGAGGACTCGAGCACGTCCTCTCGCCCACGCTGGCGGTCGACGGTGGGTTGGCGGTGGCGTTCGGCCGGTTCAACCACAGCGACATCGCTGGCGAGTCATCGTCGCTCGCCGTGAACGGGACGACGTCCATCCGCCTGCGTATCGGCATGACCTGGCGGCCAGCGCCGCGTCGCGGCTGATGCGCACCTAACGATTCAATCCGTCCGGCCTGGCCGGCGGCACCTCCATTCAGATCACCGTGCACGACATAGAGGACTACCATGACATCGCAACGACGTGCCGCCTTCGTGCGGCCTGCCCGCATACACCGTGTTGCCTCGCTGCTCCTGGCGACCGCAGTGCTCGTGACCGTCGCCTGTGGTGGGAACGGCGGCGGCGACAAGGCCACCGGACCCGCGACCAAGACGGTCGACGGAGACTACAACCTGCGCACGATCGACGAGAATCAACTCCCTGTCGAGGTCTACCACGGCCCGTGGCTCGACCCGGTGAACACGCGCTTCTACAACCAGAGGATCGTCGTCGTGAAGAGCGGCGTGATCAACCTCGATGCCACGGACGGCTGGTCCATGAAGCTGGGCGTGCAGGTGACGCTCGACGACGTCACGACGCAGCAAACGTGGTCCGTCGAGGGGAGCTACGAGATCGATGGCGAGGACATCGTGCTCTCGGCGTCCGATGACGGCGGCGAGGTCTCGGGGACCATCAACAAGGGAACGATCAGCCTGACGATGGACCTCGCCGGTTCAGACCGAGTCAAGGCATACAGCTTCAAGCGCTGACGACCAGGCACGCGCGGCTCACCCGACCATTCACGATTTCCTCGAGGACTCACATGTCATTCGACTTGCACGATTCACCCATTCCAGTTGCGCGCGTCATGCTTGCGCTCGCGCTCGTGGGGTGCTGCGCGGCGGCCAGTTCCGCCGCCGCGCAGAGTGCCGACGAACAGTCGGCGTACGTCGCACTCCTGTACACACCGGTAGGCGGCCTGCCGCCGTTGCCGCCGGTGTCTGATTCGCTGGCGCGCAAATCCGGCGTGTCGCTGCTCGGCCGCCTCGGGCACACCTCGAGGGGCGAAGGGGCGCTCACGCTCACGAGCTACGCGCTCAGCGTCGAAGTCCCGCGCGGTCGCATGCGGCTCGGTGCGACGTTAGGCTACCTCTCCGCGAGCTGCGGCGCGGAGTGGCAAGGTGGCGACGACGACTGCGCCGGCGACATCATGATCGGCGGCAGCATGCGAAGCATGATCACCAACCGGTCGCTCAACGGGGATGATGGGCCGGCGCACGGCAAGCAGTCGTCGTCGTCCGGTAGCGACGGGCGATTCATCGTCGGGTTCGACGCGAGCGTTGGCTATTCGCCGCGTCAGGGCGAGAACGCGATCGCGGCCGCGGCGAGTCTACCCACGGGGCTCGCGCTGCAAAGCGGCTCTGTCCGCATCATGCCGTTTCTGACGCCCGGGCTCGCGTACGGTCGCCTCAACAACGTCGCCTACGCGGATGTGGACGAGGAGCCGACGTCGCACGGCGCGATCTCGTTCATGATCGGCGGCGGCGTTGGTCTTCAGTTCGGAACGTCCGGTGTTGGCGCGAACCTCGGCTTTCAGCGAGTGATGAAGAGCCAGGGAGGCGCGACACAGCTCGGCGTCGGTATGACGTGGAACGGGTTAACGTCGGGGCGGTGAACGGACTCGGGACATCGGGACATCGGGACCCGATGTCCCGATTAACGCGCCAGCCGAGCGGCCTTCGTCGTTAGGTAATCCCGCTCCGGGATGCTTGCCGTTCGATCGGCGGCGCGGCGGTAATAGGTGATGGCCTGCTCGCGATCGCCGGCGCGCTCGAGGAGATGTGCGCGCACGGCATCCAGCCGATGGTGCTCCGTTACGCGAGCGTCGCCCTCGATCTCCGCGAGCAGCTCGAGCCCCGCCTGTGGGCCGTGCACCATCGCCGCCGCGATTGCGTAACTCAGCTTCACCATCGGGTTGTCCGACAGCTCGCGGAGCACCCCGTACAACGCGAGAATCTGTGGCCAGTCGGTATCCTCCACGCGAGTGGCCTCGTCATGGACCGCCGCTATGGCCGCCTGAAGCTGATACGCACCCACCTCGCCGCGCGGCAACGCGCTCGAGATGAGCGCCACGCCTTCCGCGATCAGGCTTCTATCCCACAGTGTGCGATCCTGCTCGTCCAGCGGGATCAGCTCACCATGAGGTGCTGTTCGCGCGGCACGGCGCGCGTCCGTGAGCAACATGAGCGCGAGCAGCCCCGTCACCTCGTTGTCGGCCGGAAGCATCGCGTGGAGTAGCCGCGTCAGGCGGATCGCTTCATTGGACAGGTCGGTGCGGTGCAGGGCAGGACCGGCGCTCGTCGTGTACCCTTCGTTGAAGATCAGGTACAGCACCTGGAGCACCACGGCGAGTCGTGCGGCTCGCTCCGAGTCGTTAGGTAGCCGGAACGCGACCTTCGACGTCTTGATGGTCTGCTTCGCGCGACTGATGCGCTGCGCCATCGTCGCCTCGGGCACGAGAAACGCGCTCGCGATCTCCGACGTCGTGAGGCCGCCGACGGCGCGCAGCGTCAGCGCGATGGCTGTGGCCGGCGTCAACGACGGATGACAGCACATGAACAGCAGCGTGAGCGTGTCATCCTCGTCGGCCCCGATCTCGCCGAAGACCGTGGGCACCACTGTCTCGATGGCCGAACGTTCGGTGGCTACGGTGTCTTCGCGGCGGCGGCGCGCGATGTGGCGTCGCACCTCGTCAGTGAGCCGCCTAACGGCGATCTGGTAGAGCCAACCCCGCGGATTCGACGGGATGCCTTCGGCGGGCCACTGCGTCGCCGCGGCGATGAGTGCTTCCTGTACGGCGTCTTCGGCTGCGGCGAAATCCTCGTGGCGTCGAGCGACCGCGCCGAGCACCTGAGGCGCGAGGTCGCGCAGCAGGTGCCCGAGCGAAGCGTCGGCGGATTCTTTCACCGCGACTCGATCACATGTCCGGCGGCGCGCTCATGACCTGTCGCACCTCGATCGGGATGATGAGCGGCGCGCCACCGGGCCCGGGCGCGGACGACGCTTTCGCGGCGATCTCGTACGCGCGCTGTGGTTTGTCGACGTCCACGATCCAGTAACCGGCGAGGAATTCCTTCGCCTCGGGGAAGGGTCCGTCGGTGACCACCGGAACTCCGTTCTTGGCGGCGCGGACGATCTTCGCTTCACCGGGTGCCGCGAGGCCTTCGGCGCCCACGAGCTCACCGGACTCGGAAAGCTCCTTGTTGAGCGCGAACATGAACCCGATGTGGGCCTTGAGGTCGTCGGGCGACCAGGCGTTGACGGCGTAGTCTCCGGTTCCGCGTGGCGCGTTCATCATGAGCATGTAGCGCATGGGTCGTCTCCTGGTGGTTGTTGCGCCCGCGGCAGCGTGCCCGGCGCGTTCAAAGAGAAGTCGGAGCCGGGCGCTGGTTCTCTACATCGCACTGGAAGCTACGCCAGCCGGTCGCTGGTTCCTACTTGTCGGGCTCACGCGCTCGTCATAGCGTTCGGGAGCGCCGCAGGGGCGGCCGACGGTCCGCGTAAAGGGTTCAACCCACCCCGGTTCGCTCTCACAATCGCCTTCTATTCCTCGCCCTCCCTGCGGACACGGGCGTCATGAAAGGGCCCACGCCTTTTCGAAGGAATGGAGGTGCTCATGCCTGACGAGACGCGGTCCGCGTCCGGCGCATTGTCCCTGCCGGACAACCCGAACCTCGACTGGCTTCGCAAGCAGGCGAAGCGGCGGCTCGATGAGCTGCGGGTCGCGACGCCATCCGCGCAGCTCGCCGACGCGCAGTTCGACGTTGCGAGGCAGTACGGCTTCGCGAGCTGGCGCGCGCTCAAGACGCATATCGATGCTCTGACCACGGACGGTCGACTCTTCGACGCGGCGCGCAACGGCGATATCGTGACGCTCGTTGAGCTTCTGGACGCGAATCCCGACAAGCTCCACATTCGCGACAGTCCCTACGAGTGGACGCTGCTCCACGCCGCGGCGCATAACGGGCGCCTCGGTGCGGTGAATCTTCTGCTCGACCGCGGGCTCGACGTCAACGCGCGCGAAAAGGGCGACAACACGTATCCGATGCACTGGGCCGCCGCGGCGGGTCACGTCGATGTCGTGCGACGGCTTGCCGACGCCGGGGGTGACGTCATCGGGAAGGGAGATGACCACGAGCTCGAGGTCATCGGATGGGCGACCTGCTGGGAAGGTACGAACGACGCGGCACATCGGGCGGTCGTGGACGTGCTCGTCGCGCATGGCGCGAGACATCACATCTTCTCCGCTGTTGCGATGGGACTGGCGGACGAGGTGCGCCGCATCGTGGCCACGGATCCGTCGGCGCTGAGTCGCCGATTGAGCCGCAACGAGAACCATCAGACGCCGCTGCTGTTCGCGGTGAGAACCAACCGTCCGGAGATGGTGGCGTTGCTGGTGGGACTTGGCGCCGATCCGCTGGCGACCGATGGTGACGGCTACGGCGCGATAATGTACGCGACGTCCCCGGGAGTCGATCGACCGATGCTCGAAGCGGTGAGGAAGTTGACAGCCGCGGAGCTCACGAGCGCGGATCGCGGGAGCCGCCGCGTGCACGGCAATGTGACGGACCTCGTGGCCAGCCTGTCGTTAGGCGATGTGTCTGCCGCCGAGCGGCTCGTTCGGGACAACCCGGACCTGCTCGTTACGGGCGGAGCGCTGCACCTGCTGGCCAAGCGCGGGGAGGTTCGGGCGGTCCAGTGGATGCTCGATCATGGTGCGGACCCCAACGCGCGCTGGGCTCACTGGGACGCGGACGTCACGCCGCTGCACCTGGCCGCGTGGCAGGGTCATGCCGGCGTGGTGGAAGCGCTCCTCGCCGGCGGGGCGGATCCAGCCGTGCGCGACAGCAAGCACGATGGCGACGCGTTAGGCTGGGCAGAGCACGGCGGACACACGAACATCGTGCGACTTCTAAAGAGCAAGGAAGGCCGTTGAGACGGGTAGATGAAACAACAGTGGGAACGGCAGTTGAACACCAGTTGAAATGCCAGTAACAAGTAGGCCAGTTATTGGTCGTGGGTTATCAGTCATCAGAGTCCACCATGCACCGTGGCGGTTTCCGGCGGCGGAGACCTGAGGAAACGGGAGCTGATGACCGATCACCGTCGGCTGATCACTGGCCGACTTGGTACTTGCCTTTCAACTGGTGTCCCCCTCACGCCGACCTACCAGGCTTTTGCTTTGGCCCTAGGGCTCGGTAGGTAGCGACCAACACGTCCTCGATGGCTGGCCAATCCATCTGCTTCACCGTCCCGTCGATGGAGACCCACCCGTGCTGGCCAACGTATGGCGTCCGGTAGAATCCGCCGCGATCTACCAGCAGCGCTTGAGTCGTTAGGTCCGACTTGAGCCCGAGCGACGGCACGCCGTCGTTCGACCCGAGCATCGCCAGCGTCTTCTTTCCCACCCGGATCGAGACGTGGCCAAACTTGTCGCGCTCCTCCACGACTCCGCCGAGTGGTTCGTAGATCCGGCGGAGCCGTTTGAGCACACCTTCTTCAGCGGCGGTGAGCTTCCGATTGGGATCGCCCATGCTGGACCCTCATTTCGTTGGCGGGGGAGGCCCCTCGTCGTACATGAGGCGAATCTCGCACTCACCGCTCCACGCCGGCCAGAGCTTCCGGTGCAGCTCCATGAGTTTCATCGCCTCCTCGACAGCCGCTTCCTTCGACGGAAGCTCCATGATGCTGAAGCCGCCGATGACTTCCTTCGCTTCGGAGAATGGGCCGTCCTTCACCGTCACCGCGCCGCCCTCGCTGCGTACTCTCGCGCCCTTCGAGGTGTGCTGCAATCCGCCCATCGACACCATCTTGCCGGACTTTGCGGCTTCGATGCCGAGCTCGTCGATGGCGTCATACAGGGCCTTTGGTGGCGGTCCGGAGGCTCTGAAGTTCTCGTCTCCTTTTACCATCATGAGGTAGCGCATTCTATCTCCTTCGTTCGGACGGTTGGTCGGTGGGGTGAGATCATGGGGTCAGATCCGGTCATCTGACCACCGGATCTGACCCCGACACCTTCACGTCGAACGAAGCGCGGCACAATCGACAAGGCCGCTAGAGGAACGGCCCCTGGCTCAGTCAGCGCGCTCGGGTTTGGGGCGCGGCACGACGATCTCGCCGAGTCGCAGCATGTCGAGGCGCGAACGCAACACTCGCTCGAGCACCCGCCGTTCCATCGGGTGCATCTCCGTGTCGTCGACGCGGTCTCGCAGGGCCTCCAGCTCGCCCCGGTCCGTTGCCGCGGCGATCGCATCAGTCAGCTCGAAGTACGTTCGTGCGTCCATTGCCTTTGCTCAGATCGATTCTAGCGCACCCAGGAGCCACGAACCGCACGATAGTGGCGGAATCCCGGTTGCGCTCGCCTCGGTATGAGGCGGCGCGCCGCCACGGCGCCGGTTCGGGCGTCCTGCAAGTGGTGCAACGTGCGTAGATCGTTCCACGACACTCGCAGGACCCATGCCGAAACGGTCGAGATCGGTATAACAAACCTGTAGCGGGTTGAGCTTGAATGGGCCCGCTGAACCGCGTTCAGGCGCTCAGCTGGCCTTGCGGGGCGCACGAGCGCTCGTGCGGAATACGGTGCCGCCTAACGCTTACGGTTGGGAACGCAAATACGAGAGCCGGGACATCGGGACTCGGGACATCGGGACTCGGCCGGGAGGCTATTACGGCAGCTGAAGGCTCCTCGGTGCTAATAGCTTCCCGGCCGAGTCCCCAGTCCCGATGTCCCGATGTCCCGATGGTCACGTTGCCTTCTTCGCCTTGGCTGCATTCTGCGCCACACGCGCCTTCACGATCTTCCGCACGAGCATCGCTGGCAGCGGACGGCCCGGCTGAAATCG
>JAJKIV010000137.1 GCA_021154285.1 Gemmatimonas sp. | reverse complement strand
GTCTGCTGCTTGCCGTCGCGCGGGCCGAAGCAGAGGAGACCCTGCTGGGAAAGGACGCCCAGCAGATGCAGGCCCCGTGATTCGTGGGTCGCGATCCCGGCGGCATTCCAGATCTCGTACAGCTTGTCGCGCCGCACCACGTTGCCACCGACCAGTGCCTTCTCAGCCACCCGAGCGCTCTTCGTGAACGTCGCGGCATCCAACCCAAGCTGTCGGAACCTGCCCTGCGCTCCAGCGATCACGCGTGGCGTGAGAATCGGCAGGATCCACCGCACGTCGTCGGCCGCCACGAAATGCAGCGTCCCGCGCATCGGCCACGTGCGAACGATCGTGCGTCGCGCGACCGCGTCTTCGACCGTCGCCTCGGTCGCACCCTTCGTGCGAAGGCCGATCGCCCACAGTCCGCCGACGTAGTCCTGTGCCTGAACGGCGCCGAGCCATCGGACGACGTCCGCAGGGTCGCGGAACGCCGGGCGGCTGATGTGCTGGTTTGCCAGCCTAACGAGCCCTACGTTCATGGCACCATGCGGGCTTTCTGCTGTGCCACGAGCGCCAACTCCGTCGCGAGGAAGCAGTGTGCCTGCGCCATCGCGGTGTCGGTCCGGTTCAATACATCGTCCACGAGCTGTCGGCCGAACGGCAGGTCCACTGCGCTGCAGTCGATGTAGCGAACGCCGGTACGATCGGCGATGAAGAGGTGGTTCCCGCCCGCGCGCCCTGCCAGATCCACGTTCTTGCGCACTTCGATGTAGCCGTCGGTTCCGAGTATCGTGAGTCGCGTGTCGCCCCAGGTCGGGAGACCGTCGGGAGTGAACCAGTCGACGCGAATATACCCGGTGCCTCCGTTGCCGCGAACCATCGAGTCGCCGAAATCCTGAAACGCCGGATGCTCCGGGTGTCGCACGTTGCGCACTTGCGACGCGACGATCTCGCCACTCGTGGAGCCGGTGAAATGGAGGAACTGATCGAACTGGTGCGACCCGATGTCACAGATGATCCCGCCGTGTCGCGCCGGATCCCAGAACCAGTCAGGCCGGTCCGGCGGGTGAACGCGGTGCGGGCCAAAGCCCGCGGTCTGGATCACGGTCCCGATCGCGCCAGCCTGTACCAGCTCGCCAGCGTGAATGGTCGCGCCGTTCTCGAAGCGCTCGCTGTACACGATCGAGTAGATCCGCCTCGTCGCCGCCTGCACTCGGCGCACGTCGGACAGCTGCGCGAGCGTGGTGACGCCCGGCTTGTCGACCACGTAGTCCTTGCCGTGCTCCATGACGCGAATGCCAAGCGGGCCGCGTTCGTTAGGCGTGATGGACGACAGCACCAGCTGGATCGACCGGTCCTCGACGATCGCACGTTCGTCGCTCACCTGCTGCGCGGCCGGATATCGGCGCGCGAACGCCGCCGCGAGGTCAGGCTCGTGTGCGTGGAACGACACGAGCTCGCCACCACCGCGCACCATGGCGTCCACCATCCCGTAGATGTGCCCGTGGTTCATGCCGACGACGCCGAAGCGCAGCCGCCGCGTTTCGAGCATGGCTCTCCTGTCGATCCCGGCATTCGCCGACATGGGAATCTGGCACCTGACTCGGGGCAGACCTTATCATCTGCCCAATGTGCCCGCTAGTTCAGCGCCGGTTCCTCAGCGTACTTCCCTGATGTCATCCGTCCGAACGACACCGCCGCTCGACGCCGTCCTCGGGTCCGCCGACGTCGTTTCCGCAAGCCGAATCGTTGGCGAAGGACCGCCGGGCGCGCTGCCACTCACGCCCGAGATGCTCATCGATGCGCCCAGCGGAGACCTGTTCGGCCTCACGCAGAACGTGGGCATGGGGTGGAGCGCTACCGCACTCAGCGGCCCGCAATATGTGATCGTGAGCACCGCGGGCGGCGTCCGCGGCGCCGACCGGCAACCGGTCGCGTTAGGCTACCACACCGGCCATTGGGAGATCGAGCTTCTCGTCCGCGAAGCCGCCGAAACGCTGAGCCGCCAGGGGGCGATTCCGTTCGCGGCGTTCTGCAGCGATCCATGCGACGGACGAACGCAGGGCACGACAGGCATGTTCGACAGCCTCGCCTATCGCAATGACGCCGCGATCGTCATGCGCCGGCTCATCCGCTCGCTCCCGACCGCGAGCGGCGTGATGGGCATCGCGACGTGCGACAAGGGGCTGCCCGCAACCATGCTCGCGCTCGCCGGGACGAAATCGCTTCCGGCCGTGGTCGTTCCGGGCGGCGTCACGTTGCCGGCGGCAGGCGCTGAAGATGCCGGTCAGGTCCAAAGCCTGGGCGCCCGGTTCGCCCGCGACCTCGTCACGCTCGATTACGCGGCCGAGATGGGCTGTCGCGCGTGCGGCTCGGCGGGCGGTGGGTGTCAGTTCCTGGGCACGGCAGCAACGTCGCAGGTCGTGGCCGAGTCGTTAGGCATGGCGCTGCCGCATGGCGCGCTCGCGCCGTCCGGGGAACCGTCCTGGTTCGAGCTTGGCGAGCGTTCGGCCCTGGCCCTGGTACGTCTTCACGCGGCTGGGATTCCGATTGCGCGAATCGTGACGCCGGAGGCGATTGAGAACGCGATGGTCGTGCACGCCGCGTTTGGCGGATCGACGAACCTCCTGTTGCACATCCCCGCCATCGCACATGCTGCGGGGCTCACGCCGCCGACCGTCACCGACTGGATCCGCGTGAACCGCGCGACGCCTCGCCTCGTGGACGCGCTGCCTAACGGTCCGCGCGGCCATCCGACTGTCCAGGTGTTCATGGCTGGTGGCGTCCCCGAGGTGATGCTCCATCTGCGGCGACTGGGTCTGCTCAACGAGCGCGTGCTCACCGTCACGGGTGACACGCTTGCCACGACGCTCGACTGGTGGGAATCGAGCGAGCGGCGAAAGCGCGCGCGAGCTCGGCTCGCGACTGGTGGTCGAGTCTCGCCGGACGACGTGATCATGAGTCCGGACGCTGCGAGGAAAGCCGGTCTCACGAGCACCGTCGTCTTTCCCGTCGGCAACCTCGCGCCTGACGGCTCAGTCATCAAAGCGACTGCGATCGACGCCTCGGTCGTCGGCGACGACCAGGTCTTCCGCCACCGCGGCCCGGCACGAGTGTTCGTCGACGAGCGCGACGCCATCCGGGCGGTGAAGGGCGTGGCGCGAGCGGGGGAGCGTGCGATCGAGGCGGGCGATGTCATCGTGCTTGTCGGCAACGGTCCGTCGGGCACCGGAATGCAGGAGACCGCGCAGATCACGACGGCGCTGCGCTACCTGCCGTGGGGCAAGCACGTCGCGCTGGTCACGGACGGTCGCTTCTCGGGCTTGTCGACCGGCGCATGCATTGGGCACGTTGGACCGGAAGCGCTGGCCGGTGGTCCGATCGGGAAGGTCCGCGACGGTGACCTGATCGAGATCGTGATCGATCGCAGGACGCTCGAGGGTTCGGTCAATCTGGTGGGCGTCGACGGAACGCTGCTCGCGTCCGAAGAGATCGAGCGGACACTGCGCGAGCGCGCGCCGCATCCGGACCTCGCGCCGCACGAGAAGCTGCCTGACGACACGAGGCTCTGGGCAGCGCTCCAGCGAGCGAGCGGAGGGACGTGGGCCGGTTGTGTCTACGACGTGGATCTGATCGTGAAGGCGCTCGAGCGCGCCCGAACGACGAACGACCGATGACTCGACCGAGAGGCTAACGCTCCCAATGAGACTGTATCGGACACGACAAGGCCCAGTGCTGGAGCATGACGGCACGTTCCACCGAGTGGGGCAGGACTGGGACCCGCTGATCAATCGCCCGGATCTGGTGACGTACCTGCGTCATTCCGCTGAACGGTCCGCTGGGGATGACCGCGTCGAGCAGGTGCTTGCTCCCATCGGCTCGCAGGAAGTGTGGGCGGCCGGCGTCACGTACTACCGAAGTCGAACTGCACGCCTCGAGGAATCGCAGGTCGGCGGTGGTGCGAGCTTCTACGATCGTGTCTACGAGGCGGAACGTCCGGAGCTCTTCTTCAAGGCGGCGCCGTGGCGCGTTCGCGGACCGGGTGATGCGATTCGGGTCCGACGGGACGCGCGCTGGACGGTGCCTGAGCCCGAGATCGCGTTATGCATCAATCCACGCGCGGAGATCGTAGGCTACACTATCGGCAACGATGTGAGCTCGCGGGACATCGAAGGCGAGAACCCGCTGTATCTCCCGCAGGCGAAGATCTACGACGGCGCGTGCGCGCTCGGTCCGGCAGTCCTCGTGAGCAGCGAGCCTCTCCCACCCGAGACGGCGATTACGCTGCGCGTCACGCGCGGCGGCAGAGTTGTCGCCGAAGGCGCGACGACGTTTTCGCAGATGCGGCGCGACGCCCAGGAGCTCGTGGAGTACCTCTACCGCGAAACGAGCTTCCCGACCGGTTGCGTGCTGCTCACCGGCACGGGCATCGTTCCACCGGATGATTTCACGCTCCAGCCAGGCGATGAGATCACGATCGACGTTCCCGCAATCGGAACGCTGCGCAACACGGTCGCTGCGTCGTGACGCTCGTTGGAGGGTTCACCGTCGGCTGCGTCCGACGCTTCCGCCTCACTCTACTGGATGCCGGCCATGCGCCGAACACTCGTCAAGGCAACGATCGCGGCCGCGGTTGGGATGGTCATTGGCCCAATGCCTAACAATGCACAGCCGCGCCCGACCGTTGGGCACATCGAGCGCCTCGACCCCGCGCTCGACGCGCTGATCGCGCCTGACGCGAAGATCGAACAGCTCGCGGTGGGGTTCGATTGGTCAGAAGGGCCGGTCTGGAGAACCAGCGGCCGCTACCTGCTCTTCAGCGACATCCCAAAAAACACGATCTACAAATGGCAGGACAGCACCGGGCTTTCGATCTTTCTCCGTCCGGCCGGATACACCGGAGTCAATCCGCCGGGCCGGGAGCTCGGCAGCAACGGACTCACGCTCGACTTGAACGATTCACTCGTCATGGCCGATCACGGCAACCGACAGGTCGCTCGGCTCGACGAGTCGAAATTCACCAAGACCATCCTTGCCAACCGGTATCAGGGCAATCGGCTCAATAGCCCAAACGACCTCGTCTACCGCTCGAACGGGGACCTGTATTTCACCGACCCCCCGTATGGGCTCAAGGGTCTGAATGACGACCCGGCGAAGGAGCTGAAGTTCAACGGGGTCTATCGCCTAACGCGCACCGGCCAGCTGACGCTGCTCACCTCGGAGCTGACGTTTCCGAACGGGCTCGCGTTCTCGCCTGACGAGAAGACGCTCTACGTCGCCAACTCCGACCCGAAGAAGGCCATCTGGATGGCGTACGACGTCCGGCCCGACGGCACGATCGGGAACGGCCGCGTGTTCTTCGACGCCACAACGGACGTGAGCGACGCCAAGCCGGGATTACCGGACGGCATGAAGGTCGATCGATCGGGGAACCTGTTCGCCGCCGGACCGGGCGGAATCTTCGTCATCTCCCCAGCCGGAAAACACCTCGGCACGATCGTGACCGGCCAGCCGACGGCCAACTGTGCCTTCGGCGATGATGGCTCGACGCTCTACATGACGGCGAACGATCGACTGGTTCGCGTGCGCCTCAAGACGAAGGGAATGGCCGTCGCGGCTGGCACGGTCGCGAGCATGCACGCCGACGCATCCGTTCGCGAGGGCTACCTGACGACCTCCGATTCGGCTCGTCTCTTCTATCGCGTGATGGGACACGGCGGTGACACGCTCATCGCGATCCACGGCGGCCCGGGCGTCGACCTCGAGAGCATCGCCGGCGACTTCGCGCTGCTCGCCGAGCATCACGTCGTCATCTTCTACGACCAGCGGGGCGCGGGCCGATCGGAGTTGTCGAAGGACACGTCGCGTCTCGTCGTCGCCCGTCAGATTGCGGATCTCGACGAAGTGCGTCGCCATTTTGGCGCGCAACGCGTGACGCTCGTCGCACACTCGTACGGACCGCTGCTCGCGGCGTCGTATGCGCTGGCGCATCCCGAAGCGGTGAGCAGGATGGTGTTCTTCGGTCCGGTGCCGCCTCGTCGCGGCGACTTCTGGCAGCGCTTCGCCGCGAACATGTCCCCGCGACTCGACTCCGCCGCGCGCGCCAGGCAGGCCGACGCGAGCAAGCGATTGGCCGATCCTAACGCGGACACCCGCCAAGCCTGCCGCGACTACTGGGCGGTCGGGATGCGTCCTCGGCTCGCGGAGCCCGACCGCACGCTACCGCTCATCAAGTCGGACCTGTGTGCGTCCGACCCGGCCGGCATTCGCTATGGCCTGACGGTTACAAATCGCGTCGTGATGGCGTCGTACGGCGACTGGGATCTGCGCGAGCGACTGCGTCAGCTGAACGTCCCCACGCTCGTCGTTCACGGCGAGCAGGAATCCATTCCGATGGACCTTGTCGAGGAGTGGGTGACATCGCTGCCGCATGCCCGCCTCCTTCGAGTGCCGAGGGCGGCGCACTTTACATACGCCGAGCGACCAGAGCTCGTGTGGCCTGAGGTGGAGCGCTTTCTCGCCGAGCCTCCGCGGTAGGTTCGGCGCCACCCCGTTCCTGCTGCTCAGCACCTGATCGCCGGATTCCAGTCAGCGAAGAGGCCGGCCGCGTTCTTCCGCCACGCCCACACGTGCAGGCCCCAGTAGTTGAACTGGTCGTAGCGCTTGTACTCCTGGCCGAACAAGCGTGGGGGCTTCTCGGTGGAAGGATGCACGCGGTATGGCACGATGTACTCGACGGCAACGAGCTCCGGCTTCCCTTCCCCATCGGACGCGTAGATCAGCATCTCGGGATGCTCGATCTCTTGTTTCTCGTCGATCGACTTGCGGTCGATCATGTGATACCCCATGCCGCCCATGGTCGAGTCGGCGATACACTTCGGCATTGTGGTGGGGTAGCCCGCAGCCTCGGCCGCCGCGAGCTCGTGATACTTGTCCGTTGCCGCGCGGAGCGTCTCCACATCGCGGCGCACGTTCGCGTCGAAGCCGTCAGCGAAGTTCGCGACCGGTGCGGCTTTCGGCGGCGGCTTATGGCCGGCACACGCCATGGCGGGGGCAACGAGAGCGAAACCGAACCAGCGAGCGATATGGTGCATGGTGGCCGCCTTTGAGACGGGTGGAGTACAACGCGCGCTACCATGCGGGTGACCGGCCGATGCAGCAATTGGCCGAGTCCCAAGCGTGATACACAGGGGCGAGACGTGTGTCGGGGTCAGATCCCTTGAACCTGGACCGGCTGGATCAAGGGCTCTGACCCCTTGAAACTCGCGCCTCGCGAAACAGCCCCCACGTTTCGAGGTCGGGGCCGACACGCGCGTGGCCCGCGACCTTGTACCCGAACCGCTCGTAGAACGGGAGATTCTCAGCCCGTTCAGTCGTTAGGCTCACACCGGCTGATTCTGGGCCGGCGCTCGCCAGCCGGTGGACCGTCTCGAGCAGCTCGCGCGCCAGGCCCAGGCGCTGCTGCGCCCTGCGGACGCCGATCATGTTGAGGTGATGATGCGGCGGACTCGTGGCGAAGAAGTTCGCGACCTGCATGTATGTGTCGTACCGGGAGCGCGCATCGGCGCCGAGCTCCGCCCAGACCGCCTCGCGGAGAGCAATGAACGCCGGCCGTGGATTGGACGACTGCGGGAGACTCATTACCGCCGCCGCGACCAACGCCCCCGAGTCATCGCGGACACCCATCATCGGCTCGTCGCGATACGCGCGTGCGCTCACGAATAGCTGGACGAGACGGTGAAGTCGCACCTTGTAGGGTGCGCCACCTGCCGGAATGTCCGGCCCGAGCACGTAGCGCATCACGGGATAGTCCTGAAATGCGTCGCTCAGGACCGACACGATCTCAACCAGGTGGTCGAACGAGAGGCTGGTGACCATCAGGGTGCCGGGCTCTTTGTTTCCCTAACGAGCGCGGGCCTCGACGGCGGCCTTCACCGTCGCGTTGTCGGCGGCGCGCTGTACGTCCTCAGGGAAGTCTTCCATCTCGAAGACCTGGCGCAGCTCGACGAAATCCGTGTTCGTCACCGGAACGCGCTTGGCCCACTCGACGGCTTCCTCCTTCGACTTGACGTCGAGCATCCAGAACCCGCCAATGATCTCCTTGGCCTCGGTGAACGGGCCATCCTTCACTTTCGGCTTACCGCCCGGGAAGTACACACGCGCGCCCTTCGAGCTCGGGTGGAGTCCCTCGAGCGAGACCAGCACGCCGGCCTTCGCGAGCTCTTCGTTGTACTTCATCATCTCGGCGACGGCATCTGCCGGCGGCGCCACCATGGACTCGGCAACGCGGTCGGGGTACATGATCATGAGGAATCGCACCGTGGGTTTCTCCTGGGATGATGACAACCGCCTCGCTGCGCTCGAGGCGACGTCTGCTCAGCGCAGACCCACCAGACCCTTGATCGAATCTCGGAGCTTGGCCGAGTCGTAGCCGAGACCACGGCGGAAGACCGTCTCCACGTTCTGGATGTCGTGCGGCGTGCGAACCGGATCACCCGCAATGACCACCAGGTCCGCCTGCATCCCCGGCGCGACGGTGCCCACCCACTTGTCGAAGCCCAGGATCTTCGCCCCATTCGACGTCATGATCTGCACCGCCTGCTCGGGCGTGAACCCGGCTTCAATGAGCAGCTCGTAGTTGCGCTGATCGCCGTAGCCCGCGATCGACGTCAGGCAGCACGGATCGGAGCCGGCACCTAACAAGCCTCCGGCCTTCACGAACGCGCGCTCGAACGCCATCGACTTCTTGAAAGCAGCGACCTCCACCGAGTCATTTGCTGTCTTTCCCTTCTCCAGGTAGGCCGTCACCTGCTTCGCCATGTCGGGATAGAGGGCGTCGATCACGCGCTGATCAGCGGGGATACGGCTCGGGCTCGAGAGCTCGAAGACGTCGAGCGTCGACGTCATCGCCACCTTGTGCTTCACCATGTCCTGAATCGTCTGCTGCACCTCGGGGCTATTGATGTCGAGCGAGCCGTACATCTCACCGGTTGACGCCTGCGGGCACTGGTCGGGCTTCTTGCCGGCGTACCACTCGGTGTTCGTGAGCATCCCGTGCTCGAGGGCGTCGATGCCTAACGCGACTGCTTCCCGGAAGCCCACGGAACACAGGTGTGCCGTCACCTTGACGCCATGCTTGTGGGCCTCCTCGATCGCGGCGCCAAGCTCCGCGCGCGAGATCTGCGTGTACGCCTTGAACCACGTGACGCCCTCCTCCGCCCAGTAACGCACCATGCGGCGCGCAGACTCCGGGCCCGAGAGCGCCGGCATCGTCACGAAGCCCGACCCCGCGCCCTGGAGATATGGGCCGGTCACGACGATGGTCGGCGCGACGATCTTGAGCGAATCCGACAGCCGCTTGAGGTTGAGCTCCTGGTAGGCGTCGACGCTGCCGGTCGTGCGGATCGTCGTCACGCCGGCGGACAGGAAGAGTCGCGGGTAGCTCGAGCCCATGAACTTCATGCCGCCGTAGTACATGTGGTCGTGGAGCCCGATGATCCCCGGGATGACCGTCTTCCCCGCGAGGTCGATCGTGCGAGCGCCGGCCGGGACAGTCACGGACGACGCCGGCCCAACCGCCGCGATCTTCTCACCCCGGATGACGATCGTCTGCCCGTCCTTCACCGGCGCGCCGGTGCCATCGATGACCCGCGCGTTCGTGAGCGCGACGACCGGCTCGTTGACGGTGACGTATGGCTTGAGCGGCGGAGCGAGGTCGCGCGCCTGAGCGCCTAACGGCGCGGCCGCGAGAACGAACGCCGTCAAAAACCGAGTGGCTGAGTGCATGTGTGCTCCGCTTAGGGATCAACCGTGAAGACGCCCATCATGCCGGCACCGAGGTGCTCGGCGATGTGGCAGTGTATCATCCACCGTCCCGGGTTCGCCATGTCGACCAACAGGTCCACGGTCTCTCCGGTCGGGATGATCGCCGTATCCTTCCATACCAGATTCGTCGCCGGAACGCCATCGCGGCTCACGACGAGAAAGCGCTGCCCGTGGAGATGCAGCGGATGATCCATGGCGTGGCTCGACCCGGGATCGTTGAACACCCGGATCTTCGCGACCTGCCCGACACGAAAGTGCCAGTCGATCGCCATGTTCTCCTTCCCCGTGCCCGGATCGCGCAGCACCCAGCTCACCTCCTCGCCGGTGGCGACCCAGTTCATCATCGCCATGCCGTCGTTCCATTCTACCGAAGCGTTGATCCCGATCAGCATGTTCGACACGGCGG
>JAJKIV010000136.1 GCA_021154285.1 Gemmatimonas sp. | reverse complement strand
TGGCTGGCAGCCGCAAGTCGTCGACTGGTGCCTTTGGAATCTCGACCGAGCGGCCTAACGTGCGTTGGAGCTGCCGGAGCGACCGGCATCAGGTTGTGCGCCAGGCAGCAGCTCGCTTGCGTCAACATCGTGGCGCCCGTCTGCTAGGCGCTCCGCAGCTCAACTCAAGGCGTTAGGGAACCACGGCATTCTGAACCCGAAGATCGTAATGCGGTACACTCCGTCCCTCGTCACCGCACTCATCATCGGCGTCGCCTCGCCGACCACGCGCCCGACTGAGGCGCTGAGCGGGCGCGTCGTCGCCACGCATACTGGCACGCCGCTCGCCGACGCGACGGTACGCGTCGACGGCGTCACCCGCGAAGCGCGGACCGATTCCGCGGGCGTATTCGTACTCCCCGGCGTCCCCACTGGAACCATCACCGTTCGCGCCCGCCGCATCGGCTTCTACGCCGGTCGCGGCACGGTGCGCGTCGGCGGCGCGGTCCACATCGAAGTTGGGCTCGACCCCGTGCTCACGTGCCTGGATGCCTGCGTCGCGCAACCGTCGCCGACTCCGGGTTATGTGCGGCTCGCGCGGTAGGGACGCCTGTCGTGGCGGCTCCCTAACGTCCGTTGGAGCCGGCGAGCGCTCGAAGCATCCGGTTTCTCGCCAGCATTCGGTATCTTCCGATCAGCATCGCGAGCCCCTTGAGTCGGGCGCTCGCAGCTCAACTCAAGGCGTTAGGTTGCCCACTCGCATGGAGTACCCCACTGCCCTTTCCCCTCAGCTTTCGTGGCGAGTTCGCCTTACCCCGACGCCGGTGAGCCGACTCCGTCTCCGGCGGTTGCCCTAGCCACATTAAGAGCGGACTCCGTCCCCTCGGCGCGCGCGACCTAGAGCAGTACGGCACGTCGCTCGCTTTTGCCGGGCCGTCGGCGTGGACTGCCGAACGCACGAACCCCTTGCAACTCCTCGCGCACGGCGAAATCGAGCTCGTCCCGCCAGTGTCGGAGGGTGGGCGGGGGCAGGTTCGCTATACTTTCCGGACCACGAAAGGACTGGCACACTTCGGTGTCACCGGCCACCACCCCATGTCCTTCGCCGCCAAGCAACTCCTCCGTGAGGCGCTCGACCAAGTCCCCGACGACGCCACCGTCGAGGACGTGATGGAGCGCCTCTACTTCCTGGCGAAGGTCGCCCGCGGCCTCGACGCCGCGGACCGCGGCGACGTCGTGCCTCACGACGAGATCGAGCGCGAGTTCCTCGCCGGCGAGTGACGCGCGACGTTTGGACGCGCCCGGCCCGGGACGACCTGCGCGAGATCCGCGCGTACATCGCGCAGGACTCCGAACGCTATGCACGCGTGGTCGTCGGGCGCCTCGTCGCCTCGGTTCGCCGCCTCCGCGAGTAGCCGTCGTCGGGGCGTGTCGTCCCAGAACTCACCCGGGCCGCCGATCCGCGAAGTGATCGAGGGTGCTTACCGCATCGTCTACCGAGTCACGCCGGACGCCATCCAGATCCTCGCGGTAGTACACGGCGCCCGACGCTTCCCACCGGTCGAGCGTGGCCCGTCCGAGTGATTCGTGGCGGCCAGCTAACGTTCGTTGAAGCTGACCGCGCGACCGGCATTATTGTTAGGCGCCTGGTCGTCTCCTACGCGTTGCAAGCCGCCGCGCGCTTGGCGGAGTCAGGACGCGGCAGCTTAACTCGAGGCGTTTAGCTCGCAACACATTCTCGTTATGCTGCCGTCAGACTACTCGCAGGTCCTCGCCGCCGGGGTGCGCGCACTACGCCATGTCGAGGCCGAGTTGCGGGCGCGCGCTGAGTGCGAGCCCAACGCGCCCGAGTTATGGCTCACTGTCCGTGACGTCAGTGGTCTAGCCGGCCGCCTCAGGGAGTCGGACGACTGGGCGCGGCAGACTGGAGTGGCAGACACCGAGCTTTCCCCGGCCGACCTCGCCGCTCTCTCGGCGCTTCTCGCGCCGGACAGCCGAGACTCGCCGTATTGTGATGACAGCGCTGACATGAAATCTGGACGCGGCATGCCCGCCATCCAGTCGCTTCTCGACTTTCTCACTCGGTATATGAACGGCGAGTTCGAGTTAGAAGACGCGAAGACGTACCGGTCCGCCAACGATGCGCCTGCGAGCTAACGTACGTTGAAGCTGCCGAGCCCTCAAAGCATCCGGTTTCTCGCCAGCATCCGGTATCTTGAAATCGATATCGCAGGCCCGGCGGGTCGGGCGCTCGCAGCTTAACTCTAGGCGTTAGGTGGCACCCGGAGGTATGGTTAGTGAAAGCGTCTGTGTTTGTCGGCACAAGCCTCGACGGATTCATCGCGCGCCCGAACGGAGCGTTCGATTTTCTTCCACCGGGGGGCGGCGAGCCGCACGGATACACCGAGTTCATGGCCAGCGTCGACGCGGTGGTCATGGGCCGCAACACGTTCGACACCGTCTTGGCATTTCCGCAGTGGCCGTACGACAAGCCGGTCTTCGTGCTCAGTACGCGCTCGCTTGCGCCCACGCCACAAGGGGCCTTGGTCGAACGCCTGACGGGGCACCCTACCGAAGTCGTCGCCGCGCTTGACGCTCGCGGCATAAAGCGCATCTACGTCGACGGTGGAGTCACCATACAGCGATTTCTCGAGGCAGGGCTCATCCAGCGACTGATTGTTACGCGCGTGCCGGTGTTGATCGGTGCGGGAATTCCACTGTTTGGCGCATTGTCGCGCGATGTCGTCGTGACGCACGTCGCAACGCGCCAGTACCCAAGCGGGCTTGTCCAGAGTGAGTATTTGGTGAACGAATGACCGGCCCGTCGATGCGTGCCCACCTCGTGGCATTGGACCGCGGCGACCGGGGGGCAGCAAGCGGGCGGGCTGGTAGGCGCCCTCCACCTAACGGTCGTTGCAGCTGGCAAACGATCTAAGGACTGCTCGCTTCATTCGCTTTGTTTGACTCGTCTGCAGCTGAACTTAGGCGTTAGGCCGCTATATCGATCACGACCAATAAAGACTGCCGTGGCGACTCACCGGTCCAAGCGGGCCTGGTCGATCCACTGGTTCAGTGTCGGCAGCTCATCGGAGACCCGCTCGACACGCGGCGTCTTCGCGGTACTCGCCCGGCAAATGGTGATCGAGTCCTTAGTAGCGCGTGAGGCCTACAGAATCACTGAGTTCAGCAGTGTCAGTGGTCGACTGTGCTGACATGAGCTGGTCTCGGTTGGCGACGGTTGGACCATCGCGTGTGGCGCTGGCACTTCGGCTCGCACAGAGGTCTACTGTGATTTGCGTTTGCCGAGCTGAGTCATACATTCGTCAGATCCGCACGCGGCCTCTACCGCTCCGAGGGAGGGGATCGGCGAACGCCGTTCGATCCGCCGTTTGGCCCGACGCGTGTGTGTCCGGTGCTGAGATGATTTCTGCACGCCTTCTCGGTTAACCGAACGGATCGGCTGTGAGCTCCAGATGCACGTCTCGCTTCCCACCCGACATTTCTCGCAGTACCCCGACGATGCGCACGGGACGACGGTCATTCCGAAACCATGATGCCGCATCGCACGCAGCGCGTTCGGAGATTCGGGGTCCTCGGCGGGAGCTTGGTGGCCGTTTTGGCGACGGCCACCTCGGCCGCCGCGCAGAGCCTCGCCAGCCCTCGCGCGTCGGTGGTGTCGACGCTCGATTCTATCACGAGTGCGCGCGTCGATTCGATGTTCGCGTCGTATGTGCGCGCCGACGGTCCCGGTTGCGCGCTGCTCGTTCGCCGCAATGCGTCGACGGCGTATGCGCGCGGCTACGGCATGGCCAGCCTCGAGCTCGGCGTCCCTATCACGCCGGCGACCGTGATGGACATCGCCTCGACCTCCAAGCAGTTCACCGCGACCGCCATCTGGATGCTGGCTTTCGACGGCAAGCTCTCCCTCGACGACGAGGTCCGGCGTTACCTCCCGGAGTTGCCGCGACTCGGCCCTGGAGCGGCGAGCCGGGTCACGATCCGCCAGATGTTGCAGCACACGAGCGGGTGGCCTGACTATTTGGACCTGCTCCTCGCTGGGGGCACGCCCTTCGAGGCCGCATCGACGGCGGGCGACGCTATGGCGGTGCTCGCGCGCCAGACGGTAGGCAACTTTGCGCCTGGGACCGCGTGGATGTACACCAATACCGGCTACTTCCTCGCCGGCCAGATCGTCGAGCGGGTGAGCGGCATGTCGCTTCGCGAATTCCTGCGCACCCGAATCTTCACGCCGCTCGGCATGACGCACACCGACGTCTTCGATGACCACACGCGGGTCTACCCCGGGCACGCCAACGGCTATTCGCCGGTGCCCGGCGGCGGCTGGCGCGTGGAGCGGACGAACTGGGAGCAGACCGGGGACGGCGCGATCCAGACGAGCGTGGAAGACCTCGCGCGGTGGGACGCCAACTTCGACACGCCGGTAGTGGGGAGCCGAGCCCTGCTCGATTCCCTGCAACAGCCGGCGTACCTCGTTGACGGCACCCCCATGACGTACGCGTACGGGCTCTTCGTCGACAGCTACCGCGGCCTGCGGCGCGTGCATCACGGGGGCGACTATCCCGGCTACCAGTCGGAGGTCATGCGCTTCCCGGAGCAGCGCACCTCGATCCTGATTGTTTGTAACGGCGTGACGTGGAGCCCGCGCTTCCTCGCCGAGAAGGTGGCGGTAATCGTGCTCGGTGCCGCGTTAGGCCCGACGGACGGGGAGCGACTGCGCGACAGCCTTGGCACGCTACCACCTGCGGCTCGGACGGCGCTGCAAGGCATGTGGTGGGATCCGATGACTGGATCCGTGCTCCGCGTTGTCCTGCGCGACTCCGTAGCGTTGCAGGGTGACGGTCCCGGCGCTCCCGCGCGTCCGCTCGCGCAGCTCGCCGGCGGGTGGGTCATCTCGACCCCGGTCGGCGACTGGACACCGCGCTTGCGCTTCGACGCGAGCACCGGGCGACTCCTCGTTCGTCGGCTCGATCGACCGACGCTCGCGTATGAACGCGTTGCGCCCATAGCGCCGCGGGATACTGCCGAACGGGCGGCGTACGCAGGTCGATATTCGAGTCGATCTGTCGCCGGGGTCTGGACGGTTGACGCGCGGCGCGACACGCTCTGGCTCTCGGTCGGCGGGCGGCCGCGCCCCATCGAGCCCCTCTTTCACGACGCGTTTCAGTCGGACTTCGGCGTTGTGCGATTCCAGCGCAATGCGCGCGGTCGGGTCACGGGATTGAGCGCGGTTACCTATGGTGTGCAGGACCTGCGCTTCACGCGGATGCCTGCCGTCGCGGACTCCACTGGCCGCCGAGAGCGCTGACTCCGCACACAGGTCTGCGTCGACGATGCGGGCGAAGAGGCGCCGAGCCGGTCGGATGGGGAGCACCACCTGCGATTTGGACTACTCCGTGGCCGATGTCCCCGGACTATACCCCGCCACGGCCTAACGTGCGTTGCACCTGGGGCGTTAGGCCGTCTCATAGACCAGACCAGACCCGCATCCTCTCCCGCTCAAAACTGCGACGTCGACCGATTCGCACGCCGAAGCAATGGCCGCCGTCGGCATCACGGTTGCTCGACGAGTTCTGGATACGCCGACGATGCGAGCGCGCCTTGGGTACTGTCCGCGTTGCGCAAGCGCGCATCGAAGAATGTCGCTACTGTATACGCCGATACCTCCACCTGCCGGCGCCCGCGAATGCCGAGGATGCCCATGACGCGCATGGCGGTGCGAAGCAGGCCACTCTTTAGCATCGCGCCATCCTCGCTGAAGGTGAAATGGTTCGCACCCGTAATCATGGCCTTCACCCGAGCTTTGGCGGGCTGCCGCTCGTAGGCTCGTTGGATCTGTCCCATGATCTGCCGGCTCACCGAATCCTTCGCCGACCCATGGTCAGACAGCAGCCACAGAAAGGGCACCGTCACCGTCATCCGGTCGAGACTGCCGAACAGTCGTCCATCCATGTTCACGCCGGCCTTGCATCGCGCGTCGGCGGCGCAGAAGGCGAACGCCTGTGCTCCGCCAAATGAGTGCCCGAACACACCAACCGTCTTCAGGTCGAGGTGCCCACCGAGGACCGGGTCGGTCATCGAGATCGCCGACAGGCGGTCAAGCGCGAGTCCCATGGCCGTGATCGCATTGCCGATCAGTTTCGCGGCGCAAGCCTCTTCGTCGGCACGCCCCACGCAAGACTCGGGATTTCCGCCACTGCCGCCCTCGACGGCGACAACGACGTAGCCGCGGCTTGCGAGTTCTTCGAAATGCGCCGTGAAGCCGAGCGCGCCCCCGCGCCCGCCCCCGCGGAAAAGGAGCACGGGATGCCGCGTCGAGTCGGCGAAAGGGGCCTCGAAGACGCCATGCGCGCGCACATTGGCGAGCTTGCGCGTGAGCAGGTTGATCACGCTAGGACGGTCGTGCGTCCAGAGCGTGGCGATGCTGTCCGGCAGATAGGCCACGACTCGTTCATTATGCCGCGCCGGGTACCAGATCCACGCCGTGAGATCGGGGCCGAGCGCGCGGTAAGTCCGGCCGACAGGCGACCCGCCGGTCGGACGCGGCAGCTCGACGGGTATCGAGTGCTCGACCCAGACGCCGGCGATCAACGAAACAATGAACGCGACGCCGCCAAGCACAACGCGCTTGAGCCAGCGCTGGATCGTCACGACGCGCGAAGTCACCAGTTGAACCACCAGACTGGAAACAGAGCCGCTCCAAGCGCCACCACATGAATCGCCGACACCGCCAGCGCTCGGCGACCGCCGCCAGGAAGCCACCGCACCATGAACCAGGCCACGAACGGGAGCTGCCCCGCCATGAGCAGTTGCCAGAGGTGCGCGGCGGTGCCCTCGTCAGCCTGAGGCGCGATTCCAGACTTAAGGGTGTGCACGGCGATCGCCGTGAGGGCACCAAATGACATGAGCGCCGGTGCCAACGCGCTCGGGTTGCGGAACAGGCTGGGTTCCGATTTCGCGCCCGGCTCCGCCGGCCGCCGCTGACGGACTCGAACAGCGAGAGCTCCGAAGACGAGGTCGATGACTGTTGGCCATGTCGCGCCCGAGTCCTCGACCAGTGTTTCCAGTTCAGCGCCGTACCGGCGCCACCACCAGCGCGGGTAGAGCCCGAACGCGGCACGCAGCACGCGCTTCATCTGAAGCTCGTCATGCGTTCCGCAGGCGCCGAGCGCCAACGCGAAGGACTGTCGCAAGGGTGGCGATCTGCGTTTCGAGGTGCCTTCGCCCCCGGGCGGTGAGGCGGTAGGGTTGGCGCCGCGACGTCGGGCTGGCTGGCTCGATCAGCCCCTCGTTCTCGAGTCGGCTGATCGCGCCGTATAACGTCCCCGGGCCGAGCGAGACCCCCGCGAACTCCGCGATGTCAACCATCATCGCGTAGCCGTGTTTCGCGCCGTCAGCGAGTGAAGAGAGGATGAGCAGCGTAGGATCGGGCATATTACGTTACACGTAATATCGCGCGGCGTAGTAGGGCTGTCAAGCCGAGACACGCGGACCTTCACCGCAGAGCCGACCAAACGGCGCGTCGGATCGCCGCCCCGACCGCCTGAACGATAGCGCCCATGAAGTTCATTACCGCCGAGCAACCCGATGTGCTTCAGCAGTGTTTTTCAGACTAAACTATAGGCGTTAGGCCTAATATACCGTCCGATGACAGGCACCGTCCGTTGGACCCTCACCATCACGTCCGCTCTCGCCGCCGGTTGGGTGGCCGCGTTTCAAACGCGGTGGCGCCTTGCCGCCTGGGACTGCGAGCGGGAGGGCGGCGGGTACGATTCCGCGTACGGCTGCGACGTACTCCCTACGCGTCATATGTGCCACTACCCGAACGGACGCCGGCTCTCTACTGGGGCGCCGCCTTCATTGCCGGCGGCGTGGCGGCGGCTGCGGTCGTCGCGATCGGGCGCGCCGTCGACCGGCGGGCGTCGCGACCGTCGGCCTAACGTTCGTGGGCGCTCCGCATTCAACTTCAAGCGTTAGCCGGACAATCGGCTTTCCGCGAACCGTACGCACCTCGATGGCTATCACCGACTCCGACGAAGCCGAGATCGTCCAGCTCCTCCGCGAAGATGTCGCCGCAACTCTTGGCCCAGAATATGAGAGTGCGATCCGCAACCACGCCTCCCGCATTCGTGAATTTCTGGACGAACGCGACGACTATTTCGAAAAAGTCGTCGAAGACGTCCAACAAGAGTTTCACGATCTCTTCATTCACACCGAGTGGCCTCCGTGCCCACTGCACCGGCGTCACCCACTCTGGTATCACGACGGAGGCTGGGTTTGGGAACAACTCGGGACTCGGATCGCGCCCCTTGGAAGCCTTCGCGACGGTTTGACAACCGCGTCTGATGATCACGCTCCGTGAAGCCGCCGGCTACGGATTGGCTCCCGGACCCTCTGGCGCTTTTAATAGACGCGCTTGCAGTTGAGCTTATGCGTTATGCCGCGACGCAACGCCGTGACGCGACTCGCTTCAACATTGCGCTCCGCTTCGAAGGCGGCTGTCCGTCATTCTACGAGGGGAGCACTCGAGCCTCGGTTACCTTCCCTCGCAGCCCGTGAGCGCCCGCCACCGCAGCTGGCACGTCGCGCACAATGCCGCGCGCCCGCTGAGTCCGGGCGCGGCAGGTTAACTGGAGGCGTTAGGCCGCTATGGGCCATTCTTCAGCGTTCCGTCGCGCCGGCTCAGACTTCATCTCCTGCTCGACTCGCACACGCGACCCGTGAAGCTCATACTCCCCGGCGGCACTGGACAAGTCGGTACCATTCTGGCACGCGCGTTTCACGCGGCCGGACACGAGGTCGTTGTCCTCACCCGCAACCCAACCGCCGCGCCATGGCGCACCGCACGGTGGGACGCGCAAACGCTGGACGCGTGGGCAACGGAGTTGGACGGCGCCGACGCGGTCATCAATTTGGCGGGGCGCAGCGTCAATTGTCGGTACACCGCAGACAACCGACGGGCGATTCTCGACTCGCGTGTCCAGTCAACCCGCGCGGTCGCCGCAGCCATCGCGGACGCGCGACGGCCACCTCGCGTCTGGCTCCAGATGAGCACCGCGACCATCTACGCCCACCGCTACGACGCACCCAACGATGAAGCAACCGGCCTGATTGGCGGGGCCGAGCCGGATGCACCGGACACCTGGCGCTTCAGCATCGACGTCGCCCGCGCATGGGAGGCAGCCGTCGCCGAGCAGGCGACACCTCAAACGCGAAAGGTCCTCCTCCGCGCAGCAATGGTGATGAGCCCTGATCGAGCCGGCATCTTTGATACACTCCTCCGCCTCGTTCGCTTCGGGCTGGGCGGGTCCGCCGCGGGCGGGCGGCAGTTTGTCTCATGGATTCATCACGCCGACTTCGTTCGCGCGGTCCTGTGGTTGATCACGCACCAAGACCTCGAGGGCCCGGTAAATCTCGCCGCGCCGCATCCGCACTTCATGCGCGCGCTCCGTGTCGCGTGGGGAGCGCCCCTTGGGCTGCCGGCAACCGCCTGGATGTTGGAGCTCGGCGCGTCGGTCATCCGCACGGAGACCGAGCTTGTCCTCAAGAGTCGACGCGTCGTGCCCGGACGGCTCCTGGATTCCAATTTTGCGTTCGCGTTTCCGGAATGGCCGAGCGCGGCGCGCGAGCTGTGTGACGCGTGGAGGCGCCCGTCAAGTTCGCGCGCGCCCCTATCGACGGTTTAACGCCACCAATGGATCGACCCTCACCGCCCGCCGCGCCGGCGCCGCTGCTGCTACGGCTGCCACGGCACACAGCGTGATCGCCACCCACGCCATCGTCGGCCCATCCGTCGGCGTGACCTGAAACAAGGATTTTCTCAACAGGCTCGTCGACATGGCCGCGCCGGCGAGCCCGATCACGATGCCTGGAATGACGACGCCAAGCGTCCGCCGCGCTATGACGCGCACGATGTTCCCGCGCCCGGCGCCGAGCGCAACGCGAAGGCCAATCTCGTGCGTGCGGGACGCCACGTCGTGCGCCAGCACACCATACGTTCCGATAGCCGCCAGCAGCAGCGCAATCGCCGAGAAGATCGTCACGAGCTCCATCTCGAAGCGAGGCTGCGCGACAGACGACGAGAGGACATCGTCCATCGGAGCCAGTCGGCGGATCGCCATCGACGGATCGATCCCGTGCAGAACTGCGCGCATCGACGGCGCGACGTCCCGCGGCGGGCGAGCGGTCCGAATCACGAACGTGAGCTGCCGCGCGAACCACGGATTCCGGTTCTGCGTGACGGGAAGATACTGGGCGCCCTCGCGCTCGTCGGCCATGCTGGTTTGGGTCACATCGTCGACGATGCCAACGATCGTGACCCAATCGTTAGGTTCTCCGCCAGGCTTCCTGACGCGTTGACCAATGGCACCGGCGCCGTCGGGCGGCCAGAACTTTCGCGCCACCGACGCACTGATGATCGTCACGGGCAGTGCAGCGGCATTATCGCTCGCGGCAAAATCGCGTCCGCGAAGTACACGGATGCTCATCGCCCGAAAGTAGTCCGGCGCGGTCATCAAGACCGCGACCGTATAGCCCTTGGACACGTCGAGCCCGCGTTCCGGGTGAAAGTCGTCGCGAAACCTCCCGCCTTCGACGAGCGGAGGGAAGTTCACGACACTCGCGTCGTCGACACCGGGAATCTCGCGAAGTCGCTCACGGACACGCATGGCGAACACGCCGGCGGCCTGCGGTGTTGGGTATGTCGCGGGCGACAAACTCGTCTCCATCTCCACGACGCCGGTTGCGCGAAAGCCGGTATCCACGGTTCGCATGCGCACGAAACTCTTGAGCAGAAGCCCTGCCCCGCTCAGCAGCACGATCGCGAGCGCCAGCTCGACGACAACCAGCGCGCGGCGCAGCCTGTCGTGCCCACCGGCCAGCGATCGCGCCGACTCGGCGAGGATGGTGCGCAAGTCGCGTCGCGTGCTCGCCAGCGCGGGCGCGATACCGCAGGCGATTCCCGTCAACAACGAAATCCCGAAGGCGACTCCCAATACTCGCCAGTCGATCCCAATACTGTCCTGCCGCGGAATACGGCCAGGCGGCGCGGCCGCGATGACGGCACGCACGCCCCATATGGAGAAGAGCAAACCCATCGCGCCGCCGATGCAGGCAACGAGTGCGCTCTCCGTGAGCAGTTGCCGCACGATGCGCGCGCGCGCCGCGCCGAGTGCGAATCGTACCCCGATCTCGTGCTCTCGACCCGCGACGCGAATGAGAAAGAGGTTCGCGACGTTGGCGCACGCGACGAGCAGCACGAGCACGACCGCACCGCTGAACAGCCACAGCGTGCCTCGGGATCGGGCAACGAGCAGATCGAGCAGCGGCCGCACGTCCGTTTGCGTCGTGCCCGGCTTCGCTGTCGCCGTGCCCGGAAGGACGGCGAGTGTGGCCTCGAGCTCTCGCATGGCGGTCGCTCTCGTGACGCCGGCGCGGAGCCTCGCCGCCACCGGGCGGAAGCTTCCGAGTTTCGGATCGAGCGTATTCGACAACGGCGTCCAGAACGCCGCGTCGTTAGGAAAGTCGAAATCCGACGGCATGATCCCGACGACCGTGTGCGGCACGCCGTTGAGCACAATCGAGCGGCCCACGACGGCCGGATCCGCGGCGAATTGATCGTGCCACATACGGTCGCCGAGAATGACGACTCGGGGGCTGGCGGGCGACTCCTCATCGTCGGCGAAGCCGCGACCCTTGGCCGGCGACACGCCGAGGACGCGCGTGAAGTTCGCCGACGCCATGGCACCGGCGATTTCTGTCGGTTCACCAACACCTGTCAGCGTCACACGGTTGCCTCCAAAGCTCGCGAACGATGCGAAGGCACGGCTGTTCGCGGCGCGTAGCTCGAGGAACGTGCCATCGCTCATCACGGTCGCCGCGCTGCTCGCGATCGACTTGGGCAGATGCGACAGAAGCACGAGTTGTTCGGGATGGTCGAACGGCAGTGGCCGCAATAGAACGCCGTTCACGATCGTGAACATCGTCGTCGTCGCGCCGATTCCGAGCGCGAATGTCAACACCGCAACGACTGTGAACGTCGGCGATCGACGGAGGCCACGCCACGCGTAGGCAAGATCGCGCCGCAGCGTCTCGAGGCGGCGCCCACCCCACATGTCGCGTGTGACCTCCGCGACATGCGTGACGTTGCCGAACTCGAGGCGCGCGTTTCGCTCCGCCTCGGCGCGCGATTCGCCGCGTTCCATGCGAAGCGCGACCGCCATCTCGAAGTGAGAGTGCAACTCGCGGTCGAGCTCGACCTCGCGATTCCCTCGTGAGCGCCATGGGAGGTTCATGATTCACGCTCGCGCGGCGGGTTGAGGATCCCGGCGATCGCCTGCGTCATCCGATCCCACTTCGTTCGCTCGGCGGCGAGTCGCTTGCGGCCTGACGGGGTGATTCGGTACACGCGGACGTGCTGGCCTTTCTCGGACCGGTCCCACTTGGCGTCGATCCACCCGGCGCGCTCGAGGCGGTGCAGCGCGGGATAGAGCGAGCCGGTGTCGACCTGGAGGGCGTCGCTCGAATTCGCGCGAATCATCTGCCCAATGCCGAAGCCGTGCTGCGGTCCCCAGCGGAGCGTCTGGAGAACGATGAAGTCGAGCGTGCCTTGCAGGAGCTCGATCCGCGACTGTCCGCCTCGTGCCATGTTGCGTGCTCGACGAAAGATGTAGGGTGTCTACAGCAATGCTGGAGAATGTCTACAGCTTTAGCGCGCGGCCTGTCAAGCGTCGCCGATCTTTTTGCGCTGGCCATCCAGTACGGCTGTCCTCGCTGGTGAGCGATGCAGCGCCGGCTCTCGCATTTGTGGACATCGACTCCTATCGTATCGATGGCGGCTGGGCTCAGCCGACCGCACGTCGTGCGTTTCACAAGAGGGACAGCGAGGACACGGCCTATGCATGTCGACGGCATCACCTGGCACGCCATCACGCTCGACCCTGCCCCGCACGCCGCCATGTACAAGCTGATGACCGACACGTTCGGCGTCACGCCGATGATGGAGGGGAACGGCTTCGTACTCTTCATGATGCCAAACGGCACCATCCTCGATCTGTACGAGCCGTCAGCGCTCCCGGATTACGGCTTCAATAGTGGCGGCATGATCTTCGGTTTCCGGGTGGACGACATCGAGGCGGCCTCACGTGCCGTGGAGGATGCCGGCTGCGAATTGCTCGGTCAGATCACGCGGCTGGAGGCAATGAGCTATGCGTACCGGCACTTTCGCGGACCCGACGGCCGCGTGTACGGCCTGAACGAGTACAACCCACCCGCGGCAAAGTGAGCCGAGAGCGCGCTGAACACCCGCGTTAGGCGCTATCATTCTCGGAGCCCTTGGAAAAACGATGAGATTGGCCGTTATGGCGGCGTCGTGCCCGGCGCGAACGACCCACCCGCTGGCATCGCAAGCGACCCCGTTGCCGGCTCGCGTATCAGAATAGACGGTCGAGTGGCGAAAGGCTCGGCGCCAGGAGCCTAACGAACGGTAGGATGGGCCGTGCCTGTTACCGCGTCGGCGTGGGCGGAAGGGGTTTCGTAGGCCGGGGCGGAAGCGGTGGTGGGGTACGCGGCGCAGCGGCAGCCGCTGCTGCGGAGGGTTTGGCAGACGTCCAGCGCGGTGCAGCCGACCGGGCGGCCGCGGACGGAGTCGCGCTCGCCCACTTTGTCGGTTCGGCCTTGGTTGGCGGCATGGTCGGGTAAGCGCGCTGGGTCTGGTCGGCCGTCTCCTCGCCGAAGCTGGAGGCGAGCTCCTGATAGTCGCTGATCAGATCGCCGAGCATCGACGCAGACTCGACGATGATTTTCCCGATCCCGATCCCCCCACCGCTTGCGTTCGAAGCGCTGCTGGCGAAGGGGAGTCCGCTGATAGCGCTTCCGTCAATGGCGCCACCGGCAGCCCCGGTAGCCAGGCCAATGCCGGTGTTCAGGAGCACCTTGGTGAGTGCAGCCGCCTTGCCGCCCCAGCCGGCCACCTTCGACTGCATGTCGCGAATGATCTCCGCATAAAAGTCGTGCTCCCGCGTCCCGGCCTTCACTCGCTCGCCGAGCGACACCACCTTCTCGATGAGCAGGTTGACCTTGACCTCCGCCTGCTCGACCTTGCGCACGATTTTCGGGTTGGGGTTCGCCCGGACCGAATCCATCAACGCATCGTTTGCCTCGAGCAATTGATTGAGCTTGATGGCCGTGTCGTGTGCCCCGACCTCGAGCCCCGTGAGCTTGGTCTCGAACAACTGATTCAGCTCCCCGCACTTCGCGGGGGTGGCGACGAAGTCCACCGTCGTGAGCGCCTTGACCGCGGCACGCGCAACCTCCTTCAACGCGTTCACGTTGGCGTCGTTCGACGACCCCTGCGCCACCTTGAGGATCCCCGACAGCACCTGTTTTGAAACCGACTCCGCGTCGTCGTAGAGTTCCTTGCACCGCTGAATGATCTCGCTCGCGCTCCGCGCGATGCCAATGAGCGAGATCAGGCTCGAGCCGCCACCGGAGAGGACGATGCCGGCGACGCTGGCCGTTACGCCGGCCACGCCCAATGTGATGTTGATGCCGGCTTTCACCTTGTACTTCTTGTACGCCGATCGCTTCGCCATATGTGCGGCGAGCAGCGATGACGCGGCCGCCTCGATCTTCGGCAGGATCTGTTTCTTCACTTCGTCGAGCTTCGCCGGAAGACGCGCCGAGTGCCACTTGGCTGCCGCCTCGCGCTTCACGTTGTGCGAGTCGGCCATGTTGAGCTCCGTCGTGGCGACCGCGCCCGCCATCAGCTTGGCCAGATCAACACGGAGGAGCGGCACGAGGAGCTCTAGGAGCTCGTTCCGGATGAGCGGATCCTCGCCGAACACCTTCTTCAACGCACCATCCGAATCCTCGAAGGTGACGTCGATCTTCACGTCCGGGACAACGACGTTCTTCGGCGTGTAGTACGTCAGGATGGCGCTGCGAAGCGGAAAGCCCGGCAGGACGGTGAAGGACATAGGCCGCGCGCGAAGGGGAGAGCGAGGATCGGGCAGCGATCATACGGCCAAAAGGCCTGGGTCGCAACTCACGGCGGCCATTTGGGAGCCTAAATAGTTGAAGCAGGAGGAGCGCCGGCGAGTGGTCGGCCGGAAGGCTGGCGGGCTTCTCGTGCGGAGCGCATTCACTCGTCGGCCGGCTGCACTGCCGCAGCTGACGTGAGGCGTTGCGCGGAAGCCTAACGACCGTTCCAGCGGACAACCGAGCGGTCGCAACTGGAATACCGCGTTAGGCACCGACAATGCCCTCTGCCGGGGGCGCTCGTGCAATGCCTCAGCCGGTGCGGGGTCGCCATGGCTCGTGTTCGTGCGCGAGCCAGACCAGCTCCGGGTCGAGCTCGCGCACCCGCAGCTGTCCTTCGGTGTGCGGCTCGCCAAGCTCGTCGAACCGAACCGCCACGTCGCCGCCAACGACGACGGGGCGCCCGCTCGTCTCGACGACGACGACCTGCATGCCGCGTGTGTGCCCCGGCGCCGGGACGAGCCGGAGCCCGGGAAGCAGCTCGAGCTCGCCGTCGACCGGCACGTACGTCACGCCGGGCGCGTCGACCCACTCTCGAATCGTGTAGTCGTTCTCGTGGCGCGCGTCGTCGAGCTCCCGACGCTGAACATAGATCGGCTTCCCGCCAAAGAGGTGGTTGCCGCCACAGTGGTCGAAATGCAGATGAGTGTTCACGACGATGTCGATCGCGGCAATGTCGAAGTTCTGCTCGCTCAACGGACAAAGGCGGGGATCCATGTCCGCCACCGCCGGGTGCAGGTCCGTCATGCCGGTGTCGACCAGCACGCGCGCGTCGGGATGGTCGATGACGTGCACGTAGACCGGCATCCGCTCGCCCTCGGCCAGCAGGTCGGCCACCTTGACCGGCGTGATCGTGATTGACGCGGGGGCGTTCATTTCTTCGCGTCCGTCGACTTCATCGACTTCACGTGCTCCACGAACTGATCGATGGCGATCTCGGTGCCCTGATAGAAGCCCGATGTTTTGTTGGTCTCGAGGTCCGCTTCATTCCGGTGCAGCGCGGTGAAAACGTACCGAGTACCGGTTCCCTGGGCTTCCATCGTCATGATGGCGGTGATCGGGATATCGTCGAAGACAGCCGGGCGATAGCCGGGGAACAACATCGAGGTCCAGACGAGCCGTTTCATCGGGATGACTTCGAGGATACAACCGAGGTTGGGAACCTCCGGACCATTTGCCACGGCGATGTCGATGCGGATGACGCCGCCCGGTCGCACATCGATTTCGCTTCGCACCACACGCCCCCAAGCTCTGGGCATGTACCACTCTTTAAGATGCTCTGGTTTCGTCAACGCTTCCCAGACGAGGCGCACGGGAGCGTCGATGAATCGTTCGATGGCGAAATCGAGTTTCGGATCGATCATTGATTCCGTGGATTGCGTGGATTGCGTGCTCATGATGCCGATTCCTTCTCGTTGAGTCGTTTGACATACTGATCGAACTGGTCCAGTCGAGCCTCCC
>JAJKIV010000135.1 GCA_021154285.1 Gemmatimonas sp. | reverse complement strand
GCGGGAGCTTAACTACGGGGGAGTTTGAAGGGGTCAGCGCCCTTTCTCCGACGTTTCAAGGGCTCTGACCCCTTGAAACTCCCGCCATTGATTTTCCTACTGGCGGTGGTAGCTCAACCCAGCGCGCTGCGCCTGCTCGATCGCCACGACCATGCCCGGCACGAGGTCGACTTCAGGCAGGATGTTTGCCCTCATGTCCTCGTAGACCGCCTTCGGGTCCAGCCCGCGCTTCTGGGCCAGCATGGCCGAAAAGATCGTTAGGGCGTTGTTGCAGAGGATGAGCGTTGCACCGCGCTTGTGCAGCGACTCGAGGCTCGCCTGCGGCAGCGTCATGCCGAGGACAACCGGAGCAGCCCGCCACGGATTCGCTGTTGCCGGCTTCCCGGTCGCGTCATTCGTCTCGAGGAACTCCCCAATCTGATACTTCGCCCACGCGGCATCGTTGAGCCCGTAGAACGTGGTCGCGCCGTAGAACGTGAGCACGGCGTTGATGTCCGCATCCTTCACGTTGAACGCCTTGTTGTACGTGTCGAAGTAGTTCATCACGTGCACGAGCGGAACGCCGCCGTTGGCCGTCGGCGCATCGAAGAACTGTTTGTGCTTCGCGGTGAGACCCTCGAGCCACTTGTTGCTCGGCTCCTTCGGGCCGTGGCTCGTGGTGGGCGCCTTCACCGGCGCGGCAGCGGCGATGCCGACGCGGGCGGCGGCAATGGTAACGGTCGCGGCAACGGCGATCGACGCAATCATCATCGAGGTGCGCGCAATAGCGCGACTGGTGCTGGTGGTCAACATTGGAGGATGCTCCCTGTTAGGCAGGTCAGTTAGGCAGGTCAGTTAGGCAGGTCAGTTTACGACAGCGAGGACTTCCAGGTACTCGGACTGCACGCGCGTCGTCCCATCCGTCGCGCGGTTGTGGTCCGTCCAGAGCCGCTCCAAGTCACGACGCAGCGCGCTGCGGTTCGGCTCATCCAGCCCCGCGAACGCTCGCAACGTCGGCCCGTACCAGAGACGGAACTGGTTCACCGTCTCTTCCGGCCCAAACGGGTACTCGAACGTGATCAGTCGCCGAGTCAGCGTCAGCGACCTCACACCGGACCCGAAGCGCGCACGCACGGCGTCTTCGGTGCCCCACAGTAAAGGCGAGGAAATACCCGCTGGAGGTGCCACATATGCCGTCGTCAGTCTGAACATCTCGCCGATGAAGCCAGACGGCGTCCAGTTGGCCATCGCGATCCTGCCGCCGGACCGCGTTACGCGGAGCATCTCCGCCGCGGCGCGCTCGGGACGCGCGGCGAACATCGCCCCGAACATCGTCACGACGGTCTGGAACTCGCCGTTCGCGTAAGGCAGCTGTTCGACATCACCGACGTCGAGTCTGATCGGCAGCCCTTCCGCCTGTGCTCGCGTCTGGGCTTGCGAGACGAGGTTTGGAGCAATGTCGACGCCGGTCACCGACGCGCCGGTGCGCGCCGCGGGGATGGCCAGATTCCCAGTCCCACAGGCCAGGTCCAGCACCGGCTCGAGCGGAACGAGGCCCAATCGGGCGATGAACTCACTGGAGCCTTGGCTGTAGCCTCTCGCGATTCTGCCGAAATCGCCGGAGGTCCACGTCGCGCGCACGCGCTCGCCGATCGGATCGAGCTCGAGCGGGCTGCGCAGCGTATCAGGTAGTGCAGTCATATAGATGGTTGGCGTCAAGGAAGTGAAAGGGAGAAACCGGCCGGCAGTGGCCGGGGTCGGAATCGTTAGGTGCGGCATCATCCCTCAGCGGGTCGCGGCGGCCGGGTTCACGTAGGTGAGCACGAAGGGGCTGAGGCCGTGCACCTGCACCACGGTCTCGCCGCGCGCCATTGCGTAGTGCGCATGCTCGGCCGGAATGCTGACGAAGCCATCGCGACCGAGGTCGGTCAGCTTCGAGTCGTCGAACGTGGTGCCCATCCCGGCGCGGAACGTCCCGGAGAGCACCGTCACGTTCTCGACCGTTGGGTGGGTGTGCGGCGGGATCTTGTAGCCGTTCGGGAGCTTGAGGCGGATCGTGAAGGTGCCGACCGCCGTGGGGTCACCCTCGAGCACCGCGATCTGGGCGCCCGGTGGGAGAAACGCCGGCGCCGGGCCCCACGTGATGCCCTGTTGGGTGGCCTTGGATGCCGATGGCGCGGTGGGCGTCGTGTCCTGAACCGTGGTGCCCGAAGCTTTGGAGCACGCGGCAAGGGCGAGAATGGCCGCGATGTACGCGAGAGGGGTGGTGCGCATGGAACTGTCTCCGAAGGAGTCACTGCCTGCGCTCGACGTCGTGTCGAGCGGTGAATGCGGAGGCAGAATACCGGAGACGCCGAAGCGCTACCGCGGGGAAATCACGCGGACTTTCAGATTTGGTACGGGGAAATTCGCATGCGTAGTACGGGGTTTTCGCCTGTCGCCTGTCGCCTGTCGCCTGCGTTACCGACGGTTAGCCACCGGAGGTCTGCTTATCCCCTTCTCCACCGCCCACGCCGCCAACTGCGTCCGCGATGTAAACCCGAGCTTCCCCAGCGCACTCGCCACGTAACCCTCCACCGTCCGCTCGCCTATCCCGAGCTCGCGGCCAATCACGCGGTTCGCCTTCCCCTGCGCGACCAGCTCGGCCACATCGCGCTCGCGCTGCGTGAGCCCGCCTAACGCCTCCTTCGCGGCCCGCCCCGCCGATGGCGCCGGCGCTGCCGGAATGATGGCGTCGAGCCCCTCCAGGAACCGGGCGCGCAGATCCGGATCCGGCACCTTCTCCGCCAGCTCATCCGCCAGCGCGCGCGCCGTGTCGAACGCCCGACGTGCCTCGAGACGTTTTCGCTGCGCGCGATGCACGTGGCCGAGCGCCGCCTCGACCCGCCAGAGTATCGGCTTCGCACCCTGCTGCGTGGCCTCCGCACGCGCCACCTCGAGCGTCCCCTCCGCTTCCTCATGCCGGCCAAGCGCCGACAGCGCTTCGGCGCGAACGAGCGACAGGCGCGGTACACCTAAGACGCTCGTGGGGTTGCCGGCGCGCTCGACCTCGAGCCGAGCATCCGCAATCTGCAGCGCCGTATCGGGGCGCTGTTCGATCAACGCGATCTCGGCACGCGCGGCCCAGAGTTGGCGCTCTCCCAGTGTCGGTGATCGCTTCGACGGGCCGGCCGGCGCGCCCGCCGCTGCCGCGGACCCGGCGACGCGGGCCGCGCGATCCAAAACCTCAATCGCCTCGGGCAGACTCGAGGTCCGTGCCCGTGCCACCGCCAGGGGCGCCGCCGTCCATCGGATCCACACCCGCGACCCGATACGCTGCGCGATCTGGTGAGCCGACTCCAGATGCTCGCGCGCCACGTCAGGCGCGAGCAGATCGAGCGACAGGGCGCCGAGCATCCGCAGCGTGCCGCTCATCCATTGGAGATGTTCGATCTCCTCGGCCTGGGACAACGCTTCACGGGCGAGCGGGATCGCGCGGTCGTACTCGCCATACGACAGGAGACAGTCGCCCAGAATGAACCGGATGAACACTTCGCCGGCACGCCATCCGATCTCCTGAGCCAGGCGTACCGAGCGCATGACCCGGAGCTCGTCCGACACGATGGCGCTCAAGAACGGCGTGGTCGACGACGACTGGTACGACGGGCCGCATAACGCGAGCAGCGCCAGGGCGTTCGCGAGGCCGCGCCGGTCGTCCATCTCGCTGAAGAGCTTCACCGAACGCTCGTAGTACGACGCCGCGGCGGGCTCCTCGCCGCCGACGTGATGGCCCATCGCGATCAGGTCGACCGTCTCCGCCACCCCGGTCTTGTCCCCGAGTCGCTCGAAGATGGCGAGTGCTTCCTCGTGATGCGGCAGGCCGGCCTGCGGCTCATCGAGGTTGGCGTACCAGTTGCCAACGCGGTTGAGACTCCGCGCCACCAGTGACTCATCACCGAGCGCGCGGGCGAGCTCGAGCGCCTCGCGCCGGTAAACCCCGGCGCGCTCGTAGTCTCGCGCCGCCCACAGCTTGCCTAACGCGTACAGCGCTTCCCATTCCGGGCGGCGATCCCCCGCGGCGCGAGCACGCTCGAGCAGGCCATGAAAGTCGTCGTTGGCACGCTGAAACTCACCGAGCGTTTCGTTGGCGCTACCGCGCGCGACGTAGCACCCGAAGGTCGGTTCCACGCCCGCGCGCTCGGACGCCGTGAACGCGCGATCGAGATGCGCCACCGCCTCACGCGGGGCGGACAGCGCAGCGGCATGCACGCCAGCGCGAGCGGCATAGTCCGCGGCGCGTGGCCAGTCTCCCGCCTCCCACGAGTGGTATGCGAGCGCCTCGACCACACCGTCGAGCGCCTGCGCATGCTGCCGCTCCAGCGCGGCCGCTACCTCGCGGTGCAGCGCGACCCGCTCGCGAGCGAGCAGCTCTGCATAGATGGCCTCGCGCGTGAGCGCGTGACGGAACGCGAAGCGTTCTGCCGACTCCTCCACGACGAGCTGCGCCGCGATCAACTCCTTCACGAGCGCGAGCAATTCCTTCTCGTCGTGGTGCGTGAGGGTCTGCAGCAACCCGAAGTCGAAGCGACGTCCGGCGACGGCAGCGGTGGAGGCAACGTCGCGCGCCGGAATCGTGAGCGCGGCCAGGCGCCGACGCACGGCTTCGACGGCCGTCTTCGGCACGCGCACACGCTCGAGTGGCCGCGCGTGCCACGCGCCGCCGGTGCGCGCGAGGTCACCACCAACGATGAGCGACTTGAGCGTCTCCTCGACGAAAAACGGGTTGCCTTCCGTGAGCCCGTGCAGGAGATGCAGGAACTCGTCGCCGAGGGTATCCCGCGGGCCGAAGATCGCCTGCAGCATCGCGCCGACGTCACCGCGACCGAGTCGCTCCACAGGCAGCTCCGACACGACACGCGCGCGCTCGAGGTCCGCCACGAGGCGGGTCAGCTGCGGACCTGCTTCCTCGGCGCGATAGGTCAGCGCGATGACGACGGGCTGCGTGCTGTGACTCCGCGCCAGGTGAAACACCAGCTCGAGCGTGGCGTCGTCACTCCAATGCACATCCTCGAACGTGACGAGAACGGGCTGAGTGCGAGCCAGCGTCGTGATCATTTGCGCCAGCGCGTGAAACAGCCGGCGCTTGTTGGTTTCGGGATCGGCCGTGGCGTTCGGCGTCGCGTCGGCGAGAACGGGAGCGAGCTCCGGAAAGATTGTCACCAGCTCAGACGCCGCCGGCGCGAGCACGTGCGCCACGACGGCGGGCGAGGCACCGCCCGCGAACAGCCGGACGAGATCCAGCAGCGGCGCGTATGGAATAGACCGTTCGGCCTCGAAGCACGCGCCGCTCAACACGAAGAAGCCGGACTCGCGGGCCTCGTCGGTCATCGCGCGGAGCAGCCGCGATTTGCCGACTCCCGCTTCGCCAACGATCAGAGCGACACCACCAGTCCCATCCCGCGCACGTGTGAGAATGCGTCGCAGACCGGCGAGCTGTGGTTCCCTACCGATGAGGGTAGGACAGACGACATCGTGATCCAGATGCATAGCCTGACACGCTGTACGAGCGTGACCGGCGAGTCAATGGCAACACAGGATCAGCGGCTCGACTTGAGCGACTGAACCGCCTTCTCGATGTTGGGCACATTCGCCTGCTGATCAGGTGGAACGTGCTTGAGCGCAACGTCCCAGCTGGCGATCGCCGCCTTTCGGTCGCCGAGTGCGGTGTAACCACGCGCGAGCCCGACGTACGGCCAGAACTTGTCGGCTGGATGGAGTCGACGGTTGGCCTCGAATACGCGCATCGCCCGGTCTTTCCGGCCGGCGGCGAGCAGCCGCGCACCGTATTGATGAACCGACCGCGCGTCGGTCTCCGGAAGCTGGATGGCGCGGTCCATGACGGTGTCGGCATCCGCATCACGTCCCATTGCGGTCAGCACCGCCGCTTTCGTTTGCAGCGTGGAGAAGTCGGCGCGGCCGAGCGCTGCATTCCTGAAGGGTTCCGAGATCGCCTTGTCCGCCCACACGAGCGCCTCGTCCAGATCCACCCTGTTCGCGGCGGCGAACTGCGCCGCGGCCTGCCAGTTCTGGTAGTTGAACCCGGCCCACGCACGGAGGTCCTTGCCCATCTGCGCCGCGTACAGCTCGTTCACGTTAGGCACGTCGATGCGCAACGGGATGCGTTTGTTCTCCCAGTGCAGGTACGCGGTAGCCGAGTTGGGCAGCCGGTTGTCGAAGGCGTACGTGAGGAATTCCGTGAAGGGAGCGTCCTGCGGCGTGGCGGCAACACGGCGCACGACGTCGTTCGAGTCGTACTGAAACGCGCCCCAGCCCGGGGTCGAGGAGAGGATCCACGTCCACGGGCCGGTCTTCGCCAGCTCGAGAAACAGCGCGTACGTGCCGGCCTTGAGCGGCGTACCATCCACCTGCACGTCGTGCGACACGGTGAGGGTCGTGCTCTCGTTCGCACCCGCGCGCCACGGCGCCGCCTGCGACGGGCCGAAGCCTTCGTCGTACAGCCCGTAGGGGATCAGCTCGCCCCAGATGTGACCGGTGCGCTCGCGCCCCTGGAAGTGCACCCGTGGACTGTGATAGGCAATCGTGACCTTGACGAGACCGATCCACTGGGACACCTCGGCCTTCTGGTTGTCGCCGTTAGGCGGCGTGGTGAGCTCGGCGTGCTCCTGTGCGACGGCGTTCGCCGCGGGCGCTGCCGGCGCCACGAGTAACACGGTCGCGAGTAGGCGAGCGCTGGATCGGAGTCTTTGCCGGCGGGCGGTCATCCGCTATTGATATCGTCCGGATCGCGAGACCGACCACGCCGGTGTTCGGGAACGGGCCGCGCCAGTTGGCGGAGCCACGAAACCCGCGAGCCCGGTGACGCTCTCCGGTCGGCCGTCAGCGTGTCGTCGTTTAGTACGCCGGGCCGCCTACCCAGACGCCTCCAACCGGCGATCCGGGCCAGTACCCACCGGGATAGGCTACGCCCATACCTACACGGATACGCGACGCCGACGCTGACGGAAGTCCCGGGGCCACACGCTCGTACCACAAGCGCGATCACCGCTATCACGAGGAGAGCAACGCAACGCCTATCTCGCAGGGAGGGAGTTCATCGGTGTCGCTCCATTGGCGACGAGACCGGGAGAGCGGTTCGCGGCACCGCCCCGCGCGGTTGGAGCCCGCGGCCACGTTAGGCGCGGGGCGACGTGTGGGCGTGACGAGAAAAGCAGCCGCAGGCTGGCATAGACGTTACGCACACAGACTGACGCAGTTGGCTCGAGCGACCTCGACTATCCGTCTCTCCGCTCCTGACTCATCCACAGCCATGGCGCGTGGTCAGACACTGCCCCATACTTACGAGCCGCGATTCAGTTTCCTATCTCGTCGGAGATCGCCTCGCCTCTTTTTGTAGGCTCGCTAGGCGGACATGACCGAGCAGGTGGAAGTGCTCCGGTTTACGCGACAATCTCCGCGGGCGGGCTGGGGATCAGTGGCGCGATCGGTGGCACTTCTTCGGCTTGGCGTCCGTTGCCATGCGGCATGTGCTCAGCGATCGCGCGAAGGCGCGCCTTACGCAGAAGCGCGAAGGATCGCCGCACAGCGTCACGTTTCGACGATGAGCAAATAGCCGGCGACGAGGCGCGCATGCTGCTCAGACACGCGTTGTCTGCATGAACGACTCGGAGTCATCGTCGCCGCCGGGCGATGACGGAGCGAAGTCGTTCCTGCCGCGCAACTGGCAGGAGCTGGCCCGGCTCGTCGATACCGTCCTCGATGCGCCCGAGGAGCGTCGCGCGCAGGTGCTCGATGAGGTGACCGGCGGCGATCCGCAACGACACGCCGAGCTCCAGCGGCTCGTCGCCGAGTGCGAGCGAGACGTTCCGCTGTTCAATCGTCCGGCGGCCGAGCGGTTTTCGCGATTGATCGATGAGGAAGCAGAGATCCCACTCCCGGAGATGCTGGGCGGGCGGTATCGGATAGAGCGTGAAGTGGGGCATGGCGGGATGGCGCGCGTGTACCTGGCGCGGGATGCCAAGCACGCACGCAATGTGGCGGTGAAGGTGATCCGCCCGGACGTTGCCGCCTCGTTAGGCCGCGACCGCTTTCTTCGTGAGATCGGCATCGCGGCACGGCTCCGCCACCCGAACATCGTGCCGCTCTACGATTCGGGTGACGCGGACGGCGTCTTGTATTTCGTGATGCCGTACGAGGAAGGGCCGTCGTTGGGCGCCCGCCTGCGGGACGGCCCACTGTTGGTGGGCGAATGCGTGAGCCTGCTGCGCGACGTCGCGCGCGCGCTGGCGTACGCGCACGAGCAAGGGGTCGTGCACCGGGACGTGAAACCCGACAATGTGATGCTCTCGGGCGGCGCCGCCGTCGTCACCGACTTCGGCATTGCCAAAGCCATTGCCGTCGCCGCCGGCGGTCCTCCCACGGACGACGGCGCGGAGCTCCCGGCAACGGCGATCACGCAGCTTGGCGTCGGGCTGGGGACCCCAGCGTACATGGCGCCCGAGCAGGCGCTCGGTGACCCGGACACGAATCATCGCGCGGACATCTACGCGTTCGGCTGCCTCGCCTACGAGCTGTTCGCGGGGAAGCCCCCGTTTCACGATTTGCCGACGCATCAGATCATCGCGGCCCACGTCGGAACCGTCCCCGTTCCGCTCTCGGATGTGAGCACTGCCGTCCCGATCTGGGTTAGCCGGCTCGTCGCGCGGTGTCTCGAGAAGGACCCGGCTGCCCGCCCGCAACGCGCCCAGGAGCTGCTCGCGGCTCTCGAGGGCGGTTCCGCGGAACCTAACGATTTAGTTCGTCACCGTCGACGACCGTCGCGGGCGACACTCACGGCTTCCGCGCTCGCCGCCGTCGTGCTGATCGCGGCCGCGGGATACGTCGGGTTCCGCGTCCGCGCGCCGTCAGCGGCGCCGGTGCTTCACGACGTCACGGTTGCGGTGCTGCCGTTGCTGAGCACCGGCGATTCCGTGCAACGCGACCTTGCGTACGGGCTGAGCGACGAGATCGCGACCGCGCTCGTGAAAGTGCCCGGGGTCCGTGTCATGAGCCGACGGAGCGTCGCCGCCTCTCGCGAGCAGCGTAACATCGACACTGAGAAGACGGGGCGCGAGCTGGGCGCCCAGTTCCTCGTCATGGGATCGCTCAAGGAGGTAAACGGCCGGCTCACAGTACTCGCGAGTCTGGTGCAAGCCCGCGACGGGGCCATGGTGTGGGCCGACCAGTTCGACCGCGGCCTGGACGAGTTGGGCACCGTGCGAAACGAGATCGCGAGATCCGTTGGGGACTCGTTGCGGGTGAAGGCCGGCAGATCCTTCGGTGACAGACCACGCGGACAGCCGGCGCGCGCCGTCAATCCCGACGCGTATCGCCTCTATCTGCTGGCACAGCGCAGGCTGGCCGTGCGCGGCAAGGACTTTCGCGCGAGCGTCGACAACTTCCGGCGGGCTACTGAGCTGGATACGCTCTACGCCGATGCGTTCGCTGGGCTGAGTCTTGCGCTCGCACTCACACCGTACTTCCAGAACATACCGTCACGTGAGGTCGCTGGCGCGGTGAGGAGCGCAGCGGAACGGGCGCTCCGACTCGATCCCACCCTGGCGCCACCGCACGTCGCCCTCGGGCTGGTGCACGAGCATGCCTACGCGTGGGACAGTGCGGCCGTCGAGTTTCAGACGGCGGTCCAGCTCCGGAGCTCCGATGACATCGAACCGCTCGTCCAGTACGGACGATATCTGCTCTTTCGTGGCCGGACCGTCGAGGCGCTGAACCAGTTCCTCGAGGCACGGCGTACCGAACCGGCATCGGCCGTGGTCTCCAGCTGGCTGTCGTACACCTACTACCTCCGGGGACAGCTGGACAGCGCCCTGGTGGAGAACGCGCGCGCTCTTCAGAACGACTCGACGTCCACCCTCGCTCAAATATTTGGAGCCTTCGCTCGGCTCAGGGCGGGCGACACCGTCGGCGCACTGGGTTTGGTGAACCAATTGGCACCCAATAGTTGGCCGACGCTCTATGTGATCGGTGTAACGGGAGACACCGCAACAGCCCGGGCAGGCCTTCGCGAGCGCGAGCGCGAAAGCCGCAATCGATGGGGCACGGCGACGACGCGAGCCATCGTCATGTTGGGCGTGGGCGATACAACGGAGGCGATGGCCGCCCTGGAGCGCGCGACGGACTCGAACGAGCTCTGGCCCTCGTTGCAACCGATGATCGACCCCATCTTCGATCCGATACGCAACAGCGACCGGTTCCACAAGCTGCTGGGCCGGGTGAATCTGCCGGTGAGCGAGTCCGTGGTCGCCCGCCGCCCCGTATCGCGTTAGGCTCCGCCATGCTCCGAGCGCAACGGCCGACCCTACTCCGGCTGCGGCTCCGCCACCCAGACCGGCCGCTTCGCGGCACTGCCGGCGCCGAGCTTCACGAACAGCACCGCCACCGCGCCGCAGATGAGCAGCGCGCCGGCAAGCCGGATCACGTTCTCCGGATTGCCGCCAAGCCAGCTGTCGTAGAACAGCGGGAGCGTGAAGATCTGGATCATCATGGGGATGACGATGAACATGTTGAAGATCCCCATGTAAACGCCCACGCGTTCCTGTGGGATGCATCCGGCGAGCATCACGTACGGGTTGCCCATCATGCTCGCCCACGCGAGCCCGACGCCGATCATCGGAATGAACAGGCGCGCCCGATCGGTGATGGAGGGGAT
>JAJKIV010000134.1 GCA_021154285.1 Gemmatimonas sp. | reverse complement strand
GCGAACAGGCTCCAGCATCCGTTGTATCGATTACCGGATCGGTCGGCGATCGCGTAGAGCAACGCGCGCGCGCCGTCGTGCTGAATCGGTCGGCTCCGCTGTTCCTGCCGGGACACGTCGCGCCAGTCGGTGAGATACGTCGAGATCTCGCCCTTGCTCGTCGTGTGAATCCAGCGGCCCTCCCAGCCGTCCCGTTCCAGCAGACGCAGAATCGCGAGCTCGGCAAAGAGATGCTCGCCATCGAGATCGATCATCGCGGCGGTCTTCTTTCCCAGGTCATCCACGAACGGCGCGCCGCGCCACATCGGGAATCGCACGAAGACGCTCGGCACGGAGTCGACGCGCTCGCCCGTTGGTGTGAGAAACGGGTTCGCGAGCTCCACGACGAGGTCATCGCGCTCGACGTACGGCGACAGGGCGGAGAACCACGGGGCCTGGGTAGCGGTCATCGAGTCAAGGATGCGCAAAACCTCGGGGTTAGGGTAGCACTTGTTGGAGATTGGTCGCTTGCATTGGGCGACCCTAACGCCAGTCGGCCAGCCGCTTCAGTGCGTTCAGCTTGTCGCTCCGACCCATTCGCGCCTTGGTGACCGCGTCGCGAAGCCAGTCGATCGAATCGTCGTAGACCTCGCGGTTCACCGGGTACGGGTGACCGTCCTTTCCGCCGTGCGCGAAGCTGAACCGCGCCGGGTCCTCCATGCTCACGGGTGACCCGTACACTACCTCGGCCACCATCGCGAGCGCGCGCACGGCCTTCGCGCCCACACCCGGTACGGCCAGCAGCTGCTCGAAGTTCTGCGGGCTCGCCTCGTACGTGGACAGCAGCACCTTTCGCAGATGCGCCGGGTTGATGTCCTTCTTCACGTCGACCCAATGGCGGCTCGGAAGCTCGAGGCTCACGAAGCGCGCAATTTCGCGATCGACCAGGCGTGGTTCCTGCCGCGCGAACTCGGCCGAGGATGTGCGCGCGCCGGCGGATTCGGTGGCGACCATGTTAAGCACGAGCTGCCCGTGCGCGTCGCTGGCGATGGCGGCGTGCGGCTCGTTCACGAAGTCGCTCACGCGCGAACCGAGCCAGTGGTAGCGTCGGGCGGTACCGTCGGCGTCACGCATGCCCTGCTGGACGACAGCCCACTCGCCGTCGCTCGAGACGAAGAAGCTGTGCTGATAGATGTCGAAGCCGTCCTGGACGGCGGCCGAGTCGACCTTGGCGGCCATGCGGCTGTTGTAGGCGAGCCGTGCGCCATCGATCCCGAGCGTGGTGCCGATCGCCAGGAGCTCGTTAGGTGTCTGTCGAGACGTCTTCCCTTTGCCGCCCGCCACGAAGAGCCCGAGATCCGCGGCCCGAGGTGCGAGGCCTTCCTTGAGCGCGCCGCAGACGGTCGTGGTCACGCCGCTCGAGTGCCAGTCGAAGCCGAGGACGCAGCCGAATGCCTGGAACCAGCGCGGGTCCGACAGGCGCTCGAGGAATGTTCGGCGTCCGTGCTCGATCACGATCGCCTCGACGATCGCCGGCGCGAGCTGCTTCATGCGGCCGAACAGCCACGCGGGCGCCCGGCCGCTGTGAAGCGGCAGGTCGGCGCTACCTGTTCGTTTTGGCACTACCACCATGCAACGTCACACTCATCCGCTCAAAGCTAGCGTGGCGCGCGAACGTCCTTACGGGTTCTTCTCGAATCGTACCTTGCGTACACGGCCCGTGCTCACGAGGGCGCCTGTTAGGCGACCACCCTGGTCGCGGGTGAACTCGATCTGGAACGGTCCGACGAACGTGTCACCGTACGCGGGCGTGAACGTCATCGGCGAGTTGGTGCCGGTCCGCAGCGTGATGCCACTGTCGGAGGCCGCGACGATGTACGTCGCACCGAGCTCGGCACTGGTGTAGGCGCCGGCATAACCGGCTCGCTCTGACGCCGACGGGTGCGCCGCGTCGCGCTTGACCAGCGTCACCAGATGCCGCGGTGGCGAGCCAAGGAACCGCTGCACGAGGTCGCCGTTAGGCGCGAATTCCCATTCGGAATTCCCGATGCGGAATTTGTTGGCCGCGACGGGGAGCAGTGCGGGCCCAGTTTGTCGTCCGACCACGAGGCCGCCGTCCGTCAGCGTCACGAAGGTCGGCGCGCCTGTGGTCTGGTTGACATAGAGTCCGGCAAATCGTGACAGCTCTTGCTTCGTGAGATTGGCCGTGGCCTTCGGAGCAGGAGTCGGCTTGGCGAACGCCTTGAGGTAGAGGCCTGCGACCTTTCCGGCGAGGCCAACCGGGTCCGCGGTCGAGGCGTTGCACAGCACAGCCACCGCGAGCGCGTGTTCCGGATAGCGGCCTGTGTACGTGCGATAGCCTGCATCGCCACCGGAGTGGCCGACGAGCTTCATCCCGTCCTGCTCGCCAACCTGGAGGCCCAGCCCGTAACCCGTGGTGTCGCCGTTCGCGAGCACGGCACTCGTCTGCATCTGTCGCAACAGCGCTTCGTCGCCCACGACCGGATGGCGGAAGTTCTCCTGCCACTTGAGCAGATCGCCGACCGTCGTAAACAGGCTCGTCGCCCCGTACGTGTCGTAGTTCGGGATGCTGACGTGCCAACCGTCCTTCTGCTTTTCGTACGCGGACGTACGGCCCTTCACGAGCATGGTGTAGTCGTCGTGGAAGTGCGTGTGCGTCATGCCTAACGGCTTGAAGATCTGTTCGTCGGCGAACTGTCGGAGCGTCTTGCCGGACACGCGGTGAACGATGATGGCCGCGAGGGTGTACCCGGTGTTGCTATACAGGTACTCCGCGCCGGGTGTGAAGTTGAGCTCCTTCTGCCTCGTCACGATATCGAGCACGTCGGCCTCGGTGATGCGATTTTCCTCGAAGCGGCCGCGCGCGATCGCGAGCAGGTCCCACTGGTCACGCAGGCCGCTCGTATGCGTCAGGAGATGCCTGATCGTTATGCGTTGCCCGTAGTCCGGAAGCTCGGGCACGTAGGTGTGGATGTCGGCGTCGAGCGAGAGCTTGCCTTCACGCGCGAGCAGCATCACGGCCATGGCCGTGAACTGCTTGGAGACCGACGCGGCGTGGAAGATCGAGGCCGGCGTGATGGGCACGTCGGCTTCCAGGTTCGCCGAGCCGTACCCGGCCTCGTAGGCCGGGCGTCCGTCCTGGCTCGCGGCGGCCGAGCATCCGGGGCCGTCCTTCGAGGTCCAGTCGGCGAAGACACGATCCAGGCTGGCGCGCGTTGGTGCGTTAGGCGTTTGCGCGGTGACGCACGTTGCCGTGGCGACGGCGAGCGCGGTTGTTATCAAGAAAACACGAGTCGACACGTGCAGTGGGATGACGGAGACGGGAGACGGGAAGCAGAATGCGGAAACCGCGTCAGCGGAGGACGAATAGAACCGTTGGGTCAATCGGGTAGCGGCCGAACTTCGCGCCGTAGATGGCGAGCCCTCCCGGCAGTGCGTCATCGACCTCCAACCGGATCACGAGCTCGCCCGTGCGCGCGGCCTGCGAGATCGCGTCCTGGGGGATCGGCACGCGAAGGAGCTGGCCGAACGAGCCGGCCTCGTAAAGATGACCGTCGTGCGGCTGCGCTGCCCAGCTCAGGATGCCGCGCGAATCGGCCGGGTCATCCGCGAGCTCGCGCCGACCGGCCAGCATACCGTTGACGCGGATGATCACGGCGCTGGCGTACGGTTTTGACCCGGTCATCGGATAGCTGTTCGGATTTCGGCTCGGATCGTGGAATCCGCCGCCGCGCATGTAGTCATCATCGGCCGCGGCGGTCGAGTCACGATCCTTCCCATTGAGCCGCTTCGACGACGCCTCGACGAGGAATGCGGCGCTCGCCACGCCCCGCGGATCGAGCCCGGTTGGCCACGCGATGCGATACTCGAAGAACCCGCTGCCGGCGCCGTTCATCTTGTGGTCGCTCAGCACGGTCCATTGCTTGAGCGACCAGTGCGAGTCGCGGACGGCGGTCGCGCCCACGCGCGCCACACGGACGCGCGACCCGTCCACGAGCGTCGCCTCCGACGGTGGATTCCCTTCGACGACGAACGTGGTGAAGTTGCGATGGAGCACGGTGCCGGCGGCATCCTCGAGGCGGACCGCGACGACGACAACTGACGGCTCGTCGGGCATCGACACGCGCAGCGGCGCGAGCGGCGCCGACATCCATGGCCGGTAAGGCACACGCCTAACGATTGTTGCACACGTGCGTCGCTCACCCACGGTGTTCCACCCGTAGACGTCCGCGCGCAGGACGAGCGAATCGCCGAATGCCGAGCTGCCGCTCAGGAACGACGCGTACAAGGGGATGTCGACGAGCTCTCCGGGCTGTGCCCGGCGATTCAGCTCCGGGTCGCCCACCGCGACGTACAGCGGCGAGTGCAGGTCGCGAAGCGTCATGCCGTCCACAATGTCCCCGAGGCCGGTCTCCTTCCACGACCGGTCGAACCGCCAATAACCATTCCACTCGTTCATGACATCGTGGTGCTCGGTGTAGAGCCAGCCACCGAGCTTCGGATGTCGGCGAAACGCATCAATCGCGCGATGGTAGTCCCAGCTCCAGTCCACGTCACCGGTGCTGCCCTCATAGCCCCAGACGTTGCCGAACTCGGAGTTGAGCATCGGCTGTCGTCCTTGGCTGTAGGGCGGCTCGAAATTCCACGCCGACCGTGCGGCGGTCGTGTCGCTCAGCCGCGTGACGTGCGATTCCCATCGCCAGCCGGGCAGATACTCGTGCCACGAGTTGAGGTCCGTTTCCGTGTGGCCTCGCCCGCAGCACACGGAGTTGTCTTCCACGAGTCGCGTGGCGTCGAGCGACTTCGCGAGGCGATAGACACTCGCGACCTTGCGCTGCGCTTCCGGCAGGTAGGTCTCGCGCTCGCCGGATTTCGTCGTTAGGCCCCACGTCTCGTTGAACATCACCCACGAGAACACCGCCGGGTGATTGTAGTCGCGCTCGATCATGCCGCGCAGCGCGGTCTCGTGCTCGCGGAAGGCGGCGGAATCCGGCGGGCCCCACCAGTTCGGCACGTCGGCCATGATCAGGACGCCCAGCCGGTCCGCCCAATACAGCTTGCGCGGCGCCTCGATCTTGATGTGTTCGCGGAGGCCGTTGAGACCGATCTGGCGGGCGCGCAGGATCTCATCCCGGAGCGCGCTATCCGTTGGGAACGTATAGTACCCCTGCGGATGATAGGCCTGGTCGAGCGCGAGCTGTAGGAAGACCGGCGTGCCGTTGACGGCAACGTAGGGGTAGTTCGTGCCTGGCAGGTCCACGACGCTGATCGTCCGCATGCCGAAGTACGTTCGCACGGTGTCCGACACGAGACCGCCGCCGTCGACTGTCGCGGTGACGTCGTGTAGAAACGGATCCTCGAGCGACCAGCGATGAGCGTTAGTCAACGGCACGTCCACGTGCGTGGCGATGAAGCCTTTCGCGATGCGCCGCGTGACGAACGGTCGGCCTTCGCGATTCGTGAACGTGAGGCGGACGGTGAGGTCGCGTGGAGCCGGGTCGCGGAGGCGGACATCGATGCCGACGCCGGCCAGATCGGCTTTTGGTGTGAAGTGCACGGATTCGAGCGGGTCGCCGCCACGTGCCTCGAGATACACGGTCTGCCACATGCCGCGCGCCTTTCCGTAGCCCTGCTTGCCCTCGAGCTTGAACGCGTGCGGCGTGTCGTCGACGCGGACGACGAGGCGCTGCTCGCTGCCCGCGTGCAGATGCGGCGTGAGCTCGAACGCGAATGGCGTGTAGCCACCCTGGTTGGTGCCGAGCGGCGTTCCGTCGAGCCATACCGTGGTTCGCCAGTCCGACGCGCCGAAGACGATGAACACACGCTTGCCCTCCCACGCGTCAGGCACGCGGATCGCGCGAGCATACCACCCGATGTCCGCACTGTCCGCGACGCCGGAGAGTGGCGCACCCCAGGAGAACGGCACGAGGATCGAGTGCCTCGCGGGCAGTTTCCCGGTGGCCCAGCCGGCACGCTCGCCCGAATCGTCCGGATCGAACGCGAACTCCCAACGCCCATTCAGGTTCAGCCACGCGGAGCGCTGGAAGTCGGGCCGCGGATGTTCCGGAAGCGGAATCGAGTCCGCACGTGGCGACTGGGCACCTAACGCCGAGGCTAGGACGCCGAGCGACAGGAGACGTCGGACAGGATGGAGCGTCGCTCTTCGTCGGTGGCGCTCCCTTCGTCGCTCGCGCTCCTCAGGGCAGGCCTCAGGGCAGGCCTCTGGGCAGGCCAGGTTTTGCATGGCGCCCAATTCAGCCCTTTCCGGTCCCCGGCGCAATCCGCCACTAGGCCCACTCTGACGGCATGGGTCATCGCGTCGCATAATCATCGGGGCCATCGTGATTGGAGGTTGTGCCATGAGTGGGGACATCGTGTCGCGTCGGGAGTTCGTGGGCGTCGGCGCTGCCGTTGCCGGGGCGTCGCTGCTGGGAGACCCGCTGCTCGCGAAGGTCGTAACATCGCCGCGCGCCGTCACACGAGTGGCGGCGAGCGATCGCGTCAGGTTCGGCATGATCGGGATCGGGATGCAGGGCAGCGGCTTACTCGGCACCGCGATTCAGCTGCCGAACGTCGAATGCGTGGCTGCCGCGGACCTGTACGACGGACGGCATGTCCTCGCGCGCGAGATCGTGCGCCCCGACCTGCCGGTGACGCGCCGCTATCAGGAACTGCTCGACAACAAGGACATCGACTGCGTCATAGCGGCGGTGCCGGATCACTGGCACCGGCAGGTCGTCATCGACGCGGTGAGCGCGGGCAAGGACATCTACTGCGAGAAGCCGATGTCGCACACCGCGGAAGACGGCGTCGCGATGCTCGACGCGGCGAAGAAGAGTGGCCGCATCGTGCAAATCGGGTCACAGCGCGTGAGCTCGCAGGTCTGCGCGAAGGCGAAAGAGCTGATAGCGCAGGGGAAGATCGGGGACCTGATGCTCGTGGAAGGCTGGCTCGGTCGGAACGACCCAACGGGCGCATGGCAGTATCCGCCGCCGCCCGACCTGTCGCTCCAGAACCTCGATTGGGACACGTGGCAGGGCCGAGTGCCGAAGCGTCCGCTCGACCCGAAGATCTTCGCGCGGTGGCGCTGCTGGAAGGAATACGGCACGGGCGTGGCGGGGGACCTCCTCGTTCACCTCGTGAGCGGCATGAACTACATGTTAGGCATGAACCGCCCGCCCACGCAGGCGGTGGCCGTTGGCGGGATTCGTCGCTGGCCGGACGGACGCAACATGCCCGACGTTCACGCGGTCTCGTATTACTACGGCGACCTGCCGGTGTACCTGCGCCTCAACCTCGGCACCTCGATGCCGGAGACCTATCGCATTCAGGGCTCGAAGGGCCTACTCGAGGTCACCGGGTCGACGATCACGCTCACGCCGCAGAGCGGCCGCGACATGTACCCGAGCTACTACACCGGGAGCTATCCACGCGCGATGCGTGAGGCGTACGAGCGTGAGTGGCACAAGGAGAACGATCCACAGATCGCGAAGATGCCGCTCGAGGAAACGATCACGTTCCGTGGGCCGGACTTCGACGAGCTGGCGCCGCACCTCACGACGTTCTTCAACGCGGTGCGCACGCGGACGCCAGTGGTGGAGGATGCGACGTTCGGCCATAACGCGGCGCTGGCGTGTCACATGGCGAACGAGTCGTATTTCAGGAAGGCGATCGTTAGGTGGGACGAGGCATCCAGAACGATTCGGAGCGGAACAGGGTGGCGGCAGGCGGCAGGCGGCAGGCGACGAAAAACCCTCGGGATGCTTCTGTTGCGCCAGAAGCATCCCGGGGGTTCTCCGCTTTCTAGCTGCCGCCGGCCGCCTGCCGCCTGCCGCCTATTTCGAGAAGTTCTTGTTGAAGATGGGCAGTACTCGTGTCGCTTTCGGATTGCTCTTGGCGATGTTGATCAACCCGATCTGCGCGCCGCGGAGATCGTGGGCGTAGTTCACGAGACCGATCGTCCAGCCTTCCTGCCG
>JAJKIV010000133.1 GCA_021154285.1 Gemmatimonas sp. | reverse complement strand
GTCCTCGACGTAGTAGCTCGAGATGGCGCTGCTATAAGTATCACTGACGTCGATTCGCGGGTATTTCGCATTCGGGTTCTCGGGTGTCCACGATTTCGCGAGCAGGTCCTTGCGGACGTTGGTGGAGAATTCCCGAAAGACGTAGAACTCCTTCTGGTTCTCGAAGATGTCGTTGCCGAATGACCCGAACACGGTTGCCGTGAGGTCCCAGGCGCCGCGGTAGAACCCGACGTCGAGCCCGGACGTGAATTTCGGATGCGGGCTGCCGATGATCGTGCGGTCGGCGAGCGTGATCTGCCCGTCGCCGTTCACGTCCTTGAACTTGATCCGGCCGGGCTTGGCGCCATCCTGCGTCGCGTGGGCGGCGACGTCGGCCGCATCTCGGAAAATGCCCTCGGCCTTGTAGCCGTAGAACGCCCCGATCGGCTGGCCGATCTGATTGATGACCTGGTTGCCGAAGCGCGTGGAGATCGGGCCGTAGAAGAAGTCCGCATCGCCATCGATCTTGTTGATCTTGTTGCTATAGTGGCTTCCGTTGAGGTTCACGGACCACGACGTCGACCTGTGCCCGACGGAAAAGTCGATGCCGGTGTTCTTCATCTCGCCGACATTGACGATCGCCGGATCGGCGACGCCGGCGGTGGCGGGATTCTGCGGAGCGAACAGCAGGTTGTTCGTCTTCCGCGAGTACACATCGACCACGAGGTCGACCTTGCCGTTCCACAGCGTGACATCCGCGCCCGCGTTGAGCGAGTTGTTCTGTTCCCACTTGAGATTCGGGTTGCCAAACGCCGTTAGGCGGTACCCGGCGATGACGCTGTTGTTGGTTCCAGCAATGTCGTAGTACGTGTCGCCGCGGTCGCCGCTGTACTGCGCGACGATGCGACCCGACGGGATCGACTGGTTGCCGGTGATGCCCCACCCGAGCCGCAGCATGACGTCCGAGAACGTCTTGTTGTCTCTGAGGAACGACTCCTGGGACAATCTCCATCCGAGCCCCACCGCCGGGAACGTGCCCCATCGGTGATCCGGACCCAGGTTCGAGGAACCGTCCTGTCGCAGCGTGAACGTCGCGACGTACTTGTTCGCGTAGTTGTAGTCGGCCTTTCCAAAGAACGACAGCAGCGCGTTCTCATAGCCATTGCTGAAGACCTGCTTCGTCGATGCATCGCAGAGCACGTCCGACAGATATCGGGTGTTCACGTCCGTATCGATGAAGCCACTGCACTGGCCCTGGAGTAACCGGTTGGTCGTCTTGCTGACCTCCTGACCCACGAGCACCGAGACACCGTGCTTGTTGAACTGCTGGATGTACTTGAGCGTGTTGCTCCACGCCCAGTCCCTGGTGTCTTGCTGGTTCTCGAAATTGCTGTTCGTCGTCTGCGGCTCGGAGTTCTCCGGCGTGATCGGCGTGAAGAACGAGGTTTCACCCTGCGTCCTGTTGAACCCGACCCGCGTTCGGAGCGCGAGCTTCGAGTTGATGTCGTAGCCGGCGAACAGGGACCCAAAGATGCGGTCGTTCTTCGTGAGATCGTCCTTGTGGGCGAAGGCGTACTTGAGCGGATTGGTGTTGTTGCCGAGGCTGACCGCCTTGCCTGAAGCGAAGTTGCCGGCGATGTCACGCACCGGCACAATGGGCTGCATCAGGATGTTCTTACCGAGGATGCCGTCCTCCGCGCCCGCGCCCGGGTCATCAGGTACCCCGCCGTTGTGTCGATCCGTGGAAACCGCGAGGTTCTCGCCGAAAGTCCACTTCCGCCTCTGAAAGTTCGTGTTAACGCGAAGGCTGCCGCGTTGGAACTTGTTGTACGCGGCCGTCCCGTTCTGGTCGTAATAGTTGGCGGAAACCAGGTAGGCGTTGTCCGGGGTACCGCCGGTGACGTCCACGTTGTAGTCGCCGACGTACGCCGGTGAGAACACCTGCTTCCACCAGTTCGTACCGGCGCTGCTCGGCATGATCAGGTTGTCGGGATAGGCGTACGACGCCGGGTCGACGTTCCCACAGACGCCCGCCGCTTCGTCTGGTCCGCAGTTGTTCGGCCAGATGTACTTCGGAATCGTTGGACTGCTTGCGGACCCGTAGATGTTGGTCGGGACTTCCTGCCCGGCGTTTTCGTAGCTCTTCTTGAAGACCTGGTAGTAGTCGTTCGCGTTGGTCAACAGCATATCGTCATAGCCTTTGACCGGCGACGCCACACCGCTCCTGACTCGCACGGTGGTCTTCGGCGGGCCACTCGATCCGCGCTTCGTCGTTTCGATGATCACGACGCCGTTGCTCGCTCGCGCTCCGTAGATCGACGCCGCCGAGGCATCCTTCAACACCTGGATCGACTGGATGTCGTTAGGGTTGAGCCAGTTGATGTAGGAGTCCTGAAGCGCGACGCCGTCGACGATGTAGAGCGGGTCATTGTTCTGGAACGAGCTCACACCGCGGATGCGCACGGTGCTCCGCGAACCCGGCGAGCCACTCGCGTCGACCGTCACGCCGGGAACCGCGGCGTCGAGTCGCTGAAGGATGCTCGCGCCCGTCCGTTTCTGGACCTGCTCGACGTTGACGCCGGAGACGGCGCCCGTGATCTCGCTGCGCTTCTGCGATTCCGAGTAAGCGGTAACGACCACTTCCTCGAGGAAGGAAATTCGCTCGAGCGTGATGTCGACGGTCGCTCGGCCGCCGATCGAAGCCTTACCAGGCTTCTGACCGATGAGCGTGAACGTGAGCTCTCCGTTCGACGGTGCCAGGATCGTGTATTTCCCGTACTGGTTCGTGGTCGCTGTTGCGTCCCCTCCGGTGACCCGTACGGTCACGCCGCGAAGGGGAAAACCACTCTTCTCGGTGACCGTCCCGCTGACAGAAATCTCCTGGCTCAAGGCAGTCCCGCTTACCGCACCTAGCATCACCAACGCCATCAGGAAACTCAGGCCCACCGCCCAGAGGCGGTGAGGACGGCGGTGCGGAAAAGAATGCTTACCCAGCATCGTCTCCATAGCGCTCCTCCAATAGGGCTCCTGCGTGGTCATCCCTCGGGCCGTTTCATGGCCTTCAGGCCTTGCATCTCGATCAGCTGCCGGTAGGTGATCAGTTGGACGTGGTGGGTTTTCAGCGCCTCGCGGAATCTGGGTGAAGTCAATCCGTCGAGCTCCCCCTGCCGATTCTTGCTCATGTCGGCGAGCCCGCCGTCGGTGTTCATGTCGAGCAGCGCGCCGAGCTCCGGGCCGTCAATCCCCACGTGGGTGACGACGAGATTGAAGCCCGGCGTCAGACGCCCGACCATCGCGACGAGACTGTCCGTCTTGTCGGCGGGCGCGGCGCGGTATTGCGGGTCCCATTCCGGCTCCCCGAAGTACGTCGACATGCCGAACCCGAACTCGCGCGCGAGTCGCTCGGTGATCTCACGGAACTCGGGGTATCGAGTCGCCGTGCCCATGTGAAAGTCGACGTAGTCAATCCGGAGGCCGCTCTTTTTGGCGCGGTCGATCTGCGCCCTCAGCTCGTTCTCGACCTGGGTGAGGTCCGGGTGGTTCTTGTAGAGCGCCTCGGATGACGGGAAGAAGTAGCCGTCGGCATCGACGAGGGTCGGCACGGCTGTGCGGCCGAGGACGGGACCCCAGCGGTAGTTCTTCCACTCCGAGTTGAGCGTGAGGTGGATGCCGACCGCGACGGCGGGATGCCGCTTCAGCATATCGACGGTCTCCTGGTACCAGGGCGTCGGGAACATGACGGAGACGGAGACCGGCAAGCCGGTCTCGATGAGCCGCTCGAGCGCCATGTTCACGCTGTGGCTCATCCCGGCGTCGTCGCTCCGGATGATCAGGTACGCCTGATTTGACGCAGGGGCAGCCGAAGGCCGCCCGGCCTGACCCATCAGGGTTCCCGAGCACGCCAACCACGAGCCGCTGAGCCAAGCGAAGCCAACAAGCAGCCGCGTACAAACCTCCCAGCGAGGGGAGAAAAGCCGCCTGCAATTGCCCCAATAGAGCCTTGCCACCGACCCGTGTGTCGACAGGGGTCCGGAGGCCTGACCTTCATAACTGTTGGCGGGAGGGGTTGTCAAGAACCTGCAAACTGGACAGTAACCCCCTGCCGTGTCAGGGGTTTGGCGACGTCCAGCCCGACCTGTATCCGTCCGCGGGGCCGTCGCCGGGCCTGGAGTGTCGCTGGGAAACACGTGGGCTCCCATCAGTCGGTGGCGCCTAACGAGCCGCACGCCATCCCGACAGTGTCCGGCACCCAGATGAGTGGCAGGCGGTAGCTTTCTCCTGGCCGACGGCCTCGTGAATGACGGCGACGCCAAGTCCGGCGTCTTCTATTGGAAAGTGCGGCGCGGCGATCGGTCGCGCGCACCGGCACCCACGAACTCCTTCAACGTTAGGTTCATGCCGACGTACCGAGCCCCGCTCGCCGACATCCGTTTCGTCCTCGAGGATCTGCTGGACGTCGGTCAGCTCGCGACATTGCCGGGCTACGCCGATGCGACACCCGATGTCCTCGTCGCGGTCATCGAGGAAGCCGCCAAGCTCTGCGAGGACGTGCTCGCGCCGCTCAACCAGCCGGGCGACGCCGAAGGCTGCCACTACGAACAGGGCGCGGTGCGCACGCCACGCGGATTTCGCGACGCCTACAGCGCATTCATTCAGGGCGGGTGGCCGGCGATGGTCGCGACGCCAGACTTCGGGGGCCAGGGGCTGCCGAAGATCTCGCACGTCGTGCTCGACGAGCTGTTGTGTGCATCGAACCTGTCGTTCAGCATGTATCCGCTGCTCGGGCACGGCGCGGTGGGCGCGCTCGAGCGCTGGGGCGACGATGAGCTCAAGCGACGCTTTCTTCCCAGGCTCGTCGACGGCTCGTGGGCGGGCACCATGTGCCTCACCGAACCCCACGCCGGTACGGACCTCGGGATGATTCGCACACGCGCCGTGCCCGCGGGCGACGGCGCCTACCTCGTCACCGGCACCAAGATCTTCATCTCGGCCGGCGAGCACGATCTCACGGACAACATCATCCACCTCGTGCTCGCGCGACTGCCGGACGCGCCGCCGGGCACGAAGGGCATCAGCCTGTTCCTCGTGCCGAAGCGGCTCCCCACTGACGAGGGCACGGCCGGGTCACCTAACGGGGTGACCTGCGGCTCGATCGAGCACAAGATGGGCATCCGGGCGAACGCGACGTGCGTCATGAACTTCGAGAACGCGCGCGGGTGGCTCGTCAGCGAGCCACACAAGGGGATGCGCGCGATGTTCACCATGATGAACGGCGCGCGACTCGGTGTCGGCATGCAGGGGCTCGGGCTCGCGGAGGTGAGCTACCAGAACGCCGTCGCGTACACCAGGGAGCGGCTGCAGGGCCGGTCGGCGCGCGGCCCCGCGATGCCTAACGCAGAGGCCGATCCGATCATCGTGCATCCCGACGTGCGACGGATGCTGATGACGATGAAGGCGCACGTCGAGGGCATGCGCGCGCTGACGTACTGGGTCGGCACGCTGATCGACGTGGAGGAGCGCCATCCCGACGCCGGCCGTCGGGAGGAGGCCGCGGACCTGGTCGCCCTCATGACGCCGGTGATCAAGGCGTTCTGTACCGACTTGGGCTTCGAGATGGCGAACCTCGCGCTGCAGTGCTTCGGCGGGCACGGGTACATTCGCGAATACGGGATGGAGCAGTTCGTTCGCGATGCGCGGATCGCGCAGATCTACGAGGGCACGAACGGCGTGCAGGCGATGGATCTGCTCGGACGAAAGGTGCCCGAGGGAGACGGACGTCTGGTGCGCCGGTTCGTTGCGATCGTCGAGCGCGATCTAGCGGCGGCGGCGGAGCTTCCAACGCTCGTCCCTATCGTCGAGCGCGTGCGCGACGCGGTCGAACGGCTCGAACGTGTCACCGGGACGACCCTGGCGCGCGCCGCGAAGAATCCCGATGAGATCGGCGCGGTGGCGGCGGAGTATCTACGCCTGTTCGGGCTCGTCGCGGTCGGCTGGATGTGGACGCGCATGGCGCAGATCGGCGAGTCGAAGGCGGGCTCCGCCGGCGTCGCCGCATCGAAGCGGTCGACGGCGGAGTTCTTCGTCACGAAGCTGTTGCCCGAGACGCAGTCGCTGGCCGCTCGCATCGATGCGGGCGCGGCGCCCGTGATGGCCCTCGACGCAACGGCATTCTAGTTGCGCCCCCTCGCTGTGCATCCGCACCAGCGAGGAGACGGCTCATGTCCGAGACAAAACGAATTGCGCGCGACCAGCTAAACCGATACTTCGATACGTTCAGCAGGAAATTCCTGATGCCCGATTCGCCCGGGGCGGCGGATGTCGAAGTGGTCGGGTCAGAGGTGGGAGCCCAGCCGGTGGCAAACCGGGTCCGGCTCCTCGGCGTCGACTATGACCCGCACACGAACGCGCTGGAGCTCGAGCTCGGGTCAGGCGATCACCGCGCGTACAACCCGCGCGAGGTGTGGGCCGTCGAGGAATCCGACGGGTTCGTGAGCAGCATTCAGATCGTTCGTGATGACGGCGCAAAGGAGCTGGTGAACATCTCGCGAGGTAGCGGCGCGCGATAGAACGGGGAACAGGGAACCGGAACAAATTGGGGTCAGAGTCGAATGTCATCATTCCAACGCCGTCGCATTGGAATGATGACATTCGACTCTGACCCCAATTTGGATCATCATCTCGG
>JAJKIV010000132.1 GCA_021154285.1 Gemmatimonas sp. | reverse complement strand
GGTGCGCGAATCCGAGAAGGCCATGGGGCAAGTCCTCGATCACGAGAACCCGCCCACCCGGTTCCGTGAGCTCGGCCCACTGCTGCAACGGACTGAACGCACGCGAGACATAGTCATCGACGTCCACTGGGTCGTACCCTTCCGCATACGTCTCCCGAAAGAGCCGCTCCGCGAAGGCGCTTAACGGAGTCGCCTCGTCCGCGCGCAGGGCGCGGATCCGTGGCTCGGTGAACCGCAGGATGACGTCCTGGGGAATCGTCATCGGAGCTTCAGCCGTCCCTCGAGCAAGCCGAGCACCGTACCCGCCAGCGGCAGGAGCACGAACGAGAAGATCGCGAGCGCAGCGCGCGCGCGCCCGGCCAGCCGTGGAATCACTCCGGCCAGCAACTCCCCGCTCACCACGGCGAGCGCGAACAACAGGAGCCCGGCGATGAGACCGAGCACGAGTCCGGACACCGCACTCCAGCCGAGGATCGTCGCTCTCACTGCCTAACGCGCTCCGGTGTTGGCCAGCGACGCATCCCAGATGGGACGAAGCTGGAACGCGAACATCTGGAACTGCGGTGCCAACGTTGCCGGTTCGCCTGCGAGGACGCACATCTCCGGCGACGGACCTAACGTCATCTTCCGCACCCAGAACGATCCCCCGACCGGAGCCAGGGCTGGCTCGATGGCCGCGTACAGCTGCGGATAGGACATGCCGGCCGGCTTCACGAACCACTGGGCCGACCGTGGCGACGATGGTGCGGTGCCGAGCTTCATCTGGTACAGGGCCGCCGTGCCGGCCGCGGCGAGCGATGCCGCGGTGTCGTGCGCGGACTTTCGGCCCGCGGTGACTGCCGCGATGTCGAGTGGGTCGAGCGCGGCAGAATCACGGACGAGATACCAGTCCTCGTACGCCTCGCCCCCCTGATTGGCCCACGGCGCACCCGCGATCGCGTGCGAGAACGATCGAACGAATCCCGCGCTCGGCGACGCGCAGAGCGCGCGCTGGAATTCCTGCTGAGCGGTCTCGTAGGTGCCGCGCTCGGCGGACGGATGCCGCCAGTGCCAGAACACGTACGCGAGAAAATTTTCGCGAGTCACGGAATGTCACCACGAACGATGGGGTCGTGAAACATGCCCTTGTCGTGGGCCGCCCGCTACTTCGCCAACACGAACTCCAGCGGCGCGCCTCGGGGAGCAATCTTGACGAGGCGATGCGCCGGATCGGTCGTCACGAACATCGCGACGGACGCCTGGCCGCCGGAGAGCTCGACGCGATACACCTCGAACGTCCCGGCCGGTACCGTGAGCTGCTCCGTGCCTTTGACCGCGAGCGTCACCGGCTGCACGTATCCCTTGCCGGAGAGAAACACCGGCAGCGTGATGGACGCCGTCGGTGACCACTGGAGTGCCGGGAGAACGGTCGTGAGGATGTTGTCGTCGACCGCGCCCGCGGCAACCGTCGTGTCGATCGCCGTGGTGACGAGACCGGTTGCCCCGGGCGTCGTCGCGCTGCCCTTCGCACGGCCGTCGTGATAGGCAATCTCGATACTGGTGTTCTGGCCACGAACCTGGCCGGTCTGTTTCGTCGACCGCATCGCTCCATCGGGCGCGAACTCCACCTCGGTGTGCTGCGTCATGATCGGCCCGATCTGCACGTCGTCGACCATCCGCAGCCCGGTCTCCGTTCGCTCCAGCGTCGTGCGCTGAAACCCCAGCGGGTTCCCCTGGATCATGACCACGAAGCTGTCGGTGTGGGGAACGAGCGTCGCGATATTGATCGGCGACTGTGCGGCCAGCGATGCCGACGCCACGCTGAGAAGGAGGGAAAGGGCCAGACCGGCGGATTTCATCGAAGGTGCCGAGAACGAAGGAATGCCTGCGAGACACTCGCGAATAGTACGCAGGAAATCGACGCCTGTCCGCGATCGAGGGCAACGGGACGGTGAGTGCGTCAGCCGGGGCGAACCCAAGAAGCCATGGCTCCAAGCGAACCGGGTGCTGGTGGCATCTAGATATCATCGGTGCGCATCGGTCACCCACGCGGTTCCGTCCACATGATTGGATCACTCACGCCGCTTGTTCGTTGCCGCATGGTCCGTCGCGGGTTTGTCGCGTCGCTCGCGATCGCCGGGATTGCTCCGCCGCGCCTGGCGACAGCGCAGAATCCCTTGCGGCACTGGACCGACGCGATCGACTCGCGATTCGCGATGAGCCAGCCCGTCATCTCGTACGTCCTTCACGTCGACTCGGCGGACCTCTCCGGCTTCGACGTGGCGATGACGGTTCGCGGCAAGCGCGACACGACGTCGATCGCGATGGTGGCGCATCCGGAATACGACGACAAATACTCGCACTTCGTGCGGAACGTCCGCGTCGACGGCACACGCGGCGGAGCGAGCATCGCTCGTGTGGACAGCGCGCTGTGGCGAGTGGTCGCGCCCGGTGGCTCGTTCGTCGTCCGGTACCGGCTGCAATTGCCGGCGCACGAAAGTGGGGAGCGTGCGGCGTGGAAGCCCTTCCTCTCGCCGACCGGCGGCCTCGTGGGCGGCACGCACTCGTTCATGTACGTCGTGGGTGAGACGCTCGCGCCATCGTACGTCTCGCTGGAACTGCCCGCCGGCTGGTCGGTCGCCACGGCACTTACCGCGACGTCCGATCCGCGAACGTTCTCAGCGCCCAGCACACACGTGCTGGTCGAGTCTCCCATGTTGGTCGGCCGACTTCGCGATTGGCGGTTCACCGTCGATGCAGTCCCGCATCGCGTGGTGTACTGGTCGCTGCCGGACGCCGTGCCGTTCGACTCGACGGCGGTGGTTGTGGCAATCGAGAAGCTGGCGCGCGAGGCGAGCGCGCTGTTCGGGCGACTGCCGTACCGCGAGTACGTCTATCAGCTCCAGGATGGAGCCTACGGCGCGCTCGAGCATCCGGCGTCAGTGTCGTTAGGCGCGCGGAGCCGCGAGCTCGCGGAGGGCTCCGCGGGGTTCCTGGGGGAGCTCGCGCACGAATACTTCCATACCTGGAACCTGATGCGCATTCGGCCCGTGGAGTACGGCGACGTCTCGTATCGGACGCCGCCGCGATCGCGGGGACTGTGGTTCAGTGAAGGGCTCTCGATGTTCTACTCCGACCTCCTGCGTCGGCGCGCGGGTCTGCCCGTGGGGACACCGACGCGCGAGGCGCACCTCGAGACGGCGATCGCTCGCTACCTGTCGAATCCGGGTAACGCCCGCCTGTCGGCGGAGCAGGTGAGCGAGGCGGAATACGGCAACGATCCCGCAGCGCTCGGCGACTACTCGGCCAGCGCGCACCTTCAGGGTGAGTTGATCGCGGCGATGATGGACCTCGAGATCCGGCACGCGACGAGCGGGCACCGGTCGATGGATGACGTGATGCGTCTCATGATGGAGCGCTACTCCGGCGAGCGTGGATTCACGGGACGCGACGTAGAGCGCGTGATCGCCGAAGTGTGCGGATGCACGGTGTCGCGGTTCTTCGACGCCCACGTGCGGGGCGGCAAAACGATTCCCGTCGACGACTATCTGCGCTATGTCGGGCTCCGCACCGACGTGAGCTGGCGCCCAGCGTTAGGCGAGGATGGCCGTCCCGCGCCGGACTTTCGGGCGTACCCGTACGACCTCGGTGACGGGGCCGGCTTGCGGTTGAAGGTCTCCGACCCGTCGAGCGCATGGGGCAAGGCGGGACTGCACACCGGTGATCGCCTTCGAACGATGAACGGGCAGCCGATCGCCGCGCGCGACGCATTTCGTGGCGTGCTGCGGCAGCTGAAGTCGGGCGATACGGTTCACGTGCAGTTCGAGCGCGGCGGCGTGCGTCGATCAGCCACCGTCGTCATGGCGCCCTTCGACCGCCCGGTCGTTCAGCTGCGCGAGGTCGCATCGCCCACGCCCGCGCAGCGCGCGCTGCGCGCGCGATGGGAAGCGGGAGCGCCGTGACGCGGATGCCTAACGCCAGCCGCGCGCAGCCCGCGCCGTGGCGAGGCGTTCCATCGCGGACTCGAGCACGTGGGGCTCCGCCACGTAGGAGAGCCGGAAGTATCCGGTGCCTCCCGGCCCGAACGCGCTACCCGGTGCGACCATGACCCGCGCGTCCTCGACCATCGCGTGCACGAACGACCAGTCATCCACGCCTTTCGGCACTGGGTGCCAGAGGTACATGGCGCCGCGCGGCGGCTCGACGCGTTCCCCCAGCCGGCGCATGACGCTCGTGATCGCATCGCGGCGCGCGCGATACGTCGCGGCGACCGGCGCCGACAGCTCCGAGAAGTTGTCGAGCGCGTGGGCGGCGCCAAACTGGGCCACCCACGGCGCGCCGTAGCCAACGTTCGAGCGATATGCGGCCAGCGCGTCGATCAACGAGCGGCCACCGACTGCGAACCCGACGCGCACGCCCGCCATGTTGAACGACTTCGAGCACGAGTGAAACTCGATCGTGACGTCCTTCGCTCCGGGAATCTCGAGCGCGCTCGGCGCCACGAATCCGTCGAACGTGATCTGACTGTACGCGAGATCGCTCACCAGGATCAGCCCGTGCTGGTGTGCAAACGCTACCGCACGCTCGAAGTATTCCCGTTCGGCGACGGCGCCCGTTGGATTGTTCGGGTAGTTCACGATCAGGACGCGCGAGCGTCGAAGGACGCTCGCTGGTATCGCATCGAAGTCGACGAGAAACCCCGTGCTCGCGCGCATCGGGACGAAGTGAACCTCCGCTCCGGCGAGGAGCGACGCCCGCGCGTACACCGGATAGTAGATCTCCGGGACGAGCACGACGTCTCCGCTGCCAGCGGTCGCCGTGATGATCTGAGCGATACCCTCCTTTGCGCCGGCGAGCGCGTGCACCTCGCTCGCGGCGTCGACGCGGACGTCAAATCGGCGCTTCATGTATCGCGCGACCGATTCCAGATACATCGGCACGCCGCGAAACGGCGGGTAGCCATGGGTGGCCGGGTCGGCCGCGGCTCGCTGCAACGCCTCGATGATCGGCGCTGGGATCGGCCGGTCGGGGTTTCCAATACCGAGGTCGTCGAATGTCAGCCCGCGTTGACGGGCGTCCGCCTTGAGGCGGTCGAGCTCCGCGAACACGTAGGGCGGCAGTGAATCGAGCGCTTTGCTCAAGCGAGCAATATCGAGAGGCGTCGAGGTCATAATGAAAGAAAGCTAAGCCGCTAGGCGAGAAGCGCTTCGACGAGACGACGAGCCATCATGGCGGTGGTTGCCACCCCCGGAAGCTGTTCGTCACCCCGGTACCGCGTAAGTACGACGTCTCGAGGTCCACCGACAATGGCATCCCCTTCGATTCCGCCCTGCGATCACGAGCTGCGCCCCGGCACGGCCGTGTGCCTCCGGTGTCAGCATGCCGAACGCGCCGCCCGGCGCGCTCACCAACGGCAGATGATGGCGCGAGGCACGGCCGTCGCAATGGTGCTTGGGGTGATTGCCGCGATCGGGATTGCCGGTGCTTCGGTGATCCGAAGTCGGGCGTGGATGGGAAGTACGGAGAAGCTGGCGACCAGCGCGGAGCTGAAGCCGACGTCGGCGACCGATTCCGCGACCGATTCCGCGACCGATTGCGCGACCGGCTCGGCGACACCTCCTAACGACTCCGCGACGACGGTACAGGTTCCCCAGCGGACCGCGGTGCGTCCCGCAGCGCCGGCAGCCGTGGCGGTCAGCAGACCGGCGGCTGCCGCCGGCTTGGCCGTATCGCCGGTCGTCCCGGTGGGCCGAACGGCGCTCCGTGACACCATGGTGGCCGTTCGTGCGGGCGACACCGTGCGCGTGAGCTTCGACTTGGAGCTGTCGCGGACCCGCCGCCCGGAGAAGTTCGAGGCGATCGTCCGATCGACGCTGCCGCAGGTCTACGGCACCGCGGTCGACTCGGCACTTCGAGCGTTACCGGTTGGTGCGATGGCGCACGCTGGCGATCTCGTGATGACCCTGCCGGAGCAGGGCTTCCACATCCCGCTGGCGGGCGGACAGACGCTGGGGGTGTGGCCGGAGACGCGTCCGGGCCGGGATGGGCCCCTGGTGGTCGCCTACCGCGCGGTGGCCTCGCGCTGATCGCGCGCTGCCTAACGGCGCTGTCGCGTTTCGCGGCGCGTCGAAAGGCTGGAGCGCTCGCGGATCAGCTCGAGGACCGCGATCTCGTCGCGGCGAAGGATCGGCGGCCGTGAGCCGTCACGCGGGATGCTCCGCTCGTCGCCCGATGCGGACGCGATCGTGATACCATCGAGGTATGCGTCGATCACCGCCGGGTGAACGTAGTACTTCCGACACACGGCCCGCGTATTCCCGAGTCGCTTCGCGACCTGGTCGATCGCCCGAACCACGTTCGCGTTCGCTTCCTTCTCCGTGGTGAAGCTTCCGAGATCCCGGAGCGCCTGCGCGGCCAGGATTGTTCCGGCCCAGGTTCGAAAGTCCTTGGCGGTGACCTGTCGGTCCGCGATCTCGCGGAGGTACTGGTTGATGTCGCCGGCGTCGACGCTCTGGCGGCGACCATCGTCATCGAGGTACTGAAACAGCTCCTGACCCGGGAGCTCCTGGCAGTGCTGGACAATGCGGGCGATGCGACGGTCGGTGACCGCCACCGAGTGCGGGACGCCGCTCTTACCGCGGAACTCGAACCGAAGCTTGGCGCCGGATACCTCGACATGGCGACGGCGCAGAGTCGTCAATCCATAGGATCCGTTGTCGCGCGCATACTCGTCGCTGCCGACGCGAATGAGCGTCTTCTCCAGCAGCCAGACTACGGTAGCGAGCACCTTGTCGCGCGACAGGCTCGCCTGCGAGACGTCGCGTTCCACGCGACGACGAATGCCGGGCAGCACTTCGCTGAACTCCACCATCCGGCCGAACTTCGTGAGGTCCCGAACCTCCCGATACCGCGTGTGGTACCGGTACTGCTTGCGACCGCGCGCGTCGCGGGCAGTGACCTGCAGGTGTCCGCTCGACGATGGGCAGATCCAGACGTCCGTCCATCTCGGCGGAATCACGAGCTTCCGGATTCGTTCGAGCTCGCCGGTGTCGCGTAGTGCGTCGCCGTCCGGGCGCACGTACACGAAGCCGCGCCCGCGCCGCCGGCGTCGGATGCCGGGGCTCGAGTCGGAGACGTACCGGAGGCCGGCGGCCTGCGCCGCCTCCACGTGTTCATCGGCGATGCTCATTCGTGATCGCAACGCTCCGTTGCCGAGACATCCTCGAGGCGTGTGATGCGGATCACCTCGAGTCCTGCCGGGTTTCGAGTAATTAGACGGCCCACACCGCCAGACGGCACGACGCGCAGTGACGGGCGGTGCGCCTTCCGTGACGAATGCGCTGTGCGTCACGGATTTCGAGGAACTTGCGATGGGGCGTTAGGCGCGTCGCCTGTTGCGTCGGCGGTCGGGGCGGCGCTCGCCCGCGGAGCTTGCGTGTCGTGCTTCGAGCGCGCCCTCGATGTCGGTGGAATCCAGTCCGATATCGAAGTCGCCGACGATGAGCTGGACTACGTATCGCGCTTCCAGGCTGCTCAAGCGCGCGAGCATCTCACCGACCAGGCGTCGCTGGGCCTCGGCGTCGGTCGCCGCAGCAAGGTCGTTGGCCCAGTCGTCTACTTCGCTCATCGCGATTCCGCTCGGTAGCCGTCCCGCGAAAACGTCCGCCGCCACCGACGCGATGTCGCTCGGCTTCTTGCGTCGGCGCGGGAAGCCATGCGAGCCGCCCCGGGCGAGCTCCCGTATCGCGTCGGCGACGAGCGTCCCTTCGATTCGACGAGTCTCCGAATCCGTTGGCGGAAAGAACGCCCCCGTGAAGAACCTCGCTGCCGGGGCCACGGTCTCCTCGGCAACCGCCACGAAGTACGCGTCCAGAATGGCCTGCTTCTCCGGACGCGACGTCGTGGTCCGGATGGCGTCCGCCGTCCCACACCAGTGAAAGAGTGAATCGCGCGACCGAACCGCGCCTTCCTCAGCGGCGGCCGACTCGGCGCCCCTGGCGCCAGGGACGACTTGATGGGCAACTGGCTTGGTGCTCATGATGATCGCGTCAGGCAGACGCCATGCCGGGACCAATTTTGGCATCGATTGACGCGCGCGTGGCGTGTCGCGGGTTGGAGCGCGCTAACGGCCCGTTGTGCGTTGCGAACGTTGGCGTTACCTTGTCCGCCAACGGCGCCCGAACCTCGCGAGAGGTGCGTCCATGTTCCGAAAATCTCGGACCCTCACCGGTCCTCAACTCCGCGTCGTGAGCGACCATTCCGGTCGCTCGGAACAGAGCCCATCGTGAGGGCAGAGTTCACGAGCCACATCTGTGGTCGGTACGTACGCTCGTCGCGCGCCCCGAACACAGCCACATTCAGG
>JAJKIV010000131.1 GCA_021154285.1 Gemmatimonas sp. | reverse complement strand
TCGCAGAGCCGGCGCACCGCGTCCCACCCGTCGCAGGGCGTCACCAAATACCGCCCGCGAATCGCGGCACGCAGGCGGTGAAGTTGTTCGGGACTCTTGAGAAGCGCCGCGACGATTCCCATTAGCGGGATTGCTGGTGACTGTAAGGCTCGCCAGAAAAGACGGTTGGCGAACGAGGTGGGTCACCCGTAGGGAATCGGGAATAGGAATCGGGAATCGGAAAAGCCGGGGACGGACGACGGGCGACGTTCCCTCTATTCCCGATTCCTATTCCCGATTCCCTACAAAAGGCGGCCCTGATCCTCGTCCCGCCGGGGGATCTGGTGGCACGCGCGGCAGCGCGCCTCGTACGACTCCGTCCCACCCACCTGGATCACCGGAGAGTCGTAGCGCGCCGGCCGGCCCTCCACGAGGCGCTGATTCCGGCTGGCGGGAGACCCGCACAGCACGCAGATGGCGTGAAGCTTGTCCACGACCTCCGCGACCGCCATGAGCTGCGGCATTGGGCCGAACGGCTCGCCGCGAAAATCCGTGTCGGTCCCGGCGATAATCACCCGACGACCTCGCGCGGCGAGGGACGTCGTGAGCTCCACGATCGCGTTGTCCAGGAACTGCGCTTCATCGATCGCGATCACCTGGGCCATCGGATCCAGGGACTGCGCGATCTGTGCAGACGAATCTACCGGCACCGCCTCGACACTTCGGCCGTCATGGCTGGAGATCGCGTGGATCCCGGCATACCGACCGTCGAGGTGCGATTTGAACACCTGCACTCGTTTCCGAGCAATCATCGCTCGCCGGACGCGCCGGATGACCTCCTCACTCTTGCCACTGAACATCACACCTGCAATGACCTCGATCCACCCTCCAGTGAGCTGAAACGCCGTCACGACTCTTCACGCCGCGGACGCTTGGCGTTTCGGACTCGTTCCCCGCGCTCGCTCCACTCATCCCGCTCGCGCGCGGCTCTCGGAACACGCCCTTCGTCGGACCGATCGCGAAATCCGCCACGGCCTCGGGGGCGATCGTCGTCACGCCGCGGGCGTCGTTCGCCCGCATCGCGGTCACGCCCGAACCCTCGGGACCCGCGTTCCCCTCCGTCTCGCGACCGATCGCCACCGAACCCGCGTCCGCCCTCGCGAGAGCCGCGTCCCGCGTCCCGGAATCCTCCCCGTCGCGCTTCACCCGGTCCGGACCGTCGCGGGCCTGCTGATTCACGCCTGCCCTCGCGACCCCCTTCGCGTGGCCGCGACGCTGGGCGCTCGTCCACACGCGCGGTGATCCGACGTCCCTTGATGGTCAGGCCATTCATCTTCTCGATCACCGCCTCGGCATCCGAGGAGGCGATCTCCGCCACGGAGTGACCATCGCGGATATCGAGCTTGCCAATCCGGTCGCTCGTTATGCCCGCTTCCCCTGCGATCGCCCCGACGAGGTCTCCCGGCCTCACCCCGTCGCGGTCACCGATGCTGATGAAGACACGGGTGAACTCTCCTGACCCGCGGTCACCACGGTCACTTTTGGCGCGAGCCCCCTCCGTGCGCTTAGGGCGTGCTTCACGCCGTTCCTCTCCACGGTCCGGAGAACGTTCCGCAGAACGTTCCGCAGAACGTTCCGCGGCTCGCGGAACCGGTCGTTCCGCATCGGCGTGTCGAGCACTCTCGTCGCTCCGGTTGCGCTCGAAGATCCGGAGCGCTGCAGCCGCGATCTCCAGCCCGTCGAACTCCGACAAGAGCGGCTCGAGCGCCATCACTTCGCGCGCCGGGAATCCAGCCTGCAACTCGGCACGAATCGCAGCGCGCACGCGCTCGTCCCGGCCACGCGCTTTCATTGCGGCTCGCGAGATGTCGAGCGGCTCCACGGCGCCCGTGGTGAGCCTTCGGAGCGCGGGTACCTGACGCGGTGCCACGAGCGCGACAACCTGCGCGGGGGCTGTGGCCTCGACCTTCGCTACGGGGTCGGCCGTGAGCGGCAGGTCGTAGAACACGACCAGCGCTGCCTGTTCCTCGATCGGTGCGCCTTCGACGCGCACGCTCGCGTCCCCCTCGAAGCCAAGTGATGCCACGGCCGCCCGTGCTTCCTCGACGGCGTTCGAGTCGCTCGCCAGCACGATCACCGACGGCGGGTCGAGGTCATCGAGCAGGCGTCGTAACGCGGCGTGTCGACCGGCCGGCGTGGTGCTGACATAGCGAATTGCCAGCGACGCCGAGCTACTCTCCTCTGCGCCGAGCTTCAACCGGCTCGCCCGACGGAGGTGCCGCTCGACCAGCGCTTCGACGTCGGGTGTAAGGTGGTCGGCGACGACGATGCGGCTTGCGTCCTTCGGGATTTCCGCGAGCACGATCTCGAGCGCCTCGCCCTCGCGCGCTTCCAGGAGCTCGTCCGCCCACGCGACGATGATCGTGCGAACGCCATCGAGCTTCACGGCTGAGCTCCGCAGTAGCGCCACGATCGTGCTGGGCGTGCCGGCGACCGCAGGCACCACACGCGATCCGAGAAGTCGCGCACCTCGACCAGCCGCGCTGATCGCCACCAACGGTGGCGCCGAGCGATCCCGCGCCGACCGGCTGACGGCCGCCATCGCGACCGCGGTGTCGGTGTCCGGTGTGATCACGAGCAGCTGCGTCGCATCTGCGCCTGCCGTGATGCGATCGAGCGCCGGTTCGAGGATGCGCGCCATCGCGAACTCGGCGTGCGGAAGCACGTGGACTGCGTGCGGGGCGGACCGTCCGACACTCGCTTCTCGTTCTGCCACTCGGGCTCCTTGCGATCGGAAGCCGCCACAGGCGGCTCGAAGGTGTATTTGCGAGCCCGAAGTATAGTCCCCTGGGGTGCGCTCTGGTCAGCGGATCACGGGCGTCACTATCTTTGCGCCACCGAAGCGGGGCGGTTGCGTTCACCAGCGTCGGACTGCAATGGATCGGTGTGCGCCGAGCGCACCCGACGTGCAGATTGGACGCTCCCGTAGTGGAGACACACCGTGAGCATTGCAGTCCGGGTCGAGCCATTGGATGGAAACCCAAGCGACGTGGAATATCGATGGGATACCGACACCGACATTCTCACGGCGAACCTGCGCACGCGCGCCGCGGGCGACGGCGCATCGGGCTCCGTCGAGATCGAAGGCAGCGACGGATCCTGGCTGATCCTCGACCTGAACGGTGGGTCCGTCCACGGCGTCGAGGTTGCCGTGTGGCCGGAGGTTCGGAAGCGCTCAGCCCTCGCCCCGCCGAGCGAAACGACCGACGGCCGCGTGATGGTCGGCGGGTCCGACAACGGTATCGCGTCGATCGAGATGAACACGGCCATGGCCGCCGAGGCGGATGACTCGGAGCGCACGATTCACTTTCGTCTTGGGCCCTCGCGGCAGACGAAAACCGTGCGGATCGCGCGCGACATTCTCATCGACGTGGACGGGAAGGATCGCATCGCAGGCGTGTGGCTTCTCGCCGTTCCTCCATTCCCGGAAGGCCAGTGATCACTACTATCGTCCTGATCAAGGCCAACCCGAAGCGGATTCCGGAAGCGGCCATGAAGCTCGCCGGCATCGACGGCGTTCAGGAGGTCTACTCCGTGTCGGGCGAGTGGGATCTGGTCGCGATCGTGAAGGTCGCGGAGTACGAGCAGATCGCGCAGGTCGTGACGGAGCGATTCCCCGAGGTCACGGCGATCGAGCGAACACAGACGCTCACGGCGTTCCGGGCGTATTCCAAGAAGGATCTCGAACAGGCCTGGGACATCGGCGTCGAGTAAGGCCAGCCGCGTCGTTCCGCCTGCCTAACGGTTCGTCGGCAGGTTTCTTTCAGCCGGGCTCGCGTCGCGTTGGACCACCTTTCCGAGTATATCGTGTCGCTGTTCGCGCCCGAGGATGAGCTGCTCGGCGCATTGCGCGAGGAGGCTGACCGTACCGGGCTGCCTCCGACGGCGATCTCGGCGGACGCCGGCCGTTTTCTTCAGGTCCTGCTGCGCTCCATCGGCGCGAAGCGCGTGCTCGAGGTCGGAACGTTAGGCGGGTATTCGGCGATCTGGATGGCGCGGGCGCTGCCGCCGGACGGGGTCGTCGTGACCCTGGAACGTGAGGCGCGGCACTCCGCGCTGGCGCGACGGTACATCACGCGCGCTGGACTTGCGTCGATTGTCGATGTCCGGCAGGGTCGCGCGCTCGACATCCTGCCGTCGCTGGATGGGCAGGAGTTCGACCTGGTCTATCTCGACGCGGACCGCGCGCCAATGGCGACGTACTATGACTGGGCGATGCGCCTCGTTCGCGTCGGGGGAATGATCGTGGCCCATAACGTTCTCCTCGGCGGTCGGGTTGCCGACCACGCGTCGCGCTCGGACGACGAGGATCTGCGTGCCGTGCGGGCCTTCAATGCCAGAGTGGCCGGCGATCACCGCGCTACGTCGATCCTCATGCCGGCGTACGACGGCTTCATCGTCGCCGTCGTGAACAGCCGTTAGGCAGGCATCCGACGTCGACTCGCCGAGACGCTGCCAGGGTCGCTATTCCGTGGCGCGTTTCGTTTTCGACAGGCACCAGCTCGACCGACCGCGAAACACCTCGCTCCACTCGCCGTTCGCGTAGCCGAGGATGGAAATGAATGTCTCGCCCGCGAACTGCCAGCCTTCGAGCACGATCTCGTCGATCCCGTCGCCATTGATGTCGAGGTGGTCGATGTACCGGCGAAACTCGGCGGTCCCGACGGGGCCCGACGCCGTGTGCCGGAACGAGGCGTGGTAGCCGTTGCCGGTGTCGTCCGCCAGGATGATGACGTGCGACGTGGCACCGTTGCGATCGCTCGGCTCCGGGTCGAGGAACGACGCCACGAGCGTGGGCGCTTTCGTCGCACCGGTATTGATAGCGGTGAAGTGGAACGCGGAGGGCCGAAGCGCTGTCGTGTCGATGCCCGAGGAGCGTGCGGCGTCAAGCGCCAGTCCACGCGCGCGCGCGTCGAGGTCCTTGGCGACCTTCAGGGCAGCCTTCGGCCTAACGACAACGCCGGACGTCGCCGCCAACGCTTCGATCGTGAAGCTCAACTTCGATTGGGTCTCCAGCGATACCGCCGACAACGGGGTAACGAGCGGACAGCTGGGCAGGGAATACAGCGGCTCGTCGGCACGCTCCCACATTCCCCGGCGTACGTGCACCTGGCCGATCTCCGCACCATCCTGGTAGAGCGGGTAGCTCTTGCCGGACCGCGTGTACATCGCATCGAACTCGTGCCAGCCACTCGACGTGAGCTCGATGGGCTTGAGCACGCCGTCGACGACTGCGCCGAGCGGAATCATGCGCGCGTCATCGCGTTCCCCGAAAAGCTGGAAGACGATGTTCGGCCGCTTCGAGAGGTCGAGGCGCGCCTCCGGCGGTGGGCCGTCAGGTTCAGGCGGACGCCCGAGCCCGAGCACTCCTTTTGTCTTGTCACACCCAGCAGCAGCTACTAGGATGCTCGCGATGAGCGCAAATCGCTTCATGAGCGGAACTTCCGCGAACGGCAAAGGTGCGACTCGGGGGCTCAGCACGCGTCGCGCGCGCGAGCATCCAAGCCGTCTTGCTGCATCGGTCATCGGGCGCGAAACGTGACAACGACCGCGACCATGGCCGACGCGCGATTTCGCGATGCGCAACGGCTCTTCCAGCATGACGCCGCCGCACTTCGCGATCTCGGTCCTACGCTTGAGACGACCGTCACCCCGCCCGAGCCACCTCGCGTCGTTCAGTCCGATGTGATCGAAAGCACAACGGTGCGCGCGCACCGGATTGTAGACCCGCCGAGCGTTGGCTTCGACGCGTTTCTCGACGGCGCGCAGGAGAGCAAGGTCATTCACTATGCCGACGGCGTACCAATCGTATTCGGTCGTATCGCGGCCGTGGTGCGCCAGCGCGTGCTGCGTCGCATGGTCACGTGGAAGCGACCGCTGTGTCGCTCGCGGCTCTACGTACCGCGGGACCTTGTGCCGCCCACCCTCTGGATGCGTGCCGTCGACGCGGGTTTCGAGCTCGTCGACACGAGCGACCGCCGGACGGATGCTGGCTGGACGGCCGACGACCCACACCCCTTCGTGCTGGCGCAGCGTGCACTCGACGCGGTGAAACGGGATCGCGAGGCGGCCGAGCGCCAGCTCGCGGAAGAATGGTGCGCGACCCAGCAGGACCGGTTGTTCATCGACGGCAGCATTGCAACGAGCGACCGAGTAGCCGCGGCCCCCAACGCGATCGGGATCATCAAGAGCCATCGGACGCTCTACGTTGCCGGCGCGGCGATGCGGGTCGTGCAATCGCTGCCGGTCAACCATCGCTCGAGCGTGATTCGCGTCGAGGCCTATCACCGCACGTCGGTCGCGAGCTGGTACCTGCGAATCCGCGACTCTGTCGGTCAGGACCCCATGTGGGGGCTGCTGCGCGTAGAGACCGCGCTGCCGGACATCGCTGCATCGCCCCAGGCGATCGCCGATCACGCGACCGTGATCTCGCGCTGGATTCTGGCCGAGCTCATGCCGCTATCGCTCCCCGACTCCCGCTGGGACAAGATGGTGTACGGGATCCGGGACTGCGAAGAGTTCCTGAGGAGCCTGCGGGCATAACAGCGGTACGAGCGATAGTTTTGTCCGAGCTCTGTTGCCCCTGGGCGCCAGTCGACTTACCCCAGCCCCAGCGTCCGCCGTCGTGACAGCTCCTCTGGATTCTGCCGCACCCCTTGGCCGCGTGGTGGCGACCGAGCGCCGCCCGAATACACCACACGAGTTCCATTTCTGGACCGCGCTCGCATCCCCAGTGGGCATCGGGACGATCGTGCGAGTGGATGGCCGCCCGGTCGATGGGCTGATCCCGCACATTTACGGGATCGTCGTCGAAGGGTTCAGCTACACGGACCTGATGTCGCCGCTGCACGACGTCATTGGCCACGACGGCACACCGGAGAGCGCGGGACACGCGCCGACGGATCGCGCGGAAATTCGGCTCTACACTGCGGCGGTACTTCGCCAGATCCCCGATGAGCCACTGCAGCCCGTGCCAATGGGCCAGGTCTTTCTCGCGACTGAAGACGACGTGGCCGTCGCGCTGCGGATGGATGGCTATCTGCGCGAGGGGAATCGAACGGGAATTCCGATCGGCGTGTATCGCGCTGGTGGCACCGACTCGGCCATCTACCTCGATGCGGATTTCCTCGTCGGTCCCGAGGCCGCGCATCTGAACATCACCGGCGTCTCCGGGCTCGCGACGAAGACGTCGGCCGTCGAGTGGATGCTGTCATCGATCTTCGCACACTTCCCGGCCGGCAAGGGGTCCGTAGCCGCCGTGTGCTTCAACGTCAAAGGGCCCGACCTGTGTTTCCTCGATCAGGCCGGGACGCTGGACGATCGCGACCGCGAGCTCTACGAGAAACTCGGAGTGCCGGCCGCGCCGTTCGCGAACGTGCACTACTACGCGCCATACAACGCAAAGGGTTTTTCGCTCAACACGCTCCGCTCGAATGAAGCGCTGCTTCACAACGTCACCCCGCTGACGTGGGGACTCCGCGAGGTAATGCGGTTCGCGGAAGTTCTGCTCAATAAGGATGATGTCGATGCAAAGGCCGACGCACTCATCGACTTCATCGCCGAGCGCGTGCTCGACAAGGATTTCTCCGACGAGCGACTGGGCCCCACGCGCTATCGGGTGCAGTCGTTCGCGGACCTGGACAAGTGGTTCCGTGACGTGCTCCGCGCGATGGAAGCCGCAGACGACCAGAGCTGGCGTACGCATCACGTCGCGACGATCCGCAAAGTGCGGAACCGCCTGTCGAACATCTCCACCCGCTGCGCCGGTCTCGTCACCGACGACGGCACGGTGAGCGACCTGCCGTTCGGCAACTTCGAGGACCGTGCGGTGTACGTGGTGGACGTCGCGAACCTGGAAGAAGACGCGCAGGACCTGATCTTCGCCCGCGTCGTCTCGAAGCTCCGCGAGCACCTCGAGCGTCGCGATCTGGGCGTGAAGCACGTCATCGTGTTCGTCGATGAGCTGAACAAGTACGCGCCGAGCGACGGGCAGGACACGTACGTGCGGAAGATGCTGCTCGACATCGCGGAGCGTGGCCGGTATCTCGGCCTGGTGCTGTTCAGCGCGCAGCAGTTTCGCTCGCAGGTGCACCGCCGCGTCGTGGGCAATTCCGGGACGGCGCTGTACGGCCGCATGGATGCGGACGAGTTGGCGACGCCAGGGTACCTCGTGTTGAGTCCGGCGACGAAGACGAAGCTGGCGACGTTGGAGAAAGGACAGCTGATGGTTCGACATCCGCATTTCACGCAACCGATCTTCGTACGCTTCCCACGGCCAGCCGTCATGCTGGGCCGTGATGGCGCCGAGCGCTTCCCGCAGGCGGCGGAGGTGACGCTCGAGCATGCCGTCGTGCGATCGCTCCGGCAGCTCGACCCCGGTATCACGTTAGGCTGGGTGAAGGACGTGATCGCGATTGCGACCGAGGAGGAAGTCATTCGCGCGCGCAACGCGACGTTGCACACGCGTCCCGACGACGTGAAGACATTTTTCGCGTCGCAGTTTCGTCGCATCGTGGCGCCCCGCCAGCCAGCCAGAGCCTCGACGCCGCCGCTCCGCACCACGCCGGCGGATGATCCGTACGGATTCTGAGCAGCGACCGTCTCGCCATGCACGCCCGGGTCGTATTGCTGGCCGTGTGCTCCGCGGTTGCCGCGTCGGTTGCGCGCGCCCAGTCGCAACCGATCGCGCTTCGAATCGAGCCGCCAGTTGGCGAGACGGTGCGCATGCGGCTCGATCAGCGCGTGGAGATGTCAGGCACCACGCGCATGAGCGCCGGCGATTCGACCGCGACCGTCGTCTCCACGCTGCTCGTCATCTCGCGAACGTTCGTCGAGCGTCGTGATCGCGACGCGAGCGTGGTGCTCGCCTCCACCGACTCCGTCGCGGCGTCGAGCACCGGAGCCGATTCGCAGTCGGTCGGCGTCGAGACACGCCGAGCACTGCAGGGCAAGCAGGTACGGCTTCGCATCTCACCTGACGGAGCGACGGAGCTGGCCGGCGGCGACGTTGCCGGGAACAGCGATCTCAACGCGCTGTTCGCGCAGATGCCGGCCACGCTTCCGAGCACACCCGTCGCGGTCGGTCAGAACTGGTCGCGCACGATGGTAGCCCCTATGGGAGCAGGGACGCCGACCGGCGGAGGTAAGCTCGAGGCGACCTTCCGGCTCGACTCACTCTCACGCAACGGAGACAAGGCATTCGTGTCGCTCGTGGGGGTGCTGAGCAGGCCGCCATCCGGGAAGGACGGATGGGCGACCCTGACGATGTCGGGCTCCGTCACCGGGAGCCTGGTCATCGATCGCCGATTGCGCTGGATCAGCGATGCCCGGATGACCTACACGGTCCGTTCGACGGTCTCGCCGAGTTCCGGAAGCACCAGTGCGGCCATGCGATTCCGGATGAAGGTCACGCAGTGGGTTCGGGCGATCCCGTGATGGTATCGTAACGCGTTCCGCGGCCTATATTTGGGACCATGCGGCTGATCCACATATCCGATCTGCACCTGGGCTTCCGCCAGTACCAGCGGCAGACGCCCACCGGGATCAATCAGCGCGAGGCGGACGTTGCCGCCGCGTTCAAGCGGGCAATCGACAAGATCATCTCGATCGCGCCCGAGATTGTGCTGATCGCTGGCGACGTCTTTCACACGGTCCGGCCTACGAACACCGCGATCGTTCATGCGTTTTCGCAGTTCAGCCGCCTACGGCAGGAACTGCCCGACTCGATCGTGGTGATCATCGCCGGCAACCACGACTCACCGCGCGCGTCCGAGACGGGCTGCATCCTCCGGTTGTTCTCCCCGCTCGGGATTCACGTGGTGCACGGCGAGGCGGAGCGCCTAACGTTTCCGGATCGCGATCTCTCTATTCTCGCCGTGCCCGACGCGCTGCGTGGCGATCACCCTGTGCTCGAGCCCGACTCGGCATTCACGCACAACATTCTCGTGATCCACTGCGAGATCACCGGAATGCTGGCGGCGACCGCTGCGGCGCCGGAGCGGACGGTTGTGGAAGTGAGCCCCGAGGAGATCGGACCGGCCCGCTGGAACTACGTTGCCCTCGGGCACTACCACGTGTACCGCCAACTCGCGCCGAACATGTACTACGCGGGCTCCATGGAGTACACGAGCCCGAACGTGTGGGGCGAGCTGGGCGAGGAGCGCGCGGTCAAGCTGCCGGGGAAGGGCATGATCGAGTACGACCTCGCGACGAACAAGCGGAAGTTCCACTTCCTGCCGTCGAGCCGGCCCATCATCGACCTCCCATCGATCTCGGCGCGCGGTATGTCGTCGGCCGACGTGGACGCCGCGATTCAGGCCGGGGTCGAGCGCGTGAGCGGAGGGATCGACGACAAGGTCATTCGTCAGGTCGTTCGCGATGTCCCACGGCACATCGCGCGAGAGCTCGACCACAAGGCGTTGCGAGACCTCAAGCGGCGAGCGCTGCACTACCACCTCGACACACGACGCCCGGAGATCATCCGTGCCGTCGCCAGCGGTGGCCCGGGACGACGGCCGTCGCTCGCCGACACGGTTCGGGACCATCTCCAGCGACGTGTGATGACGAGTGACATCGACCGCGAACGGCTCGTGACGCTGGGACTCGATTACCTTCGGGAAGCCGAGGCGCTCGAGGCCGCGGTACCTTTCAACTCCGTCGGGACGACCGAGTGAAGCTGCACCGGCTTCAGCTGCAGAACTTCCGCCAGCACGCGGACTCTGTGCTCACGTTCCAGACCGGGTTGACCGGCGTCATCGGGTCGAACGGGTCCGGCAAGACGACGATTCTCGAAGCGATCGCGTGGGCGCTGTACGGCAACTCGGCCACGCGCGGGACGCGCGACTCGATCCGGTTCTCTCGCGCCGCACCGCGCTCCCCGGTTCGCGTCGAGCTGGACTTCGAGCTTGCCGGACACCGATACCGCATCGTTAGGCGCCTCACCGACGCCGAGCTGTACCTCGACGGCGCCGGGCAGCCGATCGCCAATTCGATCACCGGCGTCAACGAGCTGCTGCAGCGGCGGCTCGGCATGTCGCGCTCGGAGTTCTTCAACACGTACTTCACCGGCCAGAAAGAGCTCAACGTGATGGCGGCCATGGGGCCGTCGGAGCGCGCGCAGTTCCTCTCCCGGGTGCTCGGCTACGAGAAGCTGCGGTCGGCGCAGACGCTCGTACGCGACCGTCGCCGGATCATTGCGGCCGAGGCGGCCGGCTTGCGCGCGGGGATGCCTGACGCGGAAGCTGTCGCGCGGTTGCTCGCGGATTCCGAGCATCGGCTCGCGGTCGCGCGTCAGGCCGCCGCGGCGGCGGACCGCGCGCGTCACGAGCGCGAAGCCACGCTGGCTGAGCTCACGCCGCGCTGGGAGCGCGCGCAAAAGGAACGTGATCGTCTGCAGGAGCTGCTCGGCGAGCTTCGCGTTGCCGAGACGGAGGAAGCTGCCCTCGCGCGTGAGGCGGACCGTATTGCGCGCGAGCACGCCGCTGTCGCTGCCGCACGCTCGGAGCTGGAGGCGCTCGCGACGGAGCTCCAGCCACTCAGTGAAGTCGCCGAGGAGTTCCAACGGTACGAGCGGCTCGCTCGCGAAGAGGGGCGTCGCCAGACGCTCGTGGAAAACGAGCGACTGTTGGTCGACGAGCTGACGCGCCTCCGCGAACGCCGCGCACGCATCTTCAACGCGCCGGTGATGGAGGAGGAAGCCACCATTGCCGTGGAGGCAAAGCGCAAGGAGCTCGAGGAGAGTCTTGGGGCCCTCGAGGCGCGACGAACCGAGTGGGTGCGCGACCGCCAGGAGGCGGAGACGAAGCGCGACGCACTGCGACGCCAATACGCCGAGCTCAAGACGCAGCGCGATCGTATCGTCGACTTGGGTGAGGACGGGACCTGCCCGGTCTGCACGCGGCCGCTCGACCAGCATTTCCGTGGCGTTCTCGAACACTTCGACGATCAGCTCGAGACGATCGCGGTCGACGGCAAGTTCTACAACACGCGGCTCGATCAGCTCGAGGAGATGCCTGACGAGATCAAGGCGCTCGATGAAGCACGTCGTGCGTTGACCGCGGAAGTCGGCACGCTGGAGCGGCGACTGGCGAAGGTGCAGGCTGCGGTTCAGGAGTTGACCCAGCTCACGAAGGACATTGGTGCGAAGGAACAGCGGCACGAATCAGTGCGGCGCGATCTCGCTGCCATTCCTCCCGGCTACGATGGTGCGAGGCACGCCGCGCTGCGCCGGGAGGTCGAGCGACTCATGCCGCTCAATGATCGCGCGACGCGTTTGAGCGCGCAGATCGATCGCGAGCCACAGCTCGACCACGATCGCCAGCACGTGACTGAGTCGTTAGGCGCGCTGCGCGAACGCCTCGCGTCGCTTCGCGAGCGGACCCGAACCATCCCGTTCTCGGAGTCCGAATTCGGGTCACTCCGCACCGCGTTCGAGACCGCCGCTGCCGAAGCGCGTGCGGCCGACGTCGGCGCGGCAAAGGCGCAAGGTGACGCCAATGCCGCGCGGCTCGCGCTCGACAGTGCGGAGCGGTCGCGGCGCGAGCTCGACCGCATTCAGGCGACGCTCGATGGCCTCCAGGTCGATCGCCGGTTGCACGACGAGCTCGATCGCGCGTACTCCGATCTCCGCACGGACCTCAACTTCCAGCTGCGCCCCGAGCTGTCGGAGCTCGCCAGCGCTTTCCTCCACGACCTCACGGACGCGCGGTACTCGGAGCTCGAGCTCGACGACAACTACAACGTCCTGGTGTTGGAGGACGGCATCCCGAAGCCGGTGATCTCCGGCGGTGAAGAGGACCTCGCGAACCTCGTGTTGCGGCTTGCGATCTCCCAGATGATCGCCGAGCGCGCGGGTCAGCAGTTCTCGCTACTCGTGCTCGACGAGGTCTTCGGCTCGCTCGATGAATCGCGACGCAACAACGTCGTGGAGCTGCTCCGGCGTTTGCAGGACCGCTTCGAGCAGGTCATCCTCATCACGCACATCGAATCCGTGCGCGAGGGTCTCGATCAGATCATCAACGTGCGTTACGATGAGGAGACGGGCGCGTCGGTCGTGACGCAGACTGACCAGGCGGTGCTCGAGCTGCCGAGCTCTGATTCGGGCGAGCAGGGTGACGACGCGTACGAAGAGTTCGAGGCCACGGGGTGATGGCGACCGCACGCGATTGGAAAACCGCCCGTCACGCTGACGGACCACACCCGGTCCGCCTGAGCGACATCCCTGGGCTGAATCAGGTATTCAGCGACGCGTTCACCGAGCGTTACCGGCGCGACGGGATGGTCGGCGTCCGCGTGCCCTTTCTGAATCCGGCGATCTGGCGTTATGCGATCGAGGACGCGGGCTCCGGCGCCATGGCGTGGCGCGGAGAGCGCGACGAGATCGTGGCGTTCAACATCGCGCATCGCTCGGGCATCGAAGGATGGATGGGGCCACTCGCCGTTCGTCCGGAGTGGCAGGGCGGGGGGCTCGGGAAAGAGATCGTTCGCGCCGGCATCGCCTGGCTGGCGGACGACGTGACACGCGTGATCGGGCTCGAAACGATGCCGCGGACGATGGACAACATCGGCTTCTATTCCGGCCTCGGCTTTCTGCCGGCGCGTCTCACGGTCACGCTGACTCTCGATGCGGCCAGCGGCGATGGCGCGCCGCTCCTCTACGGCCGGCTCGCCTCGCGCGAGAAGGACGACGTGCTGAGCGAGTGCCTAACGCTGGCGCACGGCATGGTGGCCGGCTACGACTACACGCGCGAGATCGCGCTGACGGATTCCCTGTCCCTGGGCGATACGCTGCTCGTGCGCGAGGCGGGGCGTCTCGTGGCGTTCGCGCTGTGTCACACGGCGCCCCTCGTGGAGGGGCGAACGCGCGAGGAACTGCGCGTGCTCAAGCTGGTCGTGAGTGATCCGTCGTGGTTCGAGCGGTCCTGCCGTGCGCTCATGGACTACGCGCGACGGAGCGGCACTCGGCGGGTCGCGTTCCGGGTGCAGGGGGAGTACGTCGACGCGTACGCGCGGCTCGTGGCGATGGGTGCGCGTGTTCGGTGGACGGATCTCCGGATGACTTTGGCGGGATATCCGGAGCCGAAAGCGGAACGTGGTGTCGTCCTGTCGAACTGGGAGATCTGACCGCGCCGTTGTTCAGCGCCTGGACGCCCGCCGCTCCGTCCAACAGGTTTGAGCTCGATTCCGGGCCGGAGCGGCGCTTGGAAGCGACTCGACAAGCCGTCAGTTGCCTCGCGACAGCCTTCAGAGTCCAATCAGCACCGCAACTAGACGCACCCGGACGCAACTCCATGGGCGATTTCGCTGGCTGGATCACTCAGTTTTCGCGTGAGGCCCTCGAGGGGGACAATCGCGCGCTCCTCGGGCTGGCACTGGTGGGCATATTCGTCGGGTTTGCCCTCACTCGGCGGAAGCTCTCGGGCTGGATGCTCGTGCCGATCATTGCCGGGGCGATCTGGTACGGCTTGATTCGCTGGGTTCAGATCAAGAACGGCTAGCGCATCGCAGCACGTTAGGTCGCACGCGACTAGAACACCGGCCTGAACTTTTTCCGGGCCTCGCGGTGCGAAGATTTGCGACCTACATCACAGTATCAGCACGTCTCACCCGACATATTGACCGGGTTGCGGACACCTCTACGGCGGGATCAGGCCGTGTCCGATCAGGATTGGCCGCGGGGAAACCCGTACAACGATCGGCACACGCACCTCAACCGACGGGCCAAGGCCGGCGGGTCATCGCCACCCCGCCGTAGGGAACACCGCCCGACGACACGACCCGGGGCCAACCGGCCTCGTCCAACGGACCGACCACTGGCATTCGCATACCTGCGAACATTCGGTTTGGGGGTCGTCGCCCTGCCGTGAAGGCGAACGGACGATGTGTACGAACGACAACGGGGGCTCACAGCCGTAGTGAGCCCTCGTTGCGTTTCCTACCCCCGAGTCGCCACAATCACCGTCACACCTAACGACGGAATATCCTCCACGGGCGCGCCGTGCCGCTCGACGCGGGCGTTCGCACGATTGAGCTCGACCGCCGGCATGTCAGCACGAACGTTGATCGGGACGCTCCACGTGAACCAGTTGCCCTTCCACTGGTACGGCTGCCGTGTGCTGACGACGTAATCCCCGACGGGAAGGAGCACGGTAATGACCCCCGCCTCATCCGTGTGCGCGATCACGGTATCGGCGCCCAGGCGCGTGAAGGCCAACGCGACGTCACGCGCTGGTGAGTACGGTGTCTCGGCGTCCGCGAGCGTCACGTTGACTCGCACGGCAATGCGGTTGCCGATCACCACTCCGGGATCTGCGCGCACCTGCGCCAAGACGGGCGCGGCGGCGAGCAACGTGGCGATCAGGCTTATGCCGATCGTGCGCATCGTGAATCCAGGGTTCAATAGCCCTCCGCGGCCATGATGGCGTGGGGCAAACATCGCCGCAACCCTCGGGACGTTACAGCGTGGCGCTCGGCGGGTTCCGTGGGTCGGTGTCGGGTGGTGCCGCGGACGGCCTCCGCGTCACCAGAACCAGCACCGCGAACAACGTGATGGCGGTCAGCGCAAACACCAGCGCGAATATCCAGTCGGCCGGTCCCGAGTGACCAGTGAGCTCCACGCCGTATTTGGCCTCGAGCCGACCGAGGAGCGGATTCATCATGACGGTGCCGGTGAACGCGAGAGGAAACGACACGACTGCCGAGACGAGCCCCAGAGCGATCAGGCGGAACGCGACGCGCAAGGCCTTCCGCTGTGCCTCAGGGCGCGCCACAATCACCTCCCGCGAAGTCAACCCTCGATCCGGTCATCGCTTGATTCTTTCCGTTCGCGTGCCCACATCGCAGCCACCAGAGCGTCCGGGGCAGATTCTCCGCGAGGAGTTCATCAAGACGGGTCGCCTTACGCAAGCGGCGCTCGCGCAGCGCATGGGCGTCCCGATCGCCAAAGTGCGCGGGATCCTCAGCGGCGAAGAGGGCATCACTGCCGAAACCGCGCTGCAGTTGGAAGCGGCGCTTGGTGTCGAGGCGGAGTTCTGGATCCGGGCCCAGTTCGTCTGGGATTGCTACCGGCTGCGCGAGGTGGAGCGTCGCACGGCGGTGCTGGAGCACGAAGGGAAGGCGAAGCGCCCGAAATCCTGACGCCGGCCGCCTGCCTAACGCTGGTCGTTCGCCGGTGCGCGGCCGCCATCCCCGTGATCCCATAGAACGCCTCGATCGCCCACACGATCATGCGGACTCGGCTGATCTACGCGGGCATGTCGCCGGATGTGGCGTTCAACGCTTCTTGGTCGTCGTATCCACGCCGGGCGTTCCACGAACGACGATGCGGTAGATGATGAGAAAGACGCCGACGCTCAGCAGGAGATGGATCCAGCCTGGCGCTTCGAATGCGAATGTTCCGATCGCCCAGACGACGAGCATTGCGACGCCGGCGAGAATACCGATATCCATGAGTTGACCGCGTTCCGATCAGTCGGTAGGTTGGGTGAACCAAAACGCCCAAGGAATCGCGTTAAGCAATTCGCTTAGGGGCGAAGAGACTACCGTTTTTGAGCCAACAAGTCCACCGAGCGGGTTCGATAGCCGTGTTGACGTCATGCCCCAGTGCGGGGAAGGCGGGAGGCACGGTGAGGACCTTATGTATTCGACTGGGCTTCAAAAAACCCTCTTCGTTCCACCTTTGAAAGCCCCGCGGCCCGCCGCGGGGCTTTCTCGCGTTCCGGCCGGCAACTTACGGACCCGAACGCGCTGACTCAAGCGACCGCCAGCTCTGTTAGCGCGCGGCATGCCTTCGCCTTCGATCACCACGATGCCGATCGTTACTGTCACGCGACGGCTCCGCTTCAATGCGGCGCACCGCCTGCACAATCCCGCACTCTCCGACGAGGAAAACGCCGCCGTCTTCGGCAAGTGCAACAATCCGAATTGGCACGGTCACAATTACATCCTCGAGGTTGCGGTCGAAGGGCCCGTCGATGAGCGAACGGGGTACGTGATCGACCTCAGTAAGCTCAAGTCGATCGTCCAGCACGAAGTAATCGACCGCGTCGACCATCGCAACCTGAACATCGACGTCGAGTTCATGCGCGGCGTGAATCCCACCGCCGAGAACATTGTCGTGGCCTGCTGGCGCGTGCTGGAACGCCACGTCGCGCCCGGCCGGCTCCGCCGCCTGCGGCTCTGGGAAACCGACAACAACTACGTCGAATACGAAGGTGCCTGACGCTCGGGCGGCGCTGGGACGCCTAACGGGTACCACGGCGGTGGTCACCGGGGCATCGCGCGGCATCGGGCTGGCGATCGCTCGCCAGTTGCACGAGACAGGCGCCCGCGTGGCCATGATCGCGCGCACCACCGCCGCGCTTCGAGCCGAGGCGGAGTCGCTCGGCGCGCGCGCCCTGCCAGTCACGTGCGATCTCGCGAATGCTGCTGCGGTCGCCGATGCCGTTGCCGCCATCACCGATGCGTTTGGCGGTGCGCCCGATGTGCTCGTGAACAACGCGGGAGCATTTGCGCTCACAGCCGTCGACGCAATCGCGCCGGAAGACTTCACGGCCGCGCTGGACATCAACCTCGTCGCGCCGTTTCGGCTCATCCACGCGTTTCTGCCATCGATGAAAGCACGTCGTGCGGGCCACATCGTGACGATCGGATCGGTTGCAGACCGGGCGATCTTCCCCGGCAACGCAAGCTACGCACCGAGCAAGTACGGGGCGCGCGCTCTGCACGAGGTGCTCAGGCTCGAGACACGCGGCTCGGGCGTTCGCGCCACGCTCGTATCGCCTGGTCAGGTAGACACGCCGCTCTGGGACGAGGTCGACCCTGACAACCGCGCGGGCTTCACGCCGCGCGCGCAGATGCTGCGACCGGAGGCCGTCGCCGAGGCGGTCCTGTACGCGCTCACGCAGCCTGCGGAGGTGAATGTGGACGAGCTGCGATTGTCTCGCAGCTAGCGCCTAACGCCCAACTGCAGCGCAACGGGCGGCGACGCCACGACAGTTCGCTCCGCTACCCACACCCGATCATCGCGAGCGAGCACCTCCACGCCGTCCGGCACCGCCGCGTCTGACGGGGCGACCAGACGCCCGCGGCTTCGCAGCAGTAGCGCGGTAGACGACAGCAAAGACGGCAATGCGGCGCTGCCATCGACCGCGACGCCGCGAAGGGCGGCAGGGCCGAACGGGAGGCGGTCATCCACCACGATGGACGACACTTCCTGAGCACTGGCCTCACTCCCCCGCGCGTTCAGCACGACGACGTGCGCCACCCCGAGCTCGGCCACCGCGTCAGCGTACGCCGCCCACGACCCGCCTAACACGACGATTCCGCCGGGTTGGCTCAGGTCCAGCAGCGCCGCGGCGCGGGTCAGGTGCACCGGATCGGCGTCGGCGACGAGCGTCGTTAGGTCCCTGTCCGCCTCGTCCGGCTGGCGCTTCGAAAACGACGCCGTGCCGTTGCGGACGGCGTACGTGCGCCGACAAACCGGACATCCCAGCACGCCGTCAATGAGGTGGCGGCCGTCCATGCGGCTGGCGGCCGCGACCAGCCACGTCTCGTCGTGTGGCTCGAGACACCGCAGAGAGTCCACCAGCTCGATGAACATCGTGAGACGCGGTCGGTGTGCGGCCGGCGTCAGTCGGTGTAGAGACCGTCAATGACGGCCTTGTAGTTTCGATCGATGACCCGGCGCTTGACCTTGAGCGTCGGCGTGAGCTCGCCGGAGTCCACCGAGAAGTCATGCTCGAGCAGGGCGATCTTTTTCGGCACCTCGAAGTGCGCGAGTCCCTCGAACCTCGATTGCACTTCCTTCTCCATCTTCGCGTGCACCGTGGGCATCGCGAGCAGCTGCGCGCGTTCGGTCCACAACAGGTTCTCGACCTTCGCCCACTTCTCGAGGTTGTCCCAGTTCGGCACGACGAGCAGCACCGGGAACTTTCGCTTGTCGCCAATCATCACCGCCTGGCTCACGTACTTGTTCGTCTTGACCGCGTTCTCGATCGGCTGCGGCGCGATGTTCTTGCCGCCGGCCGTGACGATGATGTCCTTCTTGCGGTCGGTGATGCGAATGAAGTCGTCCTCGATGAGGCCGATGTCACCGGTTTTGAACCAGCCCTCGTCGTCGATCGTGTCGCGGGTCGCGTCGGGCTTGTTGTAGTACCCCTGCATGACGTGCGGGCCGCGCGTCAGGATCTCGCCGTCCTCCGCGATCTTCACCTCCACGCCGTCGATCGGCTTGCCGATCGTCCCGATGCGGAAATTGTCCGGGGTATTCACGCCGATCACGGGCGACGTTTCGGTGAGCCCGTATCCCTCGAGAATGACGAGGCCCGCGGCGTAGAAGAATTTGTTGATCTCGGGGGCGAGCGGTGCCCCGCCGGAGACGAAGTATCGCAAACGCCCGCCGGTGCGCGCCTTGAGCTTCGAAAACACGAGCTTCTGCGCGATGCCGTACTTGAGCGCCAACAGTCCCTGCGGCTCACGCCCCGCGAGCTTCTCGTCCGCCCATCGATCGGCGACGCCGCGCGCCCAGAAGAAAATGCGCTGTTTCACGGCGCCGCCGGCGAGCGCGTTCTCGAGTACGCGCGCATACATCTTCTCGTACAGACGAGGGACGGAGATGGCGATCGTCGGACGCACCTGCGTCATGGCCAGCGGCACGAGGTCGAACGAGTCGACGTACGCGATGCTGGTGCCGGTCGCGAGAAACCAGTAGTCACCCATCCGCTGCAGGATGTGCGACAGCGGCAGGAAGCTGAGCGACACGTCGTCGCCGCGCATGACGAGCGCGGTCCGCGTCGCCGCGACGTTCGAGTAGATGTTGTCGTGCGACAGCATCACGCCTTTCGGCTCACCCGTCGTGCCGGACGTGTAGATGATGGTCGCCAGGTCGTTAGGCCTCACCCGCAGCGCCTCGGCGCGGAACTCCGCGGTACGCGCCGGAGAGTCGCCTGTCGCGCCGCTGGCCTCCAGTGATTCGAGCGTCATGTCCGCGCTCGTCGCCGCCGAGCGGTCGAACACGATGACGGTCTTGAGCGCGGGCACCTCGCCCCGAATGGCGGCGATCTTCGCGGCCTGCGCTTCCGTGGAGACGAAGATCGCGATCGCTCCCGAGTCACGGAGCGGGTACGCGAGCTGTTCGGCGGGAAGACTCGGGTAGAGCGGAACGTCGGTGACCCCGCTCGTCAGGCACGCGAAATCGGCGATCGCCCATTCCGGCCGATTCTCCGAGAGGATCGCGACGCGGTCGCCGTGCCGAATCCCGATCTCACGCAGCCCGTAACTCACCCTGCGGATGCGATCGAGCAATGTCGCATGCGAGATCGGCGCGTACTGTTCGCCGACGCGGACCTGCATCGCGTCAGGCTTTTTGAATTTCTCGACCGCCTCGAACAGGAGCTCGTTCAACGTCCCGGGCTGCGGACGCGGTCCTCCGCGCGCGTACATCGACGTCCCCGCTCGGGGGCGAGAAGGGAAGGACGTCGAGGTCGCCGGTGCTCCTGTCTGGGTCATTTCACGCGAAGCCGAGTCACGGAGTCGTTGATGGCCGGACCACGATGATCGTCGAATCGGTGACCGGAGCCGAGTTCGCCGTGCGGAGACGTACCGTCGCAACCAGTACGACGGTGTCCTCTGCTACCGAGATCGAGCGGACGAATACCCGGCGACTTGCGGCGCCACTGCTCTCCGTCGTGTCGATGTATGTCGCTATCCGCTTCTGGTTGATCAACTCGAACGTGAAGGCATACGACGTGTCGGCAGGCTCGATGATCTGCCCTTGGTGCCGAAGCTGCAAGGACACCAGCCAGGACGGAACGGGCGCTTTTGGTTTTCCACTGGCGGTATCGCCGAACACGCTGAAGATCATTCTGCTCACATCAGAGCTGGTGCCGCCGATGCCATTGGTGACGAAGATCGTGTCGGTCGGCTTCGTTGCCTTGAAGGAATCAGGGCGCTGCACCACTAACAGGGTATCGGGCACGCTCTGAAGCTTCCCCGCAGTCGCAAATACGCGCGCCGGCGTCCCGTCAGGCTTTCTGCGAGTGGCGAACACGTCGCCGGTCTCGTACACACGCAACACGGTGTCGGGGCTCGAGAACACGAACCCCGCGCCTTCGATCGGATCACCCTTGTAGTTGAGACCTGTCGCGCGCAGCGGCTGCAGGGCGCCAAGCGAGTCGCGCAGCGAGTCGCCTGCAACGATCGACGGATACGCCGAGCCATCGAACTGCACCGCGACGATCGCGTTAGGGTCGGTCGTGATTTCCGTGCACGCACCACCCGCCACCAGGGCAAGCACGAACAGGAGGCGTTTCACTCGAATCGCTCGGCGAGCACCGTCGCCAGGTTCACGTACGCCTGCGAAGCCGCGTCCGCCGGCTCGCGCAGCACGACCGGCTGACCCGCGGCGAACGCTTCGGTCGAAGCGATCGTGCGCGGAATCACCACGTCGAACACCATGTTCGCTGGCAGATGCGATCGGACGTACTGCGCCACTCGCTCGCACGCGGGGTTCTCTCGCTCGTACATGGTCAGCAGGATACCGTCGAGCGTCAGCTCATCGTTCATCGCGACGATATCCTGTATACCCCGCAAAATCTGCGGCGTTGTCTGCAGCGCCAGCGGCTCGCACTGCAACGGTACGATTACGTGCTGACTCGCTTCGAGGACCTTGTGGACGATGGGTCCGAGCCCGGGCGGCGTGTCGACGATGACCACGTCGCAGCGCTCACGCGCCGCCGTCAACAGCTCCTTCAACACGTCGGTCTCGGCGACCAGCGCGTGGTAGGTCCCGTGATCGGCGGCGTCGGTCACCGTCCCGGCGAGCATCACTCGAAGCCACGGCAGCGCCGTCGGCAGGATCACCTCGCGAAGCCCGCGGGCGCCATTCAGGTAGTCGGAAAACCCGTGCGTTGGATGGCCGCGCTTGAGACCCACGCCATAGCGTACGGCTCCCTGCGGGTCCACGTCCACGACGAGCGTCTTCAGCCCTCGTCGTGCGAACGCGGCCGCAAGGTTCACGGACGTCGTTGTCTTTCCAACTCCACCCTTTTGACTGACGACAGCGAGCACATGCCCCACGGCTATGGCTCGGTCAGTTCGCGGGCGGCCCGAGGCTCGGTGCCGTTGCGCAGGTCGTCCAGCGTCTGTTGAGCGTGCCGAACCCAGCGCTCCGACTCGGCGCCCGACGGCGGCTGGCGCAGAAATGACTCGAGGTGCTGAATCGCGCCCTCGGCGTCGCCCTTCTTCAGGAGAAGAAATGCGAGCCCATAGTGCGCGCCGGACAACTTGGGCTCGAGATCGAGCGCTTTTCGATAGCACCGGACCGCTTCGTCGTGTCTACCGGTTTTCGAGAACGCGATCGCCATGTTCTGGAGGACGCGGTGATCATCTGGCTTGTCGCGCAGGGCAAGCCGATACGACGTCAGGGCAGCGTCGTAGTCGCCCTGTCGTTCGAGCATGAGCGCTTCGTTCAGATAGTCGAGGCGCTGAGGCTTGACATCACGCGGGGATTTGCCGCCGAACACGCGGCTCCACCAGGACATTCGGTCGGGATCGGCTTGTTGAAGAGCGACCCGGCGCGAGGCACGCCCTGCCGAAGGGCGCCGGCCGAATCCGGAGCGGAAAAGCTAAGATGCTGGGGGACTGCGAGCAACGCTAATGCAAACGCACTCGTTCCCCGATTCCCGATTGGCCGTTCCCGCGTAACATTACCCTCCTCACTCACGGATTGCATCATGCCACGCCGCTACGAAGTCGACCCGACGAAGGGAGTGCTCGAGATCGAGTGGCCGCTCTTTGGCGAGCTCTCGCGGGCGCTCGCGCTCAAGGTCGCGCGCGAATACGACCCCGAGATCGTGATCGGGGTTGCGACCGCGGGTGTGGTGCCTGGTGCCGTGGTCGCGGCCATTCTCGATCGCGAATTTCACTCGATCATGGTCAGCCGGCGCTACCGTGGCGAAACGGTGCGGCAAACTCCGGCAGTGATGGGGGCAGCCCCCGTCGAGGTCCGCGGGCATCGGACCCTGATCGTCGACGAAACCTGTGACTCGGGCGCCACCATGCGCCTGGCCGTCTCCGCGATCGTCAACGCCGGCGCGACGGAAGTGAGGACCGCGGTGTCGTTCCGTACGGGCGCCTACGAGCCGGACTTCTACGCGCTCGCCACCGACAGCACCATCATCCTGCCCTGGGATCGGGAAGTGCTCGTGAACGGTGAGCTCGTTCCCAACCCGATGTACGCCGGCGTACTGGGGAAGACCAGCTAAAGGACGGACCCGACCGCCTCTTCGTAGTCGACACCGCGGCCCATCTCGTCGTACACGTGCTCCATCACCGCGGCGTTCCCAACGAGGAAGCGACAGCGGGGAGCACCCATCGAGCGACACTCCACCTCGAGTACCGCGAGCGGAGTGTCGGCGATTCTGCCGAAGAAGTCGGCGAACATGCCCGTCGTGAAGTGACAGGCAGGATGGTCCATGCCGCTCTCAGGGTCCGACTCACCCCAGTCAGTCGAGTCGAGGGTCGCGACAGCGTCGTTGAGCGTCCCGACCTTGAGCGATCCCCAGCCCGCGTCACGGAAGTAATCGGTTGCGAAACGCTCGAACTCCTCGACCCCAAGCTCCTCCGCCTGTGCCTCGGTGCGCATCGCGAGCCAGCTGCGGAACGAATCGAACAGCGTCTCGCCACCAGCGTAGCCCGCTTCCTGAAGGTACGCCGCTGCCGCGGGGCCTGCGTCGCGAATCAGCGCTGTGCGGAGCGCGGCGAGCGACGAGCGTGACAGCGCGAGCAGTTGGTGATTCGCGAGGTCGAGCGATTGTGACATGTCTTCCGTTCCGTGGATGCTTGAACTGAACGATCCAGCGAGATGACTACCGCCCGATTCGCGCCAGAAGCCCCGCCTCGTCGATGGTCTCTACGCCGAGCGACCGTGCCTTTTCCAGCTTGCTGCCAGGGTCTGCGCCCGCGACGACAAAGCTCGTTGCCTTGCTGACACCGCTGGTCACGCGACCTCCTGCTTCCTCCACCAGAGCGGTGGCCTGAGCCCGGCTGAGCGTCGGCAGTGTTCCAGTGATGACGACCGTCATCCCTCGCAGGGCACCGTCCGCGGCGGCACGGCGTGGCTCGGTGAGCGTCAGGCCCCGGTCCGCAAGCTTCTTCACAAGGCCCCCCGCCGAAGGATCATCGAGGTAATGCCGAACCGCCTGCGCGATGATCTCCCCAACGCCACGAACGTCCGCGATCTCCTCCATGGACGCCGCCATGATCGCGTCCATGGACCCGAAATGACGAGCCAATACTTCTGCGACCGTCTGGCCGACGTGGCGAATGCCAAGCGCGAACAGGAGACGTGACAACGGTTGCTGCTTCGATGCCGCAATGGCCTCCACCAATTGCGCGGCGCTCTTTTCCGCGAACCGCTCGAGCGATTCGACCTTCTCAGTGGTCAGGTCGTAGATGTCCGCAACGTCATGGATCAGTCCTGCCGCGATCATCTGCTCGATACGGGCGTAGGAAAGCCCGCGGATGTCCATCGCGCCACGCGATGCGAAATGAACGAGCCCTTCGAGCTGACGGCCCGGACATGCCACGTTAGGGCAGTACGTGGCGGCTTCCTCCTCATCCTTCTCGACCGGCGTCCGACAGACTGGGCACGCCTTGGGCATCTCCCAGCGTTGCAGATCGCCAACACGCTTTTCCGGGACCGGCCCGATCACCTGCGGAATGACCTCGCCCGCGCGCTTCACCTGCACGATGTCGCCGATTCGCAGGTCCTTCTTCTGGATGAGGCCCTCGTTATGCAGCGTCGCGAGCTTCACCGTCGTGCCGCCGATTTCGACCGGCTCGAGCACCGCGAACGGATTCAGCATCCCGGTTCGACCCACGTTGACCTGAATGTCGTTGAGCCGGGTCTCGGCAATGTCGGGCGCGAACTTGCGCGCGATCGCCCACCGCGGCTCGCGCCCGCCCACGATGCCTAACTCGTCCTGGAGCGACAGCGAATCGATCTTCACCACACCGCCGTCGATCGCGAAGCTGAGCTGAGCGCGGATCTTGGTCTCGACCTCGTGGGCCCACTGTGCGACGTCGTCCAGCGACGTGCATCGGACGTGATGCGGGGCAACTGGAATCCCCCATTCCGCTAGCGTCGTGAGCACCTCCGTCTGCGTCTTGAACGGAAGCGAGACTCCTGGCGGTAGTGCCACCGAGTATCCGTAGAACCGCAGCGGCCGCGTTGCCGTTACCGCCGGATCGAGCTGTCGCAGTGCGCCGGCGGCCGCGTTCCGTGGGTTCGCGAACACCGGCTCGCCCGCCTGAACCCGCGCCTCGTTCATCTGCTCGAAGCGGTCGAACGGGTAGTAGACCTCGCCCCGAATCTCGATCATGTCCGGTGGCGCGGCCGTTCGCAGGCGCAGCGGCACATCGCGCAGCGTTCGGATATTCGCGGTGATGTCCTCGCCGATGATGCCGTTGCCGCGTGTCGCGCCGGTAACCAGAACACCGCCGCGGTACGTCAGGCTTACTGCCGCGCCATCGATCTTGAGCTCGGCTGAGTAGCCACTGTTCGCCGCGTCCTCGCCAACCAGCCGCGTGAGGCGATCGGCCCACTGTCGCAGCTCATCGTCGTTGAACGCATTGCCGAGCGACAGCATGGAAACCAAATGCGTGTGCTTGGGGAGCGACGACTGCGGCGGAGCTCCAATGCGCAGGGTCGGCGAGTCGGCGGTGCGCAGCTCCGGGTTTGCTCGCTCGAGATCCTGCAGCTCACGGAATAGCTGGTCGTATTCCTTGTCGGAGATGACCGGCCGGTCGAGCACGTAGTAATCGTACGAGGCCTGCTCGATGCGCTGACGCAGATCGGCGGCGCGAGCGGCGAGCTCACTCAACGCGTCCGGAACCGAGGTCTCGGTGGGCTTGGTCTGAGACACGCGGGAAACTTAAGAGCGGAAACGCCACCTGTTACCTGTTCTGTTGCGCTTTTCCGTTCTCGCTTAACCCTTTGCTTCTTCTTCGAGCACCTGCATCGCGACGGAGACGAGCCTGTCCAGCTCATCGTCGGATGCACGGGGCAGGAGCGTCTCGGCCCACATGTGATCCTCGCGGGCAGTGTAGCTGTCGAGCAGGCGCCGCAGGAATGCGACGAGTGCGATGCGCTCGAGCTCCGAGCGGCGACGCGTGTCCTCGTGATCATCGCTCGACCGCAGCAGCGACTCGAAGCGATGGGCGTTGCGGAGCGCCTTCGCCGTGAGCGAGGCAATCACCTGGCAGAAGCGGACGTCGCTCTCGGTGAACGGCTCGGACTCCCGCTCGGTCCGCAGGAAAATCGCGCCGATGACCGACGACCGCGAACGGATCGGGACGACGACGATCGATCGCACGTTGCGCAGGTCGAGCGCCGCGCGCGCGTTCTGCAGCATCGGATCGTTAGGCGCGTCGGGAATGAACACCGTGTCGCCCGACTCGAACGCGCGCTTGAGCTCCGGATAACGATCCAGGTCGACGACGAGATTCCGGATCGACGGGTCCTCGTAGCTGGCGACGAGGCGCACATCGGCGTTGCCGCCCGCGAGATAGATCGAGCAGCGGTCGAGCCCGAACGTTTCGCCCATCTTGCGGGCGATCGCTTGCAGAATGTCTACGAAGTGCAGCGAGGATGAGATGTCCTGCAGAATGTCGACAACCGCGACGAGCTGGTCACGCTCGCGTTGCAGCTCCGCGATCTTCTCCTCCAGCCGGGTGATCTCCGGGTCCGGCGGGGAATAGCGTTCGATCGCTGACATCAACCTCGGCGTGTTGATCATCGGTGGTGGACTGGGTGTGCTCGTTGAACGCTTGACTGTCGAAGCGAATGACACGGTTTCTTCCCGTCTCCTTCGCCACGTACAGCGCGTCGTCAGCAGCCTTGACGAGGGCATCACAGTCTTCGATCCGCGGATGCGGCCAGGCCGCGACGCCGCAGCTCATCGTGCGCTGCAGAGTCCCGCCGTCGAAAGTGAACGTGTGAGCCTCTACTGCTTTACGCGCGCGCTCGGCGAAGGTAACGGCCGCGTCGAGCACCGTACCCGGCAACAAGAGCATAAACTCTTCTCCCCCATACCGACCGACGCGGTCGATCTCCCGCGCCTCCTGTTTCAGGATACGGGCGAGCTGCTTCAATACCGCGTCGCCCGCCTGATGGCCGTAGGTGTCATTCACACTCTTGAAGCGATCCAGATCACACATCACCACCGCGACCGGCTCCTTGAGCCGGCGCGAGTGACCAAACGCTTCTTCCAGCCGCTCCTCTAGGTAGCGCCGGTTGTCGAGCCCCGTCAGTGAGTCGGTCTGCGCCATCTTCAGCAGCCGCGCGTTCACCTCGGAGAGCTCTCGCTCACGCTCTTCGAGCGCATCCTGCAGCCGCTTGATGCGCAGCATCGACTTCACGCGCGCTTCGAGCTCGGCGAAGTTGATGGGCTTCGTGATGTAGTCGTCGGCGCCGGCATCCAGTCCCTCGACCTTGTGCTCGGTGGAATCGAGCGCCGTCTGCAGAATGATCGGGATGAACGGCAGGTTTCTGTTGGCCTTCAACCGGCGCACGACCTCGAAGCCGTCAATGCGCGGCATCATCACGTCGAGCAGGATCAGGTCAGGCGGCGATTGCTCCACACATCGAAGCGCCTGCTCGCCATCCATCGCACTCTCGATGACGTAGCCACGTGCCTCGAGGCGCGCCCGTAACAACTCAATGTTGTCTTCGTGATCGTCGACGATGAGGATTCGCGCGACGGAATCACGACCCATTGTCGCGCCCGAGGAACCGCTGTACCTCGGCGACTACCGCTCGTGGCTCGCACGGCTTCGCGAGGTACCCGTCGCAGCCGACTTCCATGGCCTTCTCGCGATCCGATGCGAGGGCATGCGCCGTCAACGCGATGATGGGGATGTCGTTGGTCGCAGGATCGTGCTTGAGCACCTGCGTCGCCTCCCACCCGTCAATGATGGGAATCGAGATGTCCATGAGGATCAGGTCCGGCTTCTCAGCTCTGGCCTTGCTGATCCCTTCCTCACCATTGAGGGCTTCCGTGACGGTGTAGCCGAAATGCCGTAGGATCGTGGAATAAACGATGCGGTTATCCTCGTTATCCTCCACGAGCAAGACCGTTTTCCCCTTCCCGTTCATGCGAGTCCTCACGGCTGACGCGGATGATCCTTTCTTTTGGTCGGTGAACATGGTGGCGATTCGGCACTCAAGAGTGCGCCTAGATCATTGGTCATTGGCGCGTCAGGCAACAGAATCGTACCCGACCGCCCGAGAACGTCCGTGGCGAACAGCCCAAGCGGTTATGATGCACCAATCTTTCTCCGCCGAGCCGACGTGCATCGACAGCGCTCGCGATCCCGCCCGAACATAGCAAGATTCTTACCAGCCCCAAACGAGAGCTTGTCCCATGTCTTTCGCCGATCCGAGCTTACCTCGCCCAAACGCCACCCGGGCAGAATCGCACAAACGACCCGCCGCGAGCGCCGACGTTGGCCGCCGAGCGCCCGTAGATGATGACGACGCTCCCGTGCAGCGGCCACGCGGTTCGTCATACCGCCGCTCGGTAGACTGGGAGCACGTTGGGCTCCTTGGCGCGGGGCTCGTCGTGGGCGCCCTCGTGGGCGCGAGCGCCGCGCTGCTGCTGGCGCCTCAGAGCGGTCGCGAAACGCGGACGGCAATTCGCCGTCGTGCGCGTTTCGCACGCCACCGCGCCGGTGACGCCTGGGCCGAGCTGGCCGACGAGCTGGCCGCGGTGGCACGGCGGGGCCGGAGGCGAGCCCGCCGCGCAATGCGTCGCGCCCGGTGGCGCGCGAGCGACGTGATCGCCTAACCGCCCAGTTTCGCCAACGCGGCCTGCCCCTCTCGCTGGTAGGCGGGGTCGTTGAAATCGGTCCGGCGCCCTTGCACGACGAGCTCGAGCTGCGCGCGCGCCTTTGCCTTGTCGCCGACGTCCGCGTAAATCTTGCCGAGGTCGAGATGGTGTACGATGCGATCGGGGTCCGCTGCAACCGACCGCTCCATGTATGACACCGCCTTGTCCCAACTCGCTTCGCCAAACACGCGCCCGCCGAGAACGTTCTTCGCGAAGAACCGTTGGATTCCGTTCAGCCGCATGATCTCTGCGTTCCAGACGCCCATCACATGGAGCGCGCCCGGGTGGTTGGGATCGAGCCGCAGCGCGGCCATCGCTTCGTCGTGCACCGCAGTTCCGAACTTCACGCGATCCCGCACTCCGACGCTGAGCGCGCGCCGGCCCAGTGCGCGCGCGAGATGAAAATGCGC
>JAJKIV010000130.1 GCA_021154285.1 Gemmatimonas sp. | reverse complement strand
TCGGGGAACTTCTTGTACCGAAGCTCCGGCACTCCGTCCGGAACGACAGTAAGCACCACGACCGCGCGTCGTTCGCTGATCGTCGGACGGAACGCGGTCCACGCCTGAATGGGATCGACCAGCTCGTAGGGGTACTTGTTGAGCTGGAACGGGGAATCCCAGTAGGCCTTCGTGCGGGCGATGGTCGAGTCACGCCAGGCCAGCAGCGGCGGTGTCATTGCCAGGATGCGATAGCCCTGACCGGCGGCGCGATACGGCGCGAGGTCGAAGGTGTCCTTCCGGCTCGCCTCACGCACAGCGTCGAGCGAATATGCCGGCGACGGCCACGTCGGAAGTACCGCCGCACTCGGCGCCATAAAACCTTCCTTCGACACGCGCGCCTTTGCGGTGCGCACGGCCGCGTCGACTGCCGGCGCCATCGCGAACGTCGACTGCCCACCTTTCTGTGTCGCCACCGCAATGACCGATGACGAGGCCGAGATCACGGGGCGGCCAGCGTCGGCACGGCTGATCGTGATCGCCGGCCGCGCGGCCTTGCCGTCATCGCCTGCCTTCGCCGCGCCACGCTTCGGCGCGGAGCCGGCGCCTAACGCGAGCAGCGAATCGCCACCCTTGACCGCGGAATCCCCGCCGACCTGCAGCACTCGGTAGCCAGACCATGGTTGCAGCGCGACAGCAACCACCGCGACACCCGCAGCGCGATCGCTCGCGGCAACACGGCCACGTACGCGTATCGATCCGTCCAGCTGGATGTCGACGACGCTGTCCGCCGGCACGAGCGCGGTCGAGGTCACGATGAGGCCCGAGCCCCGCGCCGTGTCGGCAAGGAAGCCCGTCCCACGCCCCTCCGTCGACGCGACGGTGACGACGCCCGCACGCATTTTCATCGCGGCCGAATCCAGCGCCAGGCCGCCGGGAGTGGTGGTAGTAACCGGAGCAGGCGCGGAATCGGGTGGCGGCGTTGGAACGGGTGCCGCGGCGAGAGTGGAGTCGGGCTTCGGTCGGGCGCTGTCGGCGGCGGGCGTGACGGGCGGCGCGACCGGCTGGATCGTCGCCGTTGACCCACCACTCTTCACGAGGAGAACGGCGGCGACCCCTGCGATGAGAACCCCGCCCGCGATGAGCGGAATGCGATTCTTTGGGCGAGGGCGCGAGCCGGTCGCCAACTCGGCCGTTGGCGTGTCGCCACTGTCGTCTGCCTCGCCGCCGATGGCGGTCCGTTCTGCTGTTGGCGTATCGATGCCAGCGATGCCGTGGCCCGTCGTTGCACCGATCAGCGTCGGGATCGACTCCGTGGTGCGCTCGCCCGACGGCGTGGTGACGGCGACTGCGGGGTCCGAGCCCGTCCACTCAGCCTTGGCGGCAGTTTGGGGGCCCTCGCCGCTCCGCTCTCCACGACTCGTCGAAACCTCGAGCGTCGGCATTCCGCGCGCGGGAGTGAACACGCGGGGCGGCGTCAGTCGCCGAGCCGAGATCGCGCTGATGTAGTGCTCCTCGGTCGTCGTTATGGGCAGCTCGGCCATCGACTCCGTGAAGTCGTGCGCGAACTCGAGAACGTCGGAGTAGCGCTGCGTCGGGTCGGCGTTGAGCGCCTTGTCGAACACGGTCTGGAGAGCGGCCGGCCATGCGACGTCCGGCTTGATAACGGAGAGTCGGCGCGGGGGCTGCGTGAGCCGCGCGAGCAGGTGATCCGTCGTGCTGCCGGAGCCGAACGCGTGCGCTCCTGTGATCGTGTGATAGCCCACCAGCGCGAGCGAATAGATGTCGGTCCGCGCGTCGAGCTGGTCACCGGCAAACTGCTCGGGACTCATGTACTCGGGCGTGCCGACCGCGATACCAGTGGACGTGAGGTTCTGTGACTCCTTCGCCATCACGCGAGCGATGCCGAAATCCACGATCTTCACGTGGTCGGTGCCGGCGCGCGACTTCGCCAGCATGATGTTGTCGGGCTTGAGATCGCGGTGAAGGATCCCAAGCCCGTGCGCGGCACTGAGCGCATCCGCGGTCTGCGAGATGACGTCCGCAGCCCGGATGGGGCTCAGGACTTTCTCCTCCGCGAGCACCTTCGCGAGCGAGTCGCCGTCGATGAACTCCATGGCCAGGTAAATCAGACCGGACGGAGTCTCACCGAAGTCGTAGACGGCGCAGACGTTCGGGTGCGAGATCTGGCTCGCGTTCTCGGCTTCGCGATTGAAGCGGACGACGGCGACCGGGTCACTCATCAACTGCGGGCGCATGATCTTCACTGCGCACCGCCGCTTCATGCGCACATGTTCGGCCAGATAGACCTGGCCCATGCCGCCGTCGCCGATCTTCGAGACGACACGATAGCGGTCGGCAATGATCGACCCGACGAGATCCGTCGAGTTTTGGGCCTGAATCAGGGCGGCGCCATCGAGGAAGCAGAACATGTGGTCCGCCTCGTAGCGCGTGCCGCACTGCGGGCAGACTTTTTCGTTTGCCACGAAAGTTCCCCAGGGCTCGCTTCCAACCGCCGACGCACGTGCGACGGCGACTCGCCGGGGTCGACTGCCCGGCAGGGTCCTAAGCAGTGAGATTGTAGACTACCTGAGCGACGGTCAACCGCCGTTGCCGTCACTATTTCGATGACAATCCGGGTCGTTGATGGCGCGCATGCCACCGACGTAGAAGAGGGCGGTTTGGCAACGCGATTTGGCAACGCGATTTGGCAACGCGATTTCCGGAAACCGCACGCGGCGACCACGCGTCCTCTTGAGACACAGTCGTCGCACCGTGAAGCCCACTAGATGAGCGCACGCCCGCTCCCGCAACCGCATCGAGTTTGGTCGTACACGGCCGTCGTCATGCTCTCGGTCGTCGCGTCGGCGACCGGGCTCTCGAACGGCTTTGCGCTCGACGATCTCGCGCTCATCGCAGACAACGCGCGAGTGCACTCGCTGGACCAGTGGTGGCGGTTGTTCGCACTCCCCTACTGGCCACCGCAATACGGCGCGTCGCTCTACCGCCCACTCGTAACGCTCGCCTATTCGGTACAGTGGTCCGCCGGCGGCGGAGCGCCCTGGGTGTTTCATCTGTGCAGCGTCGTGTTCTACGCCGCGCTCTGTGCGCTGGTGCTGGCGTTCCTGTTCGAGATGCTCGCTCCAATCCCGGCCGTGGTGGGCGCCGCGCTGTTCGCGGTGCATCCCGTCCATGTGGAAGCCGTCGCCAACGTGGTCGGACAAAGCGAGTTGATGGCGTCGCTGGCGATCGTTGCCTCGTGCATCGTCTACCTTCGCGCGCGCCGAAGCTGCGCGCCCGGTGTCGGTGCGATCCTGTCGCTCTGCGGACTGTACGGCATCGCCGTCCTGTGCAAGGAGCACGCGCTGCTGCTTCCCGCGCTGCTCGCCGCGCTCGAGTGGTTCGTCGTCGACGCGCCGCCCACGGCAGCGAAGTGGGACGCGGTCAGCCAGCGCGTTCGCGCGACGGCACCGCTCGTATTCGGCCTCCTCGTGGTCGCCGCGCTCTATCTGACGACGCGAACGATCGTCGTTGGGGAGTTGTTAGGCGAGAAGCACCTCGTCCCGATCAACGGAGTCCGGCGGCTCTGGGTGATGCTGGTCGTCGTCCCCCATTGGCTCCGCCTGCTCGTCTGGCCCGCTCACCTGTCCGCCGAGTACAGCCCACGACAGATCGAGATTCCGACTGGTCCGGGGCCCGAGATCACGCTCGGCGCCACGATCCTTGTGGCGACCATTGCCGCGTTCGTTGCGTTAGGCAGGGGATCCGGCACGACCCGGACTGAACGCAACGCTGGTCGACTCGGACTCGCGTGGCTGGGCATCATGCTTCTCCCGGTGAGCAACCTGTTCTCGGTGATGCTCGTTGCGGAGCGCACCCTCCTCTTGCCAAGCGTCGGCGCGGTGCTGGTTGCCGGCGCCTCGGTCTCGTGGGCGACACAGAGCAGTACGAGGTGGAGCAACGCCCCGATCGCTCGCGTGGGCTTCGCGACAGTGGTCGCCGCGCTCGTCGCGGCCGGCGCAATTCGAAGTCGCGAGCGACAGCGCGTGTGGCACGACAACGCGACGCTGTTCGCCCAGACCGCCGAGGACGCGCCCCGGAGCTATCGCGCGCAGTTCTTCTACGGGCAGATCCTCTTCGAGCAAGGGATGCGCGCCGAAGGTGAACGGCGACTGCGGCTGGCGATCGCCCTCAACCCGACGCCCTCGGACGTCTCGCCCCTCAACTACCTCGCGACGCAGTACCGCGATGCAGGGCTCTGTCCCCAGGCGCTACCGCTGTACGAGCGCGCGCTCGCGAATGACGAGGCGCGTCCGGACGTGCGCTATGGCATGGCAGCCTGCCTCCTTCAGACAGGCCGCGTGCGAGAGGCCCGTCGGCTGGCGGAAGACGGAGCTCGACGCGGCGACCTCAAGTCACTCTTCCTCCAGATCATCGCGCGGTCCGACAGCGTCGCGTCATCCGGCGGCTGAGCGAGGACCGATCAGCGCAGCACGGGAGCCGAACAGGTCATCCCTGTTTAGGCGCCGCACAGCCCAAGCGCAGTTGACAAAGCGGCGAAAGTAGTGAAGTCTACCTATGTAGAGTTTTACATAGGAGCTACTGCCGCGTGCGACCGACACGTCTCACCCTGCCGACTGCCATGGTCCTCATGGCCGTCTCCCGCAACTATCGCTACGGATTCGACATTTCCGACGCCACTGGTCTGCCGAGCGGCACGGTCTATCCGGTGTTGCGCCGGCTCGAGGAGGCCGGGCTGCTTCGCTCCCGTTGGGAAGCCGTGGAGACGGCGCGGTCCGAGCAGCGCCCACCCAGGCGCTACTACACCGTGACGGGATCCGGGACGCAGGCAGTCCGCGACGCGGTCGAGCGCTATCCGACGCTGGACCGCGCGTTCGAACGGCCCGCCGCGCGCTCACCCTCGCCGCGACCCGCGTGAAACAGCTGGCACCGTACGCCGAGCCGTCGGAAGTGCGCGAGGCTCCGAATCACTCAGCGCGGAATACACCGCCGGGGAGCGTCATCGTGGCCGCCTGCGCGACGCTCGTCCCGTCGGACCGCCGAGCCGAATGGCAGGCGGAGTGGCTGGGCGAGCTAGCGTATGCGTGGAGCGTCAGGCAGCTCGGACACGACACCCCCGCTTCGGCGCGCGTCGCACTCTGGCTGCGCGCCCTGGGCGCCCTTCCCGATGCGATCTGGTTTCGACGCCACCATGGAGGCGACTCGATGCTCTCTCAGGATCTTCGCTACGCGCTTCGCACACTCGTTCGGTGGCCCGGCTTCTCCGCGGTCGTCATCCTGACGCTCGCGTTAGGTATCGGCGCCAACGCCGCCATCTTCAGTATCGTGAATGCGGTGTTGCTGCGTCCGCTGCCGTACACGAGCCCGGATCGCCTCGTATTCGTGTTCGGAGCGCCGACCGACGGCGACTCGGCCAAAGTCGGACGCAGCAGCTCCTACCCGGACTTTGCCGACATCCGCGCCCGCAGCCGCTCCTTCAGTCAGCTCGCCGCGTTCTCGGTGCGACAGACGACCGTGACAGGCAAGCAGTTCGAGCCCGGGATCGTGTCGGGCGCACCCGTGACTGCCAACCTCTTCCCGATGCTCGGCGTGTCGCCGCTGCTCGGGCGATCGTTTGCGGCAGAGGAGGACAAACCAGGCGCCGCACCGGTCGTGATCGTCAGCAACGAGTTCTGGCAACAGCGGCTCGCCACGAACCCTAACGTGATCGGCTCGTCCATCTCGGTGAACGGAACGCCGGCAACGATCATCGGCGTGATGCCGCCGCGGTTCACGTTCCCCGGCGCCACCGCCGTGTGGTACCCGGCCGGAGAGCCGAACAATCCACAAACCCGCGGGCAACACAGCTTCACGATTCTCGGCAGGCTGGCCCCTGGCGTCACGTCGGGGACTGCGGGCCGCGAGGTAGCGGGCATCGCGAAGCAGCTCGAGGCCGAGAATCCCGGGGACAACGCGAAGCGCGGCGCCCGCGTGCAGTCGATGACCGAGGCGATCGTGGGCGACGTGCGTCCGCAGCTGTTCGTGCTGCTGGGGTCCGTCGTCCTGGTGCTGCTCATCGTGTGCGTGAACGTGGCCAACCTGTTCCTCGCCCGCGCCGCGGCGCGGACCCGCGAGGTCGCGGTGCGGACGGCGTTAGGCGCCGGCAGCCGCCGCCTGGCTCGTCAGTTCCTGACGGAGAGCTTCGTCGTGACGGCGATCGGCAGCGTGCTTGGACTCTTCGTCGCGTATTGGGGGAGCAAGCTGCTCGTCTCGAAGGCGCCGACGTCGATTCCGCGTGCGAGCGAGATCGGAATCGACGGGAACGTCCTGCTCTTCCTGTTGGGGCTCTCCCTCGTCACGGCAGTGATCTTCGGCGTGCTTCCGGCGCTGCAGATGTCGCGGGCGATGCCGATCGCGTCGCTGCGGGAAGGTGGACGGGGAATGCGCGGCGGGATGGCGCGGCGCGGGCTTCGACAGGCGCTCGTGGTGTCGGAGGTGGCGCTGGCCGTCGTGCTGGTGGTCGGCGCGTCGCTGTTGGTAAAGAGCTTCTGGAAGATGCAGCGCGTGGACCCGGGCTTTGTCCCCGATCGCATGCTGGTCGTGCAGATTCAGCTGCCTCAGTCCCGATATGGCGGCTACGCGGATGGGGATCGCGTTCGCGCGTTCTATGCCGACCTCTATCGGCGGGTCGCGGCGCGGCCCGAGGTGCAGTCCGTGGCGGTGGCGATGCAGCATCCGCTCGCACCGGGTTGGACGTCCAGCTTCACGATCGAAGGACGGGAACCGCCGCCGAGCGGTCAGGAGCCGGAATCGAGCATCCGACCGGTGATGCCCGGCTACTTCCGTGCGGTCGGCGCGAAGCTGCTCCGCGGGCGCGAGATCCAGGAGTCGGATGGCGTGGGCCAGCCGGGCGTCGTTGTGATCAACGAGGCGTTCGCGCGGCTGCACTTCCCTAACGAGGATCCGATCGGCCGTCGCATCAATCGTGGGTCGTGGTGGAAGGGAATGCCCGCCTCGTATGAGATCGTCGGGGTCGTGGCGGACGAGCGCTTCAACGGGCCGCGCGCGCCGGCCGATCCCGCGACCTATTTCTCGCTCGCGCAGTTCACCTTCAACGACAACTGGCTGCTCGTGCGGACCAAGACGGACGCGCAAGCGTTCGTGCCGACGCTGCGGCGCATCGTGTGGTCAATGGACCGTGATCTCCCCCTCGAGAATGTCCAGACGATGAACGAGCTGCTCGGCGACTCGGTCGCTGATTCGCGGTTCAGCACAGTGCTCTTGTCGCTGTTCGCGGTCGTTGCCCTGCTGCTCGCCGCGATCGGGATCTATGGGGTGCTGGCGTACACCGTCGCGCAGCGGACCAGCGAGATCGGAATCCGGATGGCGCTCGGCGCGCAGCGATCGAGTGTGCTGCGACTGGTGGTGGGGAACGCGCTCACGCTGGCGGTGATCGGCGTGGCGATTGGCGCGGCCGTCGCACTGGTCGCAACGCGTTCTCTCCAGCGGCTGGTGTTTGGCGTGAGCACGACGGATCCCGGCGTGTTCGCTTTCGTCGCGCTCGTGCTGACCGCCGTGGCGGCGACGGCGGCGGCGCTTCCAGCGCTCCGGGCGAGTCGCGTGGATCCGATCGAGGCCCTGCGCAGCGAATAGCTACGAAAGGGGTCAGAGTCCTAACGCATCATTCCCACGCCCCCTGGGGGCGTGGGAATGATGCGTTAGGACTCTGACCCCTTAGCGCGCAATCCATTTCAGTAGCTGGAACGCCCACCCGATGCTCATGAGGGCAATCGGGAACAGCGTCAGGCCCACCGAGAAAACGAGTCCCTGTCGAAAGAGCGCCGGGCCCACCCGGGGCGTCTCTTCATGCCACGCGCGCTGCATGGTTGCTTCGGTCACGAAGCCGAACGAGTAGCACAGGTTCGCGAAGAACCCGTACATGATGACCCCGGGCCACACGATCGGCATGTTCATCGAGAGCGGCGGCAGCAATGCGATGAACTTCACAGCCGCCAATGTGACGAGGCCGGTGGCGCCCACGATGATGTTGAACGTTAGGCGCCGCGACTCCCACCACCGAAAGATGCTCGCGGTGTTCCGTACTTCCGCGGGCGCTGGAAAGAGCAAACGGGTCAGGGCTGACACTGCGGCACTCCGAGCGATCGACCGCGGCAAGATACAGCCGGCGACGCCTCCCATCAAGTACTTTATGGTGCAGAGAGGGAGCCCAGCCGGACTGGAACTCTTCGGTGACTGCACGGTATCCTGTAGCACGAGCTCGCTGGCCCACCGCGATCCCGCCGTGCATGGCGAACTACATCACGCTCATCCGAACGCTCCTCTCGTTCGCCGTCGTCGCCATGTTGCACGTGCGGACGAAGTGGATGTACGTGGCCGCGTTCGTGGTCACCATCGTCCTCATCTGGATGGACGCGCTGGATGGCTACGTCGCTCGCCGTCGGAAAGAGACCTCGAAGCTCGGCGCAGTCGTCGACATCCTCGGCGACCGGGTCGTCGAGATGTCGTACTGGATCGTCTTCGCGAAGTTCGGGTGGGTACCGCTGTGGGTCGCGATCCTGGTGTCGGCGCGCGGCATCCTCGTCGACGGCATCCGTGCCCTGGCGCTCGAGCGCGGCATGACGGCGTTCGGCTCGACGACCATGATGCGATCGAAGCTCGGTGCGCTGCTCGTGAGCTCGCGGTTGAGCCGAGCGCTGTATGGCGGCGCGAAGACGCTCGCGTTCTCGCTGCTCATCCTCGCGTTCGCCCCGGGCCTCTTCCGGCACATCGGCCCGATCGTGACATGGCTCGCCTACGCGAGCGTGTACACCACCGTCGTCATGTGCGTCATCCGCGGCCTACCGGTGGTGGCCGAAGCCAGGCACCTCGTCCGGCGTTAAACAGTCCCAAAGTCGACTGCCTTTCGAAGCGTCAGGCCGTCGCGCCGAAATCCAGCCGCCACGAAGGCGGCCGCGTGTGGGCTCTTTGTTGCGGCTACGCCGTCGATCGTTTCGATCTCGAGGTCGTGACGTCGTTGCACACCCGGCACCGGAAGCTGCATATGCGACACGAGCGACTCCACGGCGAGACGGACGTCCTCGTCGCTTGCGTCCGGCGCAACGTTCAACCGTCTTCCCCGCCCCTCCGCTCCTATTATCACGCGCCCACGCCGCGTCACGAGCAGGGCCCCTCGTCCACGCGGACGAGCCAACGCCGGCCGGTCTTCATCTGCCACTTCGAGTGGCAACGCGTACGCGTTCGCCGGATCACTCGTGGACATCGTGATGGCCGGCGCGTTCACGTCATTGGCAGCCTCCCGCAGTGCATCCACGGCGCTGGCAGTCGCGAACTGCGCGCCCGCCAACCCGCGCACGAAATATCCGCGTTGCACTTCGCCTCGCATCTCCAGCCGACGCAGCTCGCGATAGATCGCGCGCCACGACACCGCGGGTCGCTCACGCCGCCACCAGTCACGCGTCACGATCGCGTAGCGCTCGAGCCATTGCCGAGCGATGGCCTCCGCCCGCACTTCGTCGTCTCTAGCGGGACCGAGGATGCCTGGCGTCCTAACGAGTGACCATCGGCCAACCCAGCCGTCGCGTCCGCCGGGCAGGTCAGGCCGGCGCCACTTTGGAAGGCGACGGAGATTGGGACGGCGCTGCACGACAGGACGCCCGGGAGATGGCGAGAAATCTGCCGGCAACCAGCGCGTCGGATCGGGATCATCGCGCCGATTCCCGGGAAGCAACGGCCGAAATCGAATCACCTCGCGCAGTGCTTCTGCACTGTCGTTCGTGACGAGACCTGCCGCGGCGAGCTCGCGCAGCGCATCGCGAAGCGCGAGCATCGTGAGGCTGGTAGCGATCTGCAGGTCAACGATGAACGACGCACCGTAGCTCCGAAGGGCCTCGAGCACCTTCTCGGCTCCCTCGCTCAATGGTGCTCGCGTTGCCGCGCTTGCGTCCGTGGTGTCCGGCGCCAGCCACAGCGCGGCGGTGCCCCGTTCGACGAACCGCAGTCCCGTCAGGGCGCGGGCATCGCTGCGGTCCGCTGACGCACCGTCGCCGATCCAGACGACGGAGCCCGATTGGGTCAGCGCGCCAAGCGCGGTGGCGTCGTACGGCCTAACGCGAGCCGGCAGATAGTCGCGCTCCCAGCCGGCGGCCGGTCGCACGAGACCAGCCAGCTGCCGCACGGCGGTCGCTACGCCTTCTGTTCCGCCCAGGCGGTCGCGGGGATCGAGATGCTGCCACCGCTGCAGGAACGCTACGAGGTCCGGCAGTCCCACCGCCGTGATCTGCTGTCGCGCCGTCGCGAGCGCGCGACGTCGCGCGTGCTCGAGCACCCGACGCGAGCACCATCGCGCGATCGTGCGGTCCTGACCGTAGAAGCCGCGCACGAGTTTTCCCTCTCGCTGCCACTCGTCCAATCGTTTCGCAACCCAGCCTTCGCTCAGGTCGTAGCGGGCGCGGACCTCGTCGATCGAAACAGGCCCCGAGATGGTGAGCCAGCGCGCGAGGATCTCGCGCCGCGCGGCTCCGCGACTCAACGATGGCTCGCGAAGCGACGCCGGCACGACATCGCTGACCGACCTCGGTGTGAGCTCCGGACCCGCTCGAACGACGCTGCCCGCATCCGCGCCGAACGCGGCCGCATAACGAGCGAACGTTTCGGTCAGGATCAGGCGCGGCGATGCGCCGCTGGCGGTGGGGACGTCGAGCTGAATGACGCGTCCTTCCGCCAGGAGGCCAGCGAGCGGGTCGCCTCGCGTCCATCGTGCAGGCTCCGCCACGCGTTCACGAGCTTCCTCGAGCGTGACGTCGCCCGCCCGGTCGATCAGCACCGCGAGCTCGTCCGCGTTGCGCGCGCGCCGGTTCGGTGCGGTTCCCCGCCGAATTTCGAGAACCTCGGCGATCGCCTCAGTTGTTTCCGGATCAGCGCCTTCACTCCCCATGACTTCGTCGAGCAGCGCCCGATCGAGCGAGAGGTACGCGGCGCGCTGCTCGGCGCGAGGGGTGTCGTCGACGTACAGCCAATCCATCACGAACCCGAACTGCAGCGATGCGGCGAACGGCGAAGGCCGTTCCAGTTCGACGACGCGAACCCGGATTGCGCCGCTTCGCAGGTCGGTCAGCACGGTCGCGAGCGCCGACATATCGAACGCGTCCTGCAGCACGTCGCGATATGTCTCGACGAGGATCGGGAACGAGGGGTAGCTCTGCACCGTCTGGAGCAGATCGAGCGACTTGAGCCGTTGAAGCCAGAGCGGCATGCGGCGCTGCGGATTGCCGCGCGGCAGAAGCAGCGCTCGAGCCGCGTTCATCCGGAATCGCGCGCCGAATAGCGACGTGCTCCCGATTTCGTCGATGATGCGCCGCTCCGCCTCGGCCGGTTCAAGCCCGAGGATTGCCTCGACCGGAATGCGACCGCCGAGGTTGGGGAGACGAAGCATTATCCCATCATCGGTGGTTTGAATTTGGACCTCTTGGGAACCGGGAGCTGGGAACGCGGAACCGTGCCTTCGAGGAATCTCTGTTCCCATCTGCCCGCCTTCGGCGGGCTCCCGCCTGTTCCCCGTTCCCGCGAGAGCCTCACGCGCTCGCTGCGCGAGCGCCATTCCCCACGGCGCGTTCACGCGGCCGCCGAACGGCGCGTGCAGCACCAGGCGAACCGCACCAACCTCGTCCCGGAAATGCTCCAGCACCAATTCACGATCGTCAGGCACTGAGCCGCATACTGCGCGCTGCTCGCGGACGTAGTGAACCAGCGAGCGAATCGTCGCGCGATCGGCCGCATAGCGATCGGCGATTACGTCGAGCGCTGACTCGTCCTCGGGATCCACGCCGGCGACCGTTCGTCGCAGTTCTCCAACGCGGTGGCTCAGGTGGAAGGAGCGCGCCATGTATTCGCCGTGCCAGAACGGCATCCGCGCGGGCGCGCCGGGCGCCGGAGCCACGATCACGCGGTCGTGCTCGATGGCGGAGATACGCCAGGTGCTTGAGCCGAGCTGAAAGACGTCGCCTACGCGGGACTCGTGGACGAACTCTTCATCGAGCTCGCCGAGCCGCGTCCGATCGGGAAGGTTGACCGTGTAGAGCCCGCGGTCGGGAATCGTCCCGCCGGAGATGACCGCCGTCATCCGGCTGGCGCGCGAACCCGTTAGGCGATCGGTCGTTCGGTCCCAGGTGACACGCTGCGCGAGCTCGGCCGCGAGCTCGGACGGATACTTCCCGGACAACATGCCAAGCACTTCATCAAACGCCGGGCGCGTCAGCGTCGCGTAGGGGTACGCCTTCCTGACGACCTCGAACAGGTCGGCCGACGCCCACTCATCTACGGAGACCGCCGCGACGATGACCTGCGCGAGGACGTCGAGTGCGTTGTGCACGACGCGCGTTGGCTCCACGTCGCCGTCGCGCATCGCCTGGACGATCGCGGTGAGCTCGACCGCGTCGTCGAGGAACGTCGGAACGAAGACTCCGCGGCTCACGGCGCCTAACGTGTGACCGGCGCGGCCCACGCGCTGTAGCCCGTTCGACACGCGCTTCGGACTCTGGAGCTGAATCACGAGATCCACCGAGCCGATGTCGATCCCCAGCTCCAGGGAGCTCGTGCTCACGAGCGCGCGCAGGTCACCGGCTTTCAGGCGCTGCTCGAGCAGAAGGCGCCGCTCGCGCGCGAGGGAGCCGTGGTACGGAAGTGCGACCTGCTCGCCCGCGAGCGTGTTGATCCGGGCAGCCATGCGTTCTGCCTGGCCGCGATTGTTCACGAAGACGAGCGTCGTTCGCGCCGATCGAATCCGCTCGAGCACGAGTGGCGCGACGGAGGTCCACACCGTCCCCGAGACATCGCTCAGGTCCGGGACTGGTGACACGATCGCGGTCTCGGTCCGCTTGACGAGGCCGCAGTCCACGATGCGGCACGCTCGTGCGCCGACGAGGAACCGCGAGATCTCCTCGAGTGGACGTTGGGTCGCCGACAAGCCGATGCGCTGCAACGGTCGCCCGACGAGATGCTCGAGGCGCTCGAGGGTGAGCGCGAGATGGGCTCCGCGCTTTGTGCCGGCCACTGCGTGGATTTCATCGACGATCACCGCGCGAAGCGCGCTGAACATTCCGCGTCCGCGCAGGCTCGTCAGCAGGATGTGCAGTGATTCCGGCGTGGTGATCAGAATGTGCGGGGTCGTGCGCATCATGCGCGCACGGGCCGACGCCGGCGTGTCGCCCGTTCGCACGGCAACGCGAATCTCGGGAAACTCCGTCCCGCTGGCGATGAACCGCTCGCGCAGCTCTGCGAGGGGACGCTCGAGGTTCCGCTGAATGTCGTTGTTGAGCGCCTTGAGCGGCGAGATGTAGAGCAGGTGGATCGCGTTCGCGAGTGGACGCTCGAGGCCGTCCGTAATGAGCGCGTTGAGCTCCCACAGGAAGGCGGCGAGGGTTTTGCCCGTACCGGTGGGCGCGAGAATGAGCGCGTTCTCGCCGCTGGCGATCGCCGGCCAGCCGCCCTGCTGCGGTGCGCTCGGCGCACCTAACGTTTCGGTGAACCACGTGCGGACGATCGGATGGAAGTCACGGAGCGCTGCTTTCGCGGCTGCGTCGACTGAACCGCCACGCTTTCCGGATCGCGATGTTGGCATCGTCAGTTGCGCATTCCCGCCCTCACAGCCGAGCCGGTGGACCGTTCGCCTTCGGGACGATTTGTCCCACGACCGCACAGCGCCTCGCGCGACCGCGTGCGGAGCAATGCAACAAGCGCTTGCAACGCAACGAGATGGCCACGTACGCCGACGGCACGAAGCTTTCGTTCGGGCTGGGGCAACATTCGCTGGCGCTCCATCCTTTTTCTCCGGCCTCATCCAGGTCATAGCACCGTGCTTCAAGATATTCGCTACGCCGTGCGGAAGCTTTCGCGCACGCCCGGATTCACCGCGATCGCCGCGTTCACGCTCGCGCTCGCAATTGGCGCGACCACGGCAATCTTCAGCGTCATCGACGGCGTGCTCCTCAAGCCGCTGCCGTTCCGCGACCCCGAGCGAGTCGTCCGCGTGACGAACATGCGCGATGGGAATCGGCAGTCGTCGTCGGTCCCGGACTTCCTCGACATTCGCGCGCAGTCGAAGTCGTATTCGTCGATGGCCGCGCTCGACAACCAGGCAATGAACCTGACGGGTGGCTCCGAGCCGGAACGCGTGCAGGCTGCGCGGGTCGGTGCGCCGTTCTGGAGCCTGCTCGGCGTCACACCGGAAATCGGACGCGGCTTCGCGCCGAACGAGGACACCCAGTCGGCCGCGCGCACGGTGGTCCTGAGCGACGGCCTTTGGAAGCGCCGATTCGGCGCCGACCGCCGAATCATCGGCAAGACAATCGCGCTCGACGGGAACAGCTACACCGTGATCGGCGTGGCGCCGTCCGGGTTCAGCTTTCCCGATCGCCCCGACGTCTGGATCCCGATGGTCTTCTCACCGGACGACATCAATCCCGAGAGCCGCGGGGGGCACTGGATGGGTATGATGGCCCGTCTCGCGCCTAACGTGACAGTTGCTCAGGCCTCGGCCGAGCTGGGCACGATCACCCGGCGGTTGGAGCAGCAGTACCCGGAATCGAACACGAATATGAGCGGTGCGGTCTTCCAGATGCAGGAATACCTGGTCGGCGATGTGCGTCCGGCGCTCTTTGTCATGTTGGGCGCTGTCGCGTTCGTCCTGCTCATCGCGTGCGCCAACGTCGCGAACCTGCTGCTCGTGCGGGCGGCGTCCCGCGAATCCGAGATGGCCGTGCGTACCGCACTTGGCGCCGGCGCGTGGCGGCTCGTTCGGCAGCTCGTGATCGAGAGCGTGCTGCTCGCGATGATCGGCGGCGTGTTCGGGACGCTGCTCGCTCTGTGGGGCGTGGACCTGCTGCTGGCGATGGCGCCTAACGGATTACCGCGGATCAACGAGGTGAGCGTCAACGCCTCAGTGCTCCTGTTCACGGCCGGCGTGACCGCGCTCACCGGGGTGCTCTTCGGGTTGTTCCCCGCGCTGCACGCGGCACGAGCGAACGTGGGCGGCATGCTGAAGGAAGGTATGCGCGGCTCGAGCGGCGGAGTGGCGAGCCGGCGGGCGCGCAATACACTCGTCATGGCAGAGATGGCCCTTGCCGTCGTGCTCCTCGTAGGCGCCGGACTTCTCATCCGCAGCTTCAGCAAGCTTCTCGCCGTCGACCCCGGATTCCGCCCGGAGCGCGTCGTGACGTTTGCGATCGCGGCGCCCGATACGAAGTACGGACAATACGGGCAGCGTCGTGAGCTCGCGAGAAACCTCGTCGAGCGCATGCAGCGCGTGCCTGGGGTGCAGGGCGCGGCGATCGTCACCGGCCTGCCGCTCGGCAACCTCATGATGCGGACTTCTGCCCATATCGTGGGCACGCCGAAGGAAACGCCAGCCGAACGCAAATCCACCGACGTCGCGATGGTGACGCCTGGGTATTTCACGACCATGGGCATTCCGTTGGTCGCCGGCCGTGATTTCACCGATCGCGACGGAAGCGGCGCGCAAGTCGTGTCGATCGTGAATCAGGAGTTCGTCAAACGCTACTTCCCTAACGAGAACCCGATCGGCAAGCACATCACGCTCGGATGGGAGCAGGACACCGCCAAGACGGGTGGCAACATGACGCTCGGCGGCGAGATCGTGGGAGTTGTTGCCAACGTGAAACGGCGCGGGCTGAGCCAGGAGGTCTTTCCGGAGACGTACGCGTCGTACATGCAGCCGACGTTCTCGAACTTCTCGGTCGTCGTACGATCGACGGCGGATCCGTCGACGGTCATGGCCGCCATTCGCGCGCAGGTGCGTGAGCTCGATCGCGACCTGCCGTTGAGCGACCTGCGTCAGCTCAAGGAGCTAGTGGCGGCGTCAGTGTCACGACCGCGCTTCTACACGACGATCCTGGGTGTCTTCGCATCGATCGCGCTGATTCTCGCCGCCGTCGGGATCTACGGCGTTATCTCGTACGCAGTGAGTCTGCGAACTCGCGAGCTGGGGATTCGGATCGCGCTGGGCGCAACGGGTCGTCAGGTGTCGGGGCTCGTGCTGCAGGAAGGCGTTGGTCTCGCGATCGCCGGGGTGCTGCTTGGCGGCGCCGTCGAGTACTCGCTGACGCGACTCCTTCGGAAGC
>JAJKIV010000129.1 GCA_021154285.1 Gemmatimonas sp. | reverse complement strand
GGCAGGCAACCCGAATCGCATTGGCGCGTTCGTCGCCCGGGTCATCCTGCCCGCGCCCCTTCCGGCGGCGCATGTCGGGCTGCTCGAGCGGGTTGCCCGAAATTGCCCGGCACACGGGACGCTCACGCACCGGTCCCAGATACTCGTGACGATCGAAACGCCGACGGCCGTCGCAGCCTAGCGGGCGATCCGGGTGGGCAGCATTGTGCTCACTCCGAGAGCAACGATCATAGATCGTCCGAGGCCCCCGACCGTGAGTGCCAGGCCCGGTTATGATTGACTCACAAGCTGTAGTCGCCGTGCGAATCGGCATCGCCGCGCTAGTCGGTCTCGCGACAGGGCTCGAACGCGAATGGTCGGGCCATGCGACGGGGCCGGACGCGCGATTTGCCGGCCTCAGAACGTTCTCGCTGCTCGGGGCGCTTGGCGGCATTGCCGGAGTGCTGACCGACGCGTCATACGGCGCCCTCGCTGCCATGCTCGCGTTAGGCGGTGTCGCGTTGTGTGTGGGGGGCTATGTCGCTGCCACCCGCCGCGCGACCGCGACTACAGACGGAACGACGGAAGCGGCCGCGCTCACCACTATCGCACTTGGCGTGCTCGCCGGGCTTGGATGGCTTGGGGTCGCCGCCGGCGGCGGAGCAATCCTGGTGCTCGTGCTCCGCGAGAAGGAACGTCTGCATTGGGTGGTTCAGCGCCTGGACGAGCGCGAGATGCGTGCGGGCGTGCAGTTCGCAGTGCTGGCGATTGTCGTACTCCCGCTGCTGCCCACAGGGCCATATTTCGGCGTCGTCGCACTCGAGCCGCGGGCGCTCTGGGCGATTGTCCTGCTGTTCTCTGCGTTGAACTTCGCCGGGTTCGTTGCGCGGCGTGTCGTCGGCGCATCACGCGGGCTCGGAATCACCGGCGCGCTCGGAGGCGTGATTTCATCGACGGCGGTCACGCTCACGTTCTCTCGCCAGAGTCGCGCGGACGCCGCGCTCGGTCCGGCCCTCGCGCGCGGCGTCGTCGCTGCGTGCACGGTCCTCATCCCGCGCGTCGTCATCGTCAGTGGAGTCCTGAACGCGTCCGTGGCGCTCGCGCTCCTTCCGCTTCTGGCCCCCACCCTCGTCGCGGGCCTGACGCTCGCCGCGATTGGTTGGCGTTCCAACGAACCCGACTCCACGGTCAACAACGACGACACGAACCCCCTTCGGTTGGGCGCCGCGATTCGGATGGCGCTGGCATTTCAGGTCGCGATCGTCCTGATCGGCATCGTGCGGACACGATGGGGCATGGCTGGCATCTACACCACGGCTGTCATGCTCGGCCTCACGGACGTCGACGCGCTTACCGTCTCGATGAGTCGTCCCGACGGTGGGCTGCCTGCAGATGTGGCGTCCCGCGCGATCGCGATCGGAATTCTCGCGAATACCGCCCTGAAGATGACCATCGCGCTGACGTTCGGGCGTCACGCCTTCAGACGCCGGGCGGGGGCCAGCCTCGCCGCAATGGCGGCCGCGAGCGCGCTCGGTCTGTTACTGGCCTGAGATCGACGCGAAGCCGGGGTCGCACGGCCCCGATATGCCGCCCGACGAGATTCCGCACCGGTCGACATCGAGCTCGAGTAACCGATCACACAACAATCGACGACGTTAGACCGTGCTGGGCTATCCCTCGCTCACTGACTTGCGAGCGCCATTCATCTGTGCCAGTGCCGCCGCAACGCCTCGCGCACGTGTTGGACCGTCGCCGGTACCGTACCAGTGTATCCGGAACATCCGCGGCGCCTCGTCCACCATGGCGCCTCGTCCACCCTATGGTTGTGAATCGCGGTGACATGGAGGGCATGTCGAGCACCTAACGCTGCGCCGAGCTCAATGGCCCGCGTTAACCGCGCCCGCGTAACGCTACATAGGGGAATCCGACCGCTCGAGTGTTCAGTCCAGGCGAGGTCGGATGAAGAACAAACCGCCACATGAATTTCACCTAAACGACAGACTCGACGCCTCCGACGGACAGCGGCCGATATGGATTATCAATGGCCCGAAACACGCTCCAGAGAACGCTTGACGTGTGAGCCATTACGGAACTCGCTCTTCGGACAGTGCACATGATCCTCACGCTCGCGACACTCTCATTCCTGCTTTCGACGCAGGTGACTGACACCGTGGCCGATTCGCGCGATACACCGCCGCCGCTGGACTCAACGCGGAGTGTCGTGTACCTCCGACCGGCAACCTTTCGCGGCGTCATGGGTACGGAGACGCGGGTAACGGACACCGTCACACAGCGCCGGCGGGCGGTCGAGTACAGCGATTGGTACTATCGGCGACTCACGATTCACAAAGTCGCCAGCTACACGACCATCCCGCTCTACGTCACCGAGTACATCCTCGGCAACAAGTTGTTCGACGGCGATGCCAGCAGCTCGGTAAAGTCCGCCCATTCTGCGGTGGCCACCGGGATCGGTGTGTTGTTCGGCGTGAACACGGTGACTGGCGCCTGGAATTGGTGGGACAGCCGACACGAGAGCGAAGGGCGCGCGCGCCGCACCACGCACGCGGCCTTGATGCTCGCGGCGGGCGCGGGGTTCGTCGCCACGGCAGCGCTCGCCCCTGGGGATGAGGGAGGCGATTTCGGTCAAGGGTACAACGACGACCGAAGCAAACACCGAGCGGTTGCGATCACGTCGATGGGCGTGTCGCTCGCCAGTTACCTGATGATGTATCTGTGGAAGTGAGCCTATGACGGCAGTTCAAGCGATATCGGATCTCATGCAGCCGTGGGCGACGCTGTTCAGCAACAGCCGTGTGGTCTCGAGCGGTGTCATGTTTGGTCACTTGAGCGGTCTCGTACTCGGTGGTGGCGGGGCGGTTGCTGCCGATCGCGCGTCGTTGCGTGCGGTGCGAGCGTCCGAGACGCAGCAGGCAAGTCACTTGCGCGAGCTCGGGATGGTTCACCGAGCCGTCATCTGGGGCCTAACGATCACGTTCGTCAGCGGGTTGTTGCTCGCGCTCGCCGACGTCGAGACCTACGCGACGATGCCGACGTTCTGGGTGAAGATGGGGTTGATCGCTCTCTTGCTGGGGAACGGGTTCGCGATGCAGCGCGCCGAGCGCGCGATCGGCGCCGGCAACCCGGTGTGGCAGCGACTTCACCGCACGTCGATCGTCAGCCTCGTTTTGTGGTTTGCCGTGCTACTCGCGAGCACGTTCCTGACTTCAGCCAGCTGATGATGTGGTGACTCGAATGACACCTAGGACTGGACCATCGAACCCTGACCACTCGATCCCGGCGGACCAGGACTGCACGGGCTGCGCGCTCGCCGACCGCCGGACGTTCCTGACGCAGGCGGCGGCACTCATCGCGGGTGCGCTGATGAGCGTCGGGATGACCGCCGAGCGTGCCGCGGCGATGCCGATTGGGATCCTCGTCGGCACACGAGCGCCTGACGACAAAGAGGTCACCTATCCGATCCCGGCGTCCGACGGTGCGACGATCGACAAGGATAACGACGTGATTCTGGCCCGCTATCAGGGCAAGGTGTACGCGTTCGGTCTTGCCTGCCCGCACCAGAACACGGCGCTGCGCTGGCTCGCGCCCGAGGGTCGTTTTCAGTGTCCGAAGCACAAGTCGAAGTACACCCCCGACGGCATTTTCCTGTCGGGTCGCGCGACGCGAAGCATGGATCGTTATGCGGTGCGGAAGAACGCCAACGCCATCGTCGCCAACATCGACGCGCTCTACCGGCAGGACAAGGATGCCGCCCAGTGGCAGAGCGCGTTCGTCGACGCTGGCCAGTAAGGCGTCCAGCGATTAGCGAAGCGGAAGCGACACACCGACGCTCACGCCTCGTGAGCCGTCAGGTGCGATCGACGTGTGTGCGAGCCAGCGCGACAACTTGTTCTCCGGGTGCGCGTCATTGTACCGCATTACCTGGATGCCCGTCAGCGTACCGACGGTAGCTCCGAGGGCCACGTCGCTGGCCCAGTGGTGCGAGCCATACATACGCGCGAGGCCGACGGCTGTCGCGCCACCGTACAACAATGGCGAGATGATGGGCGCGGCTTTTGGCCACGAGCGGTGCGCCTCGATGCTCAAGACGGTTGCGGCGCTAAAGGCCGCGGCCGTGTGACCCGACGGGAAGGACGCGAGGCCGCCGTTGCCGAAGCCCCGTCCGACGAAGAAATCGCCGGGGTCGCCCTTCTCGAGATACGGTCGCTGGCGCCCCATGATGCCTTTCGTAACCGCCACAATCGCGCCGCTCGCGACAATGGCCTCGGTCGTGTGGAGGCCGACTTCGCTGAGACGATCGTTACCCGTGAGGCGACCGATGGCGAGCGCGCCGACGCTGCCAGCAAGGACGCCCGTGCCGCCAAGCCAGTTGAACCCGCCCGCCGTCGAATGCAGCGTTGAGCTGGACTGCAGCGACGGCCGCTGCAGCCATGACTCGGCCTGCCGATCCAGCGGCATGACGGCGAGCGATCCGAGCACCAGGCCGACCGCCAGCCGCTTGTCGAAGTGAACGGCGTGATCGCCAGCCGAAACAGGTGACTGCGCCGACGTAGTGGAGTCGACGGCAACCGCGGAATCGCGGCGCGAGGTAGTGTCGACGGGCACGCGTTGCGCGCCGAGCGAGCGCGTGGCGACGGCCGTCACCAGCAGCGCACGTCTGGAGTACGAGATCATGGTCGGAGGTTGCGTGGGCGCGCATGACGCCAGCATGAATGACCGCAGCATGAATGACCGCAGCATGAACGCGCGCTCGTTGGTGAGCCACGGACACGATCTGCTACCGCTCTCGCCGATGAACGTTCCAGCTCCGGCGTCGCTGTCAGATAATATCTGACATGGCGCCTAACGGGTTTGGCCGACCGATGCCGCGCTCGACCACATACTACGCCTAACGTCGGTCACCCGGCCGCCGCCGGCGTGCCGTGTCTGCCAAATGCCGCGCGGTACCTCGCGCCGAGCAGCACGCCCGCGGTCAGAATCGCCGCGCCCAACAGGCCGAAATCCTCGGTCATGCCAAGGTTTGCCGCGGCGCTCGTTCCCACGACCGCCCACCCGAGCGGGACGATGAGGAGCCGACGGGGCGTCCAACCGCCCGCCCACACGATCAGCCCGAGTGTGAAAATCGTCGTCGGGCACGGCACGCCGAACGTTGGACTGGCGGGATACCGATGCCCCCACAGAGAGCCGAGCACCGGGTACAGGATCAGCGCGTACACGATGAGCACTGCCCCGATACTCATTGCCGCTACAGACCGCGGTCGATACGACGTGACTTGCTTGCGCACAGCGAGCCACGAGAACAAGGCACCCTGCATACCGAACGCGAGACCGAACACGATACCCACTCGGCTCAAATCCGCGAAGAAGGTCAGGTGATAGGCGATGGCCATCCAGAACCACAGCATGGCAAGCAACACGCTCACCCATCGACTCGCGCGTCGCTCGCCGCGGAGCGCCAACACGATCGCGATGACGCCAACTGCTGCCAGCACCCATTGAACTGGCCAAACCGCCTCGTTGTAGCGGCGGAACACGTCGAGGAACTGTTCGATCGTAAACGGCAGACGCATCGTCGGGCCCTCCGAAAGAACATGCGCTTCACGAACTCCGAGGCTGCCACGTAGGCGGCAGTCACGAGGCCGAGTGCGAGCAACACTGGCCCGGACACCGGAACCAACCCGAACGACCGGCCGAGCGCGATGTATGGCAGCACGAGAGACCCTAACGCGACGCCGATCGATCCCAGGAGCAGCGCCTGGCCGATCGGGCTTCGATAGAACGGTCGCCGCGTACGGATCACGAGAAGCACGAGAATCTCGGATAGCACCGATTCGAGAAACCACCCGGTCCGGAACTGATCGACGTCGCTCCGGATGAGCAACAACAGCAAGCCGAACTTGAGCAGGTTGAACACCGAGCTCACGAGCCCAAACACGATCATGAAGTTCCGGATCAGCCGATTGTCCCAGCGACGCGGTCGCTGCACGAGCTCGGGATCCAACTTGTCGGTTGCGACTGCCACCGACGGGATGTCCGTGAGGAAGTTGATCAGCAGAATCTGCTTCGGCAGCAGCGGCAGGAAGCCGGTGAACAATGAGGCCACCGCCATGCTCACCATGTTGCCGAAGTTCGCGCTCGTGGTGATGAAGATGTACTTGAGCGTATTCGCAAAGGCGCGGCGTCCCTCGCGCAGTCCAGCGACGAGTACGCCGAGGTCCTTTTCGAGCAGTACGATGTCGGCGGCATCTTTGGTCACGTCCACCGCGGTCTCCACGGAAATGCCGACATCGGCACTGTGCAGCGCCGTCGCGTCGTTAATTCCGTCGCCGAGGAATCCCACGACGTCGTCGCCCCCGCTCCGCAGCGATCGAATGATCCGATCCTTCTGGTTGGGCTCGACCTCAGCGAAGACGTCAGTCTCACGGACGCGAGAGCGCAGCGCCTGATCGTTCAATTGTCGGATGTCCGTGCCCGTCAGCAACGCGTCCGCGTTCAACCCGACGCCGCGAGCGACGGTGGCAGCGACCAACGCGTTGTCGCCGGTCACGAGCTTCAGTCGCACGCCGAGTTGACGCAGCTCGGCGAGCGTCGCTACCACGTT
>JAJKIV010000128.1 GCA_021154285.1 Gemmatimonas sp. | reverse complement strand
TGAATGTCCACCCAGTCCACCTTCCCCACGATCCCCGCGTCAACCGCGGCAAAGGGATTGTCGAGCGTCAGCGCCGCCTCGCGAGACGTGATGAAGTAGATGATCTCACCCGGCCCGACGCCGATCCGATCGACGGCGACCAGCGCTTTGCCGGCGTCAGCTCCGGCCGTGGTGATCGGCTGAATCCACTGGAGCGGGACAGCCGACAACGTGTCCTGTTTGACCGTCGAGACGACGCGACCGATGACGCGGGCTATCTGCACGCGGGGAAACATAGGAGCGCGAGGAGGAGTCGCAACGGACGATGCGTCGCGATCCGCGCGCTACTGCCAGAGCCCGCGAGCATCCGACACCATCGTCCGCCTCGACACGAGCGAGCGATTCTCGAACAGCTTCACCAGCAGCACCCCGGCGACGAATCCACCCACGTGTGCCCAAACCGCCACGCCCCCGGACACGTCGGGATTCATCTGATTGAGCTGCGGTAACGCCGTCAGCAACTGGGTCCCGAACCACCACAACAGCGCGACCCACGCCGGGAATCGGAGGAAGAACAGAAAGACGAAGTACCTAACGCGTACGCGCGGGTACAGAACCAGGTAGGCGCCGAGAACTCCGGAGATCGCGCCGGACGCGCCGACGGTTGGGACGGGGGACCGAGGGTCGAACACCACGTGCGTCGCCGCCGCCGCGAGACCGCAGATCAGGTAGAAGACGAGGAAGCGGAACCTGCCCATGCTGTCCTCGACGTTGTTGCCGAACACCCAGAAGTAGATCGCGTTCCCGAGGATGTGTCCCCAGCTCCCGTGCAGGAACATCGACAGGAGCGGCGTCAGGATGTTGATCGCGCTGTTGTCGATCTCGCAGCCGAGGCCCGGGCCGATTGGGATCGAGAAGCCGATGGGACGCCCGTGCGTGAGCTCGGCGGGCACGAGCCCGTAGTTGCAGATCGCCGAGGCGAGCTGCGTCGCGTTTGTCCCGGCGCCCTCGACAAGCACCCATGCCGCGAACATTGCCGCGAGCAGCAGGTACGTCATGACGGGGGTGCGAAGCGTCGGGTTTTCGTCGCTGATCGGGATCATGGCCCGGCGAGAGATGAGGTGCTGACGCGTTAGTACGACGCGATCGACTGCCACTCGCGATTCCAAAGAGATGAATCGCGCGCCTAATTCTGCCAAACTGACGTAACGGCCCGGCCCTGACCTTGCGACCCACCAAGCCACGTTGCGAGCGAGCGCGTGTCAGTCCAGTCAGACGCTTCAGCTCGACTTCGATCTTTTTACTCCCTGCGAGGGCGCAATGGCAGATAAGGTAATTGGCATCGATCTGGGCACCACGAACTCGGTGGTCGCCGTGATGGAGGGTGGCGACCCCGTCGTGATTCCCAACTCCGAGGGCGGAAGAACGACGCCATCCGTAGTTGGGTTCACGAAAGACGGCGAGCGCCTCGTGGGTCAGATCGCGAAGCGTCAGGCAGTCACGAATCCACAGAACACGGTGTTTTCGATCAAGCGGTTCATGGGCCGCAAGATCAGCGAGGTCGGTGACGAGATCAAACGCGTCCCGTACAAGGTGGTGTCGGGCGGGAATGACGTCGCGACGGTCGAGGTCCAAGGCAAGCGATTCTCCGCGCCTGAGATCTCCGCGATGATCCTCCAGAAGATGAAACAGACGGCTGAGGACTACCTCGGACACACCGTGTCCAAGGCCGTCGTAACGGTCCCGGCCTACTTCAACGACTCGCAGCGGCAGGCCACGAAGGACGCCGGCAAGATCGCGGGCCTCGACGTGCTCCGCATCATCAACGAGCCCACGGCGGCCGCGCTCGCCTACGGGCTCGATAAGAAAAAGGATGAGAAGGTCGCCGTATTTGACCTTGGTGGCGGTACTTACGACATCTCAGTTCTAGAACTTTATGATGTCGATGGATCACGCCAGTTCGAAGTGAAATCCACGAATGGCGACACGCACCTTGGCGGCGACGACTTCGACCAGCGCGTGATCGACTGGCTCGTGGCCGAGTTCAAGCGCGACCAGGCCATCGACCTCTCGAAGGATCCGATGGCGCTCCAGCGCCTCAAGGAAGCCGGCGAGAAGGCCAAGATGGAACTCTCGTCCACGCAGCAGACCGACATCAACCTCCCCTTCATTACTGCCGACCAGTCGGGCCCGAAGCACCTCAACTACACGCTCACGCGCCCGAAATTCGAGCAGCTGGTGGACGACCTCATCCAGCGCACGATCCCGCCGATGAAGCAGGCGCTCAAGGACGCAGGCATCGACCCCAAGGAGATCGACGAGGTCCTGCTCGTCGGTGGGTCGACGCGCATCCCGAAGGTCCAGCAGATCGTGAAGGACTTCTTCGGCAAGGAGCCCAACAAGGGCGTGAACCCGGACGAGGTCGTGGCGATCGGCGCCGCGGTTCAGGGTGCGGTGCTCACCGGTGAGCAGAAAGACGTGCTGCTGCTCGATGTCACCCCGCTCTCCCTCGGCATCGAGACGCTGGGCGGCGTGACCACGGTCCTCATCCCGCGCAACACCACGATCCCGACGAAGAAGAGTGAGACGTTCTCGACAGCCGACGACAACCAGACGACCGTCGAGATTCACGTGCTGCAGGGCGAGCGCGAGCTCGCGGTCTACAACAAGACCATCGGCAAATTCCAGCTCACCGGAATTCCACCCGCTCCGCGGGGCATGCCGCAGGTCGAGGTCACCTTCGACATCGACGCAAACGGCATCCTGCACGTGACGGCGCGCGACAAGGCTACCGGCAAGGAGCAGAAGATCCGCGTCGAGGCGTCCAGCGGTCTCTCGGATTCCGAGATCAAGCGCATGGTCGACGACGCCGAGAAGAACGCGCAGTCAGACAAGCAGCGCCGTGAGGAGATCGACGTTCGGAACCGGCTCGACAGCCTCACCTACGAGGTGGAGAAGAACTCGAAGGAGTGGGCAGACCGCTTGCCCGCTGATCTGAAGACCCGCCTGGACAACGCGGTGGAGCGTGCGCGAAAGGCGCTGCGCGGCGATGACATGGGCGAAATCCGCTCGGCGCAGGAGGAGCTGGCCTCGGCGTTCCAGGAGGCCGGTCGCTCGTTCTACGCACAGCAGCAAGCCTCGCCACCGCCCGCAGGCGAGCCTCAGCAGGGCGAGCCCGCCGGCGCAACGTCCTCGCAGAAGCCCGACGACGTCGTCGAAGCCGACTACGAGATCGTCGACGAGGGCAAGAAGTAGCCGTTAGCAGCAGTTCAGCTTTCGGCGTCCAGCTTTCCAGTGACCACTGGACGTGCACGAAGGTCAACTAAGGATGGAGTGCGCGGGGCCAGGCGGTTTCGCCGGCCCCGTCAGCATCCGAGAATGAACCGGAAACTCTTCGACACCTGTCGGTGTCCTACGAAAGGAACCCCGCCGCGGCACGATTTTCCGTGACATAATTGCTCGACGGCGGACGTGTGGCGTCCATACTTTCGAAAAGTCCAAGCAAGGACAGAGCTATGTCGTCTCGTACACTCGCACGCGCGCGATTCGGTGTCGCGGTGGCGATCGCATTCGCCAGCGGTATCGTCTTCGCGTCCGGATTCGATCTCACCAGGTTCGGCTACGCCCAATCGCGTAGCACCGCCGCGAAGCCGACGGTACAGGAAGTCAAGCCCATCGCCGACGCGAGCAATGCGTTCGTGTCGATCGCCGAGCACGTGACACCCGCTGTCGTGTCGATCCAGGCGGAGCGGGATGCCAAGCAGAAAGTTCAGCGCTCCCCGCGCCGCAACGGCCCGCCCGGTCTGGAGGATTTCTTCCAGCAGTTCGATCCGCGATCTGCCCCGGCTGAAGCCAGCGGCTCCGGATTCATCGTCTCGAAAGACGGCTACATCCTCACCAACAACCACGTCGTCGAAGACTTCGACCGGTTGAACGTGACGCTCACCGACCACCGCGTGTTCAAGGCGAAGGTCGTGGGCCGCGATCCGACGACCGACGTGGCAGTCATCAAGATCGACGGCAAGGACCTCCCGACCGCGACACTCGGGAACGACGAGACCGCACGCGTCGGCGAGTGGGTCCTTGCGATCGGCAACCCGCTCGGGCTCGACTTCACGGTCACCGCGGGCATCGTCAGCGCGAAGGGACGGGGCAGCCAGGAGCTCCAGGGGCTCAACCGGGACGCGTATGCGATCACCGACTTCATTCAGACCGACGCGGCGATCAACCCGGGTAACTCCGGTGGTCCGCTCGTCAACGCTCGCGGCGAAGTGATCGGCATCAACAGCGCGATCGCGAGCCAGACCGGCTACTACTCCGGCTACGGCTTCGCCATTCCGATCACGCTCGCCAAGCAGGTGATGGATGACCTCGTCGAGCATGGCCGCGTTCGGCGCGCCGTGATCGGCGTTCAGATCTCCCCGGTCAGCCCGGAGGATGCCACCGTCGCGGGGCTCAAGGACATCGCCGGCGTGCTCGTTGGTGGCTACAGCGATGACAACAGCCCGGCGCGCACCGCCGGTCTCGAAGCCGGTGACGTGATCGTCGCTGCCGATGGCAAGCCGATCGATCGCGTGAGCACGTTGCAGCGAATCATTCGCGGCCACGAGCCGGGCGAGACGGTCACTGTGGACGTGATGCGCTACGGCACGAAGAAGACGTTCAAGGTGAAGCTCGCCGAGGCACCGACCAATACAGCCGTGGCGTCGCGTGACAATGACGACGACAACGCCAGCGCGAACGGCGGCGTCACGTCCTACGACAAGATCGGCGTGAGCGTGGAAGCGGTCACGCCGGAGTTCCGGAGCGCGAAGCGACTCGCGAGCGATCGTGACGGTGTTCGAGTCACGGACATTGACGCGGCCGGCCCGGCACGCGGGCGCCTGTTCCAGAACGACGTCATTACCGCCGTTCTCTTCCCCACACCGCGCAAGGAAGTCAAGTCGGTGGCCGACCTTCAGTCGGTGCTGTCGCGCGCGAAGGATGGCGACATCGTGAGCCTGCAGGTGTTCAACCCGGACGTGCAGGGCGCGGCCACACGCGTCGTCAACATCCGGGTCGGCAGCGGGAAGTAGTTAGATTATTTCAGCCGATCGGTGGACGGGGCGATCGTTGCGATCGCCCCGTCTTTTTTTTTGCGGAAGTGGCGGAATTGGTAGACGCGCTGGACTTAGGATCCAGTGGGGAAACCCGTGGGGGTTCGAGTCCCCCCTTTCGCACTGGCAACGACTTAGCCGTGGTCAGATTGGTGAGCGAAGCGCTAACGTACTCACCTAACGACAGAGCCCCCGAGCAATCGGGGGCTCTGTGTGTTTCGGGATGTCGCCGTCACTGCACATACACCTCGAGGGGGCTCACCGCGCGGTCACTGGTCCTCGATGGACTCTGCCTGGAGTTCGTTCAGGTACCTAAAGGAGGTTTCGATGACGACAACGGCTGCCAGGAATACGTAGAACATCCACCGCCGGTAGGAGCCGAACCACATGGCAGCGCCAATGAGGGCAACGAGATCAGCAATGAGGACGATTTTTCTCACGAAGGCCTCGCGCTACCAGACGCTCCGCCTGCTCGAGCTGCTGCGCTTGCGTGGCAGGAGGGCGCCCATGATCCCACGCGCGACCACGCCCGCCACCGTGCGCGTGAGGGGCGAGTTCATGACCTTCTCGAAGGTCGACGGCTCCGGCTTTGGCGCCCGGCCACCCGCTCGTGCCGGCGCCGGGCCGCTTGCGGCCTGACTCGCACCATCGCCGCCGTCCGCCGTCTGCCCGGCAGGACCCACGCGCTTGGCCAGCATCTCCCGCGCGCTCTCGCGGTCGATGGCGGTGGCATACTCCTTCACCTGCGCCGACGACGCGAGCCGTTGGGCTATCTCCGCGTCGGTGAGCGGGCCCATTCGCGCCGCGGGCGGAATGAGCCGCGTGGCGAACGGCGGCGTCGGGGCGCCGTTAGGCGCGAGGACCGTCACGAACGCGTCGCCGATGCCTAACGTCGTAAGGGTCTGCTGGATGTCGTAGAACGGCGTTTTCGGGAACGTTCGGGCGGCCGCCGTGAGTGCCTTGTCGTCGTCGGCAGTGAAGGCCCGGAGCGCATGCTGCACACGGTTGCCGAGCTGCCCGAGCACATCGCTCGGGATGTCCTTCGGGCTCTGCGTGATGAAGAAGATGCCCACGCCCTTCGACCGGATGAGTCGCACGACCTTCTCCACCTCGTCGAGCAGTGCCTTGCTCGCATTGTCGAACAGGAGGTGCGCTTCGTCGAAGAAGAACACGAGCTTCGGCTTGTCGACGTCGCCAACCTCGGGGAGGTGATTGTAGAGCGACGCGAGCAGCCAGAGCATGAACGTCGAGAAGAGTGCCGGCTTGTCCTGGACGTCGCTCAACTCGAGGATGCTGACGAGACCACGGCCGTCGCGTTCGGTCTGCATCAAGTCGTCGATGTTGAATTCCGGCTCCCCGAAGAACGCCTCGGCCCCCTGTTGCTGAAGCTCGACCATCTCTCTCAGCAGCACACCAACCGTCTGCTTGGACATTCCGCCGTAGTCCTTGAGCTCCGCTGCGCCATCGCCGCCGAGATACTGGAGGACGGCGCGCAGATCGGAGAAATCGAGCAGCAGCAGGCCCTTGTCGTCGCAATACTTGAACACGAGCGTGAGCACGCTCGTCTGCGTGTCGTTCAGCCCGAGCACCTTCGAGAGCAGCAGCGGGCCGAAGGCGGACACGGTCGCGCGAAGCTGGGCGCCGCTTTTCCCGGTGAGGCTCAGGAACTCGACCGGGAACGCGCTCGGGCTCCACGCGAACCCGGTGTCCTTCGCCCGCTGCGTGATCCGATCGTTAGGCGTCCCGGCGGCGCCCACGCCGGACAGGTCGCCCTTCACATCGGACAGAAAGACCGGCACCCCTGCACGCGACAGCTGTTCCGCCACGAGCTGCAGCGTTCGTGTCTTGCCCGTACCGGTCGCGCCGGCAATCAGTCCGTGTCGGTTGAGCATCGCGAGCGGAATCCGAACGATCGGCTCCGGATCGCACTCGCCGTCGGCGAGAACGGATCCAAGAGTGATCGCGTCGCCGGAGCTTGCATACGCCTTCTTGGCCGCCTCGATGATGTCCGCCCGCATCGACAAACCCTTGTTGGAGTCTGCATCACTCTAGCACGCCACGGCGGTTGGCGGGAGCAGCAGAGCCGCAAATCGGGGCTCGCTCGGGTTGGTGCCCTTCGGACGGTGGGTTAGGTTTCCGCTCCAGTGGCGGTCACCGTGTGACGCCGGAACGGCGCCGTCCAAGCGTTGACGAGCCGCCTGGATACGTAACCCCTCGCACCTCTAATGAACATCGAGATCACTCCCAAAAAGACCGATGGGGTCGAGCGCCTCCTCCAGATCTCGGTGCCAGTCGAGACGGTCCGTGACGCCGAGGACAAGGCGGCGCGGCGGTATGCAACCCGCGTCCGGTTGCCGGGCTTCCGGCCGGGCAAGGCGCCGCCCGCGATGGTCAAGAAGAAGTTCGCGGACGCCATCCGACAGGAAACACTCGAGAGCCTGGTGCAGGAGGCGTACAAGGAAGTCGTGGAGCGCGAGCAGCTGAAGCTCGCATCCCAGCCGCACGTGCACGACGTGAAGTTCGGCGAGAACGAGCCGCTCACGTTCGAGTTGCACCTCGAGGTCCGGCCGGAGATCGCGCTCTCGCGCACGCAGGGATTCCGCGTGCAACGCAACGAGCGACACGTGACCGACGAGCAGGTGCGCGAACAGGTGGATCAGGTGCGGGAACAGCGCGCGACCTGGACACCGGTCGAAGACCGGCCTGCCCCGGGCGATATGGTGACCGTGGTCCTGGCAACCGCGGACGAAACCGGCGCCATGCCGGAGGGGAAGCAGTATCCTCTGGTGCTTGGTGCCGGCCAGGCGATTCCCGGCATCGAGGAGCTGATCATGGAGGCACAGCCCGGCCAGACGGTCGAGCGGCCCGTGAAATGGCCGGAAGACTTCCCGGATGAATCGCAGCGCTCCCAGACCAAGAAGGTTCGCGTCACGGTGCAGGATGTGAAGCGGAAGACGCTGCCCGAGCTCGACGACGCGTTCGCGCGCGAGGTGGGCGACTTCGATTCGATCGATGCGCTGCGCAAAGCGGTGCGCGACGATCTCGAAGCGAACGCCCAGAGAGAAACGGAGTCCGAGGTCCGCCAGCGACTGCTCGATGACATCATCGGCGCCAACCAGTTCGACATTCCGCCAAGCTGGGTCGCGCAGCTCGTGGA
>JAJKIV010000127.1 GCA_021154285.1 Gemmatimonas sp. | reverse complement strand
GCGTGGCGCGTCTTCGTCTCGAAGTCGTGATCCTCGATTCCCGGGCGGTACTTGACCTCCTTGAGATGGATCACGTGCTGCTTCTTCTTGGCCTGGCGAGCCATCTTGGCCTGTTCGAACTTGAACTTCCCGTAGTCCATGATTCGAACGACAGGAGGTCGCGCCATTGGCGCTACTTCAACCAGGTCCAGCCCCTGCTCCTGTGCGGCCGCCAGCGCGGCATCCAGATCCAGAATTCCCATTTGACTCCCGTCTGCCGCAATGACGCGGAGCGGACTGATTCGGATCTGGCGATTGACGCGGACGCGCTTTGAGTTGTCCTGAATAAACCGAGTTCCTCGAGAGAGAGTTGTGGTCGAGTCAAACAGGCTCGGCCCAAAAAAAAATGCGGACCCCCAGAGGAGCCCGCTGAACGCCCAGCCTCCGTGCAGGAGGTGGCGCGTTTCGAGAACTCCTGCAGCACTCCCGGTCGGCGACCGTGCGAGGCCAGAGGGTGAGAGCGACTTCGCTCTACTTACCGCATTGTGAAATCAAAACTTAGACGCGGCCTAACGGGGCGTCAAGCCCGCTGGTCGAGCGCAAATCCCTTCCCGTCCAGCTTCACGCGGCCGGACGCCACAGTTGCGTCGTGCTCGAAGATCACGAGCCAGCCCTCGCGGGCAGCCTTGGTCAAGATGGCGCGCTTCGTCTCGAGCGTCACGAGCGGTTCCACGTCGTAGCCCATGATCCACGCCAGCGGCAGATGTGACGCCGTGGGTGTGAGATCCGCCGGATAGAAGGCGGACTCCCCATCGGATTCGATCAGCACCGACTGGTGGAACGGCGTATGGCCCGGGGTCGGGATGACGCGGATGCCGCGGACGATCTCACGTTCACCATCCACGAAATCGAACCGGTCCTGCGCAACGATGGGCGCAAAGTTGTGCGGGAAATAGCTGGCGGCCGTCCGCTCGTTCGGGTGTGTCGCGTAGACGTATTCTCCGCGCTGCACCACGTAGCGGGCATTCGGGAAGGTGAGCTGTGGCTCGCCGCCGGCTGCCTCGACAAATGTGTTGCCGCCGCAGTGATCGAAGTGCAGGTGCGTATCGATCACGAGCCCGACGTCTTCCGGCCGTACCCCAAGGGACGCGAGGCCGTCCTCCAGTTGCGTGCGGCCGTTGGCGCCGGCGTTCTCGAGGCCATAGATGTCGTGGAACTTGGCGGTCTCCTTGTTTCCGGCTCCGGTGTCCACCAGGATGACCGTCGACTCGTGTTCGATCACGAGACACCGCATGCCGAGTTGGATGCGATTGCGGTCGTCAGCCTGAATGCGGCGTTCCCAGAGTGGCTTGGGCACCACGCCGAACATCGCGCCGCCATCGAGCTTCTGGCCGCCAGCCTGAATCGTGTGAACGCGGAGCTTACCGACGGTGAGCGTGTCGACGAGTGGGGCGAGGGTGGTCGTCATGCGTCGCGGGGTCGAGTGTCGTTAGGCGGTCGTATCGCGATCGGTGAATCGTGGCATCGCGCTCCGCCGCCGACGCCGTCGGCCGCGCGGAACCTCGCGCAACAGCGCCTCGAGGTCGGGCCACGTCATGCAGCCACGGTCCGTGGCCTCACGAATCATACGTAAGAATACTCGGGCGGTGGCCACGGCATCCCCGCCGGCCCGGTGTCTCGCCGTGATCTCGACGTTGTAGTGCCGGGCGAGATAGTCGAGCGATCGACGGTGCAGCTGCGGCAGAAGGCGCCGCGCCATCTTCACCGTACACAGCCGCCGACCTTCCATGCGCTCGCCCGTGGCGCGCGCGATCTCCGTGGTCACGAAGCGCCAGTCGAAGCCCGCGTTATGCGCGACGAAAACGTGGCCGCGGATCGCCTCCGCCACCTGCGGAACGATCTCTCGAAACGTGGGCATGTGCTTGACCATGTCCCACGTGATGTTCGTGAGTCGCGTGACCATCGGCGGAATCGGGCGCTGCGGGTTCACGAGCGTCTCGTACACGCGCGAGATCTCGCCGCGCTCGATGATCACCGCGGCGATCTCGGTGATGCGATCCGGCCCGAATGAGCTCCCGCCCGTGGTCTCGACGTCGACGACCACGTACGAGAGGTCATCGAGCTGGTCGGCGGGCGGTGCGTTTCGGATCGCCAACGGGCGACGCATCGCCGGGTCCAGCGACCCGACGCCGACATCCGACCGCGCGTCCGTGCCGCCCATCCATGACGAGTGGGTAGCGCTGGCGACGAGACTCCAGCGCCCTTCACCGTCGTGCGCGAACTCTTCCCACGGGGCCAGCAACGCCATTGCCATGTGGTTGGCGACGAACCTGGGCGGCCGCGGGAGCTGGCACACGTGCGCGATCAGGTCGACCGCGTCCGCCGGACCCGCCGCGAGAAAGTCACGGGCGCGGGACACGAGCACTTGTTCAGCCGGTCGAAGTCGTACACCTGACGTCATGGGCGGCAATATAGGTGTGCCCGGCCCCTCATGTGGGATTTGTTCGGGTTCGCTACCTATTCCCGATTGCCGTTCTCACCGATAACTTGTGAATGATTTCACAAGCCGCCCTGCCGTGAGACGCATTGCCGACTCCACCGTCCGACGCCTGTCGCTGTACCTGAGGTTCCTCGAGGAGTCCACCAACCGCGGCCTCGTCACGATCTCGAGCGACGAGCTGGCGCGACGTGGCGGGACGACGTCTGCCCAGGTGCGAAAGGATCTCTCGTTCTTCGGCTCGTTCGGCAAGCGCGGCCTTGGCTACTCGGTCCCTGAGCTCACCGAATCGCTCCGCGAGATCCTTGGCCTTCGTCGCGACTGGCAGGTCATCATCGTCGGCGCGGGTAAGATCGGCACCGCCCTCGCCCAGTACCGTGGCTTCCGGCAGCGCGGCTTCCGTGTAACCGCGGTGTACGACCGTGACCCGAAGAAGATCGGCACGCGGTGGGATGCGCTGACCGTCCGCGACATGGCGGAGATCGAGCGTGACATCCAGAAGGAGCACCCCGACATCGCGGTGCTCACCACGCCCGCGGAGGAAGCGCAGGTCGTCGTGGACCGCCTCGTTTCCGCCGGCATGCGCGCGCTGCTCAACTTCGCGCCGATTCAGTTGCAGGTGCCGCCGGACGTCACGCTCAAGAACGTGAACATGGCGATGGAGCTCGAGGGCTTGTCGTTCGCGCTCACGAATCGCGACCGCTGACAGCGGCGATCAAGGGGGTCAGAGTCGTTTGAATACACGGATCTCGGCACTGCCAAGATCTCGACTTCAAACGACTCTGACCCCCTTGATCGCTCGAAGGAGTCGGGCGAAGTCCTCCGGCGACAGCGTCTCCGGTCGCACCTCCGGGTCGATCGCTGCGGTCGAGAGGACCTGATCGGCGGCATCGACGCCGAGATGCGCGATGGTCCGCACTACGCGACGCATCTGCTTTCGTCGGAGCCCGAACGCCTCCTGCACGAGCGTTCGAAACTCGCCCTCGATGGACTGATCGACAACGGGATCCGGGCGCGGCGTTAGGCGGACGACCGCGGATTCCACCGATGGCGGTGGTCGGAACGCCCCGGCAGGAACACGCGCCACCAGTTCCGCGTGCGCGACCGCCTGAACGTTGACAGAGAGCGCCCCGTACGTGCGCGAGCCCGGCGGCGCCACGATCCGCTCGGCGACCTCGCGTTGCACCAGATACACGGCGCGCGCCGGTCGCGGCGGTTCGAGCGCGTGAAAGAGAATCGGCGTGGTGATGTAGTACGGGACGTTGCCGGCGAGCAGGAAGTCGGTTCCGGCAACGTCGCCGAGGTTGACCTCCAGCACGTCGCGCTCGATGACGTCCACGTTGCCCGCCGCGCGATAGCGATCGCGAAGGTATGGCACCAGGTCGCGATCCAGCTCGATCGCGATCACGCGCTTCGCGCGCTGCGAGAGCAGGTCGGTCAGCGCGCCGCGGCCAGGGCCGATCTCGACGACGATATCGTTCGCCGTGGGTGCGAGCGCGTCTGCGATGCGCTCGAGCGCGGTACGATCGACGAGGAAGTGCTGGCCGAGCCGCTTGCGCGGCCGCGGCAACCGGGTGTCGGCCATGGACTCGTGCCTACCGTTGCGATCGCGAGCAGCCTGCGGCGTTCAAACGATGAATTATGACTCTGACCCCAAACGTACCAATCAGGTGCGAGCGATGACGAGCGCGAGGTCGTCCGGGCGGGCGGACTCGCCGATGTGGGCGCGCAGCGCGTCGAACACGTGCTCCAGGATCGTCGCGGTAGGCTCGTGGCGGTGCTTCGCGACGATGTCGAGCACCGGCTGCTCGCCAAGCCGCACTCCGGCATCGTTCCGCGCGTCGGTCACGCCATCGGTGAACAGCAACAGCAGATCCGATCCGCGTCGCCATGGACGCGAGGCACCGTCGGGACGACCCGTCGTCATGCCTAACGGCGGATCCAGCGCGGACAGTCGCGACACCGTGCCGTCAGCCGAAATGATGAACGCGTGCGGGTGGCCGGTGTTTGCGTAGCGCAGCACGCCCGCGGCCGGGTCGATCACGCCGTAGAACACCGTGATGAACATCTCGGTGGACTCGAGCTCGTCGCGGAGCGACGCGAGGAGCGCGCTCAAGGTCTCGGCCGCGTCGATCGTCGTCTGGGCGTGAATGGCCGAGGCGCTCATGGCGAGCGCCATGATGAGCGCCGCGCGATAGCCGTGGCTCGAGACGTCACCGATCATCACGCCCGTGCGACGGCCGCCCAGACGGAACAGATGGTAGAAGTCGCCGCCGACGCTCTCGGCGGGGAGCACCCGTGCGGCAACCTCCGCTTCGGGCGCGACGACCGACGTGGCCGGCAGGAGCTTCATCTGCAGGTCGTGCGCGAGGCTCATCTCGTACACGAGACGCTGCTGGTCGATCGATGCCCTAACGAGTCGCGCGTTCTGAATCGCCGTGCCGATCTGGGTCGCAATCGCCTCCACGAGCTTCTGGTCCCCGGCGGTGAACGGCTGACCGGATCGACGCTCGGACAAATTCACCACGCCAAGCGGGCGGCTCCCGCCCGGCCCCGTCCACATGATCGGGACCGAGAGCATCGCGCCGTTGCGATACAGCTTCTCCTGGTCGCAGAGCATCTCGCCCGTCTCGGCGATCATCGAGCGGCGCGACCGGAACACCGTCGCCGACACGCTGCAGTCGTCGCTCACCTCGATGGCGGGCGCCGCGCTCGTCCCAGCGCCGCGCGCGGCGACGACCTGCAGCGTGTCGGTGGACGGGTCGTGCACGAGAATGGAGGCCCGGCTCGCGCCGACGGTGTCCGAGATCTCGTGGAGAATGGTTTTCGCCGCTTCTTCCAGCGACACCGTTCGGCCGAGGATCTCGCTGGTCGTGTAAAGGAGGTTGATCTCCTCGTAGCGTTCCGCCAGCTCGTTGGCGGCATGCTCGACCTCGAGCGACGCCTGCAGGTAATGCGTGACGACCGGAAGGAGGAACTTGAGCCAGCCACTCGACGGTGCGACTCGGTTGGCGCACGGCCCGAGCGCGAGCCATGCGCGGCGTGGCCCGGGCAGCAACGCGACGAGCATGCTCCCGTTGGGCGTGTGCACTTCGACCGGCGAGCCGCCGGGAGGAATCAACTCGAGAATGGCTGGTGCGTCGCCGGATGGGCTCCCCACTTCGGCAGCGAGGGGAGCTCCGCCTTGCGGCTGCGTCCACACGACAGCCGCGCATTGCGTGGCGTCGGTGAAGGCGGCGAGAATCGCGCCGAGCTCTTTCACGAACGGTGCAGCGTCAGTCGAACCACATTTCGCGCGTCAGCCTCGTAGCGTTCGACGCGATCCATCAGCGCGCGCATGAGGAACAGGCCGCGCCCATCCTCGCGCTCCAGGCTCCCGGGCCGGGTGGGGTCAATGGTGCAGGCGTCGAGGTCGAACCCGGCGCCCTCATCAGCGACCTCGAGCACCAGCGCGCTGTCGCTCACGAACGCGCGAACGCGCACGTGCTTCTCGCGCATTCCGCGGTTGCCGCGCAGGATCGCGTTGCTCAGGGCCTCCGTGAGCGCCACGGGAACGTTCAGCGCACACTGCCGCGCGGAGAGCGCGAGCTGCCGGCACTCACGAGTTACCTCTTCGACGATCGGCTCGATCTCGCGAACGTCACTCGGTATGAGCCGGTCGATGGCAACGTGAGGATGGGTGGCGCGGCGGTGCTCTCCGCTGTCGCGGTCAGCAGTCATTGACGATGGGTCATGGAATGAGGCGCAGCGGGGCTTGTGTCGCCTCGCTGCGCCTGGAGTCCCTAGAAAGGACCGCCGAACGCGGTCGAACGTTTCAGAAGCTTTCCAGCGCCCGTTCGCGAGTGTCGGCGATCTGGAAGAGCGTGTCGAGCTTGGTGAGCTCGAAGAGGGTCTTGAGGTCGTCGTTGAGATTCGCCAGGCGGAGCTCGCCGCCCTGCTCCCGAATCTTCTTGGACAGCGATACGAGCACGCCCAAGCCCGAGCTGTCGATGTAACCGGTCTGGCTGAAGTCGATGAGGAACTTCTTTTCGCCCTTTTCCAGCTCGTCGAGGACTTTCTGCTTCAGCTCCTGCCGGTTTCCGACGATGAGCTGACCTTCGACATCAACCACGCAAATCTCTCCCTGCTTCTTGATCGAGAAGCTCATGTCTCAAGTTCTCCCAGAAGGCTCAAGCTCGGTGGTGGCGTCATCACCGGCCTGCAGTGCGGTGATCGCAGCCACGTTGACAATGTCATCTGCCGACGCTCCACGCGAAAGGTCGCTGCACGGTCGAGCGAGCCCTTGTACGATCGGGCCGATCGCCGCCGCGCGCGCGATTCGTTCGACCAGCTTGTAGGCAATGTTGCCGGCGTCCAATGACGGGAACACGAGAACGTTCGCGCGCCCGGCCACCGGACTCCGCGGAGCCTTCCGATTCCCGACGGCAGGAATCAGGGCCGCATCACCTTGCAATTCTCCGTCCACGAGCAACGTCGGTGCTTTCGCTCGCACAATTTCCAGGGCGTTGCGCACCAAGTCGACGGACGGTCCGCCGGCGCTGCCCGCGGTGGAGAAAGATAGCATGGCCAGACAAGGCTCGTCCCCCACGATGCGACGGCGATCGGCGGCGGCGGCGAGCGCGATGTCCGCGAGCTGATCGGCCGTGGGATACGGAATGACCGCGCAGTCGGTGAACGTAAGCACCTCGCCCGCGTCCCCGCGAAACGGCAACGCAACCATGTAGAACGCACTCGATACGGTTTGAACACCAGGCGCCGTACCGACCAGCCAGAGCGCCGCGCGGAGCACGTCACCCGTCGTGTAGACGCAGCCGGCGACACAACCGTCTGCGTCTCCGCGGCGCACCAACCCATCCGCGAAGAACAGCGGGTTCGACGCAAAGGCAGCTGCCGACTCTTCGCTCAGTCCCTTCCTTGCGCGACGCTCGAGGAGATCAGCGATCGTGCGCGCGCGTCGCGTGTCGCGGAGCGGATCGATGGTTTCGACCCCAAGCGCTTCGACGTTGCCATGAGTTTCCGGTGCCTCGGGGTCGAGCAGCACGATCGGCTCGACGATGCCCTCTCGCGCAAGAAACTCGACCGCCGTGCGTACGCGTACGTCGGCCGTTTCGGGAAACACGATGCGGCGTCGGCGTCGGGCCGCGCGGGCTCGTATCGCGTCGATGAATGAAGGGGCGGCTGCCGCAGCCGTGACGGTAGTCATGACGACTGCTACCCCTGCAGCTTGGACCGCAACGCCTCGGCGATCACCGGGTGCACCAGCCCACTGACGTCGCCGTGAAAGCGCGCAACCTCGCGCACGAGGCTCGAGCTGATGTACGTCGTATCGAGCGACGGGACCATGAACACGGTTTCGAGCGCGGGCGCGAGGTGGCGATTCATCAGCGCCATCTGGAACTCATACTCGAAGTCCGCAACGGCGCGGAGACCGCGGATGATGAGGTTTGCTCCGATCCCGCGCGCGAAGTCAACCAGCAGTCCGTTGAATTGCTGGACGTCGATCCGGGGATCGTCTCCGGCGGCTGCGCGGACGAACGCCACGCGCTCCTCCAGCGTGAACAGCGGCTGCTTCGACAGGTTCGTGGCGACGGCGACGACGATCTGGTCGACGAACGCGAGACTCCGCCGGATCAGATCCTCGTGGCCGCGTGTGATGGGATCGAAGCTGCCGGCGTAGACGGCGGTCCGCATCGGGAATCGGGAATAGGGAATCGGGAATCGAACTGCCGGGAAGCGGGAGACGGGAGACGGGCGAACGGCGGACTACGAACTGCGGTCGGAATCAAAGCGGTAGAACGTTATCGCGGTGTCACCATAACGGCGCGTGTCACCTTCGGGCATTGACTCCTTCGCGGCATGTTCAACACCCAGGACGGCCGCGAACGGCACTGCGAGCCAGTGCTCGGCCACTGCTTTCGCCAGGCCGTGGCCATATGGCGGATCGGCGAACGCGACGTCGAACGCGTGCGGCTCCAGCTTTTCAATGAACTTCATCGCGTCGCCGCGGTGTACGCGTAGCTCATCGCCTGCGCCGAGCAGCTCGGCGTTCTCGCGGATCGCGCGGACGCCCGACGCGCTCACCTCCACGAGGTCCGCGGACGCGGCGCCGCGCGACAGCGCCTCGATGCCTAACGCGCCGGACCCGGCGAACAGGTCGAGCACCCGCGCGTCGTCCAGATGAGGCGTGACGATGCTCATCCAGGCTTCGCGAACGCGGTCGGCGGTTGGGCGAACGCGCGTGTCGTCAGGCGGACGGATGCGGCGACCGCGCCAACGGCCCGCGACGATCCGCATGCCTAACGATCGTCCGGCGTGGGGACCGCGCCGGGGAGGCGGATGTCGGCGAGGCGGAGCTGGAGGCGACTCTCTCCCTGATACGTGTCGCGCTCGATGCGATAGGCGATGTCGAACGGAACACCGACGGGGAGGTCCGGCGCGAGATCGCCCATTCCCCACCCCAGCGCCTCACGCTCCCGCGTTGCGCCGGCGACGCGAAGCTTGAGACCATCCGTGCCAACAACCCGCGCCGGCACGGACAGCCGAACGCCACGCGACGCGAACACGGGCGACGGATTGCCAACGCCGAACGGCTCGAAGTGTCTGAGAAAGCCTTCGAGCTCGTCGGTCACGTCGTCGATCGAGATCTCGGCGTCGATCCGAAGCTCGGGGTGCAGGTCTTCAGGCCTGAGCTTCGATCGCGCGACCTCGTTGAATCGATGCGCGAACTCGTCGACGCGCGAGGCCTCGATCGTGACACCCGCGGCCGCGGGGTGGCCGCCGAATCGGATCAGGAGATCGCGGCACTCAGTCAGTCCGGCGTGCAGGTTTAACCGTGCGGGTGCGCGCCCGGAGCCCTTCCCCTCCTTGCCCTCGAGCGAAATCATGACGGTCGGCCGCGCGGTTTCCTCGACGATTCGCGATGCGACGATCCCGATGACGCCGGGGTGCCAACCTTCCTGCGCGAGCACGATGCCGTACGTGTTGTCGAGATCCAGCGCGTCGATGCGCTTGCGCGCCTGTTCGAGCGTGGCGCGATCGATCTCCTGGCGACGCCGGTTCATCTCCTCGAGCTCGCGCGCGATGCGATTCGCCTGCGGCTCCGACTCCGACAAGAGCAGCTCGACGCCCTGCATCGCGTGCCCGATGCGCCCTGCGGCGTTGAGGCGTGGTGCGAGAATGAACCCAACACGCCCCGCGGTCAGCGGCCGGTTGTCCATCCCCGACGCGCGCATGAGCGCGCGGAGGCCCTGATGCGGCGTCTCGCCCATGAGCCGCAGCCCGTACCGCGCGAAGATGCGATTCTCGCCGCGCAGGGGCGCGACGTCGGCGATCGTCGCGAGCGCGACGAGGTCGAGCATGTTGTAGACGAAGTTCGCGTTCGCGGCGAGCTTCTCGGCGAGGGCGAGCATCAGCTTGAACGCGACCCCGACGGCCGCGAGATCGCGGTCGGGATACTCCGAGTTCTGCCGCTTCGGGTTGAGCACGGCGAGGCACTCGGGCAGCGGGCCGCCGGGCAGGTGATGGTCGGTGACGATGACGTCGACGCCTGACTCGCACAGCGCACGAATCGGCTTGAGCGCGCTCGTACCGCAATCACACGTGACGACCAGTCGGGCGCCGGCATCGCGTGCCGCGCGCACACCGGCGTCGCTCAGATCGTAGCCATCTTCGAGTCGACGCGGTATGAACGGAACCGGCTTCGCACCGAAGTACCGCAGCGAGCGCGTGAGCAGTGTCGTCGAGCAAATGCCGTCGACGTCGTAGTCGCCATGGACGAGCACCGTCTCGTGGTCACGAGCGGCGCGCGCGAGCCGCTCGACGGCGACTTCCGCGTCAGGCAGACCATGCGGTGAGTGCAGCCGCTCAAGCCGCGGTCGAAGAAAATCCTTGGCGGGTTCGATCGCGGAATACCCGCGAACAAGAAGAAGGCGGCAAACGAGCGGCGGGAGATGAAGCTCCGCCGCGAGAGCCTGCACGGCAGCGGGATCCGGCTCGCGTGGGAAAACCCAACGCGGTTTGAGTCGTGGGCGAGCAGGCGGTGCGGTCACGCGGTCAAGCTATTGGGGACCCACCGGCCCAACAAGCATCATTGCGTTGCATACAGAAGCACTCCACACGCTTCGCACACTTCGATCTGACCCGTGCCGATCATCTGATTGCGGCGCTGGAGCGGAATGGCCGTGTCGCAGTGCCCGCATGACGGGCCGCGCAAGGCAAAGATCGCCTGCTCGCCGCGCCGGCCACGAATGCGATCGTATTTCGCCAGGATCGCCTTCGGGACGTGCGTCGCGGTCTGCGCGCGTTTCGCGCGCGCATCCGCGAGCTCGGTCTCGATCCCGGCACGTTCCGCCGCGAGCGCGTCGCGTTCCGCGGCTTGCTCGCTGTCTTCCGACGCGAGCGCGTCACGGTGCGCGGCAATCGACTTGTGTCCGTCGCTGATGCGCCGCGTGATCGCCTGCAGCTCGGACTCTTCCTCGATGAGGATTTTCCGCGCCTGTTCGACTTGCGCCATGGCGGCCGTTGCCTCGCGCATGCGCTTCACCGAGTCGAGATGCGCGAGGTTCCGCTCCTGACGTTGTTTGTGGTCCGAGAGTCTGCCTTCGAGGTCGCGACGCTTGTGTTCGTCGGCCTCCGTGGTTGACTCCGCGGTCGCGAGTTGCTCAGCAACCGCTTTGCGTCGGCGCTCGAGCTCCGAAAGGCGCGGACCGAGCGCGCGGAGCTTGGCGTCGAGTCTGTCGATCACTTCATCGTCGGCCTGCAGCGCGAGCAGCGCTTCGAGATCCTGGTGCACTCACATCCTCCCTGTCATGTGGCTCGCGTGCGAAGTGCCCGCGCTTTGCGGGCGTTCGCCTCTTTCTCCGCGAGCAAGACGTTCTTTTCTGCCTCACTCGCCATGGGAATCAGCCTTTGCAGTTCATCATTCTGCTTATCGAGCTCTCGAATACGAAGCTTGGCAACGGTATCTCGATAGGTCGTCTCGAGATCGACGAACGACTCTGGTGGCTCGCCGAGCATCTCGTCGTAGACGAGCGCGGCATCGGCCGACAATTCCCCCACCACAACCTCCGGAGAAGCGTCGGCGCCGATTCTCGTCAGCGTTTCGAAGAGCTCGCGGTACCGGACATCCTCGAACGTCGCCGGCCCGACATCCGCTTCTGCGGCCATCTCGAGATACGCAGGGTGCGCGAGGATCACCCGAAGAAGATATCGCTCCACTGCCGGACCGCCGCCGGGTGGGCGGCGAGCCGGCGCTTCTCGTGCGTCCCGGCGCTCGCCAACGCGCCGGTCGCGCATGCGCATCTGTTCCTGGTGCGCCTCGGGCGGCGCGGCTGTGGGTGACGTTCGTGCTGACACTTCTCGCGCGTTTGCGCCGCCAGCTTCTCGCGACAGCACGTTCCGGTCGACCCCTGACGCCTCGCTCGCACGCGCGATGTACATGTCGCGAGTCACGAGGTCGGCAGTCGCGCGGATCGTCGGCAAGAGTCGGTCGATCGCGCGACGTCGCTTATGCAGGTCGGCGAACCAGCCCTGTCGCTCGAGGATCTGGACCTTGCGGTCAAACACATCGACGGCGGCGTCGATGTGCGTCTCGAGCGCCGCTCTGCCGTGCGAGTCGACGAACGTGTCAGGGTCCTCCCCGTCAGGCAACGTCACGACGCGCACGGAAACGCCCTGCGAGAGCAGGAGGTCGCCCGCACGGAACGTCGCCTTCTGCCCCGCAGCGTCGCTGTCGTAGAGGAGGAACACGTTCTTCGTCTGTCGGGAGATCATTGACGCCTGTTCTTCCGTGAGTGCCGTACCGAGTGGAGCAACAACCGATTCGATGCCGGCGAGCACGAGGCGAACGACATCGAAGTACCCCTCCACGAGCAGCAAGCGCTCATCACGTCGAATCGCGTGCCGCGCCCAGTTGAGGCCGTACAGCAGGCGCCCCTTCGTAAAGGTTACCGAATCTGCGGAGTTGAGGTACTTGGGCTCGCCGGGACCGATGAGCCGCCCCCCGAAACCCGAGGGCCGACCCGACGCATCGTAAATAGGGAACATGAGGCGTCCGCGGAAGCGCGGTCGCGGCTCTTCGGCTTCCTCCCGCTGCACGAGGAGGCCTGCGCTCAACAGCCGCGCGTCATCGTACCCGAGCGTGTTGAGGTAGCCACGGAGCAATCCGATCTCGCGCGGCGCGAAGCCCAGACCGAACTTCTCGCCCGCCTCCCGCGACACGTGGCGCTTCGCGAGGTACTCACGCGCCAGTGCGCCGAGCTCGTCATCCCAGAGCATCCGCTGGAAGTATTCGGCCGCGGCGGCGTTAGCCTCCCAAACCGGCTCCCGTGGGTCGGGACCCTCACGACGCGTCTCGACTTCGCGGATCTCGATGCCCGACTTTTCCGCGACCGTGCGCACTGCCGACGGCCAGTCGAGCCCGAGCCGCTTCTGGAGAAAGTTGAACACGTCGCCGCCCGCGTGACACACGAAGCAGTAGTACATCCGCTTCTTGGGCGACACTGAAAAGTTTCGGTGAGTCCCCTGGTGGAAGGGGCACGGGCCCCGCCAATCCGAGCCAACGCGCCGGAGGTTCACGTGCTCGCCGATGATCTGCACGATATCGGCGTGATCACGCACGCGCTCGACGTCCTCGTCCGGGATCACGCGCGCCTCGCGTCCACGGTCAGGCGAACTCCGCGACAGTCACACCGGCGCCGCCCTCGTTCCACGCGCCGAGGCGGAACGTCTTCACCCGCGTGTCTTTCCGCAGCATCTCGGCAACGCGCGCCCGGAGCGCACCTGTGCCCTTCCCGTGGATGATGCGCAGCGCCTTGAGGTCGGCGCGGACGGCGGCGTCGAGTGCCTGCATAACGACGTCGTCGATCTCGCCCACGCGCTGGCCGCGCAGGTCGATCTCCCGGGCGACGTACTCCTCGGGCAGGTCGCCCATGATCGGAACCGCATCGCGCTGCTTCGGCTCCTGCTTGAGGGAGCGACGTAGCGCGGACACGGGAAGCGTCATCTTGATTCCGCCCACGGCGACGACAGCGTCCTGCTCGCGGCGTTCCAGTACGCGCCCCAACTTGTCACCAAGCGTCGTGATCTCGACGAGATCGCCGTCGTTAGGCTCGCCGTCAGCGATGTCGGTACCATTGTCGTCCGACGCGGCGGAGCGCCGCTCCAGGTCGGAGAGCGCCTCGGCCTGATCGGCCGCCATTCGCTCCACGCCCTGCCGTGCAAAACGTGCCTGCTCGTCCAGCTCCGCTGCGCCTGCCTCGCGAAGCTCGCGGATCGTGCGCTCGATCTCGGCACGTGCGTCCAGCAGGTACCGGCGCGCCCCCGCGCGCGACTCCTTCTCGATCTCGCGTTCGCGCTGCTTCACCCGCTGCTCGCGCTCCGCGACGCGATGCGCGCGCGCCTGGACCGACTCCTGCCCGAGCGCCACGTCGCGCTCTCTTGCCGTCAGCTCCGCTTCACGCACCTCGAGATCGGCCAACAATCGATTGACGTCGCGCTCACCCTGCGGGACGCGCTCTTCCGCGCGATCGAGCACATCCTCGCGGAGGCCCAGGCGTCGAGCGATGCTGATGCCATACGACCGTCCGGGTATGCCCTTGATCAGGCGATACGTCGGGGCGAGAGCAACCGCATCGAATTGAAGCGATGCGTTGACGACACCTGGCACTTCAGTCGCCAGCTCCTTGAGCGCGCCAAGGTGAGTCGTCGCAACGGTGAGGGCACCGCGTCGCGTGAGCTCCTCGAGAATCGCACCCCCGAGCGCCGCACCTTCGACCGGATCGGTGCCCGACCCGAGCTCGTCGACGAGCACGAGCGATTGCGGCGTCGCGGCAACGAGAATCTCGCCGAGGTTCCTGAGGTGTGCGCTGAACGTCGAGAGACTCGCCTCGATCGATTGCTCATCACCGATGTCGGCAAACAGGTTGTCGAAGACCGCGACGCGACTTCCCGCGGCGACCGGGGCGGGCACGCCCGATTGCACGAGCGCCGAGATGAGCGCGATGGACTTGAGCAGCACTGTCTTGCCGCCGGTGTTTGGCCCGGACACGAGCAGCGTCCGCTCGCCCGAGCCCATCTCGAGGTCGAACGGAATCACCGAGACACCCTGCGCCATGAGCAGCGGGTGACGACCGTTGCGGAGAGCGAAACCCTCGTCAGGCGCGCAGAGCTCGGCCTGTCCGCACTCGAACGCGATTGCATAACGAGCGCGCCCGTAGAGCGAGTCCAGCGTGACGAGTGCGTCGAGCGATGCCAGGAGCTCATCGTGCAGCGGACGAATGCGGTCAGTCGCCTCGAGCAGAATGCGGTCGACCTCCCGCAGCTCCTCGATCTCGAGCTCACGGATGCGGTTCCCTTCCTCAACCGCGGCGGGCGGCTCCACGAACAGCGTGGCTCCGGAACCCGACGTGTCGTGGACGATACCACCCACGGCGCCGCGCGCCTCGCGCCGGATCGGTATGACATACCGCCCATTGCGCACGGTGACAGACATGTCCGACACCTGCTGATGCGACTCGAGCTTGCTCATGACTCGCTCGAGCAGCCGCACCAACTCGGCTTCCGCACCGCGCAGCTCGCGTCGCAGTCGTCGCAGCTGCGGTGACGCGTCGTCGCGAACGCTGCCGTCGTCAGCGAGAACCCGCTCGAGCGCCGCTTCGTCCTGCGTCGCCGAGACGAGATTCGCCGTGATCGACGCGAGCACTGCGGTCGCGACCGCGGGGCGGCGTGGATCGCGCAGCGCTTCAGCGGTCCGACGCGACGAGCGGAGCAGCACGAGAACGGCAAGCAGTTCTGGTCCCGGGAGTGCCGTACCAGCCACGCGCAGTCGCGCGAGATTCCGAGCGACTTCGGGCACAGCTTCCGGAGACCACGGCGAATCCGCGGAGGCCAGCGCGCGCATCGCCGCCACGCGCGCGTGCTCGCGCTCGATCTCGGCAATGTCGTCGGCCGGGCGGAGATCGCGGATGTGCGCGGCCCCCGGCGCCGACGATGCGTGACCGGCGACGACGTCGAGCGTTCGTTGAAACTCGAGGACCGCAAGCGCGTGCGCGTTCACCAGAACCCAACCTGCACCCATGTGCAACAAAAAGCCCGACCGCGCGGTCGCAACCGCTCGCTCGGGCTTCGGTCGATCAGGGGCGTTGGATTCACCCTTGCCTGCTCAGCTCCTCGCGTGCGATCGCGTTGATCGTGCTGCCTTCCGCGCGTCCCTTGAACTGCGGGACCACTCGGCCCATTACCGCCCCGATGTTGTTGGCGCCGCCGGCGATCGCCGTGCGTACCGCGGCGCGGATCTCTTCAGCGTCGACCTGTGCTGGAAGATAACCCTCCAGCGTCGCGAGCTCCGAGCGCTCCTTTGCGACGAGATCATCCCGCTTGGCTGAAAGATAAAGCTCGATTGCTTCCCGGCGGCGCTTGATCGCCTTGCGTATCACGTCCAAAACGTCGTCGTCCGTGAGGTCGCGGCGCTGCTGGATCTCATGATTGCGAGCGTCGGCAATGGTGGTGCCGAGGACGATTACCGCTGCCTTGTCGCCCGCCTTGCGAGCCGCGTTGAGGTCCTGCTGCAAACGCGCGAGAAGCGGCGTCGCCGGGGTCATCTGGGTCATCGACCAAAACGTAGGGACGCTTCAGCCCGGCGGCCAGTGCATTGCTCGCCCGCCGAGGAGATGCAGGTGGACGTGAAAGACGGTCTGCCCGGCCGCTGCGTTCGTATTCATCACCGTGCGATATCCGCTCGCCGCGACGCCCTCCGTCCTCGCGATCTCGGCGGCCATGAGCGAGAGTCGACCGAGCAACTCTGCATCACCCGCCTGATCCAGACTGGGAACGTGCTCGCGTGGAATCACCAGCACATGTAGCGGAGCCTGCGGATTGATGTCGCGAAAGGCAATCGAGTGCTCGTCTTCGGCAACGAGCTTCGCCGGAATCTCCTTTCGGACGATGCGACAGAACAGACAGTCATCAGCCATTGGCGTTCTCCGGTGGAACTCCGAGCGCAGCACGAACGATGGCGAGCGCGGCGACAGCGGCCGTCTCGAACCTCAGAACGTTCGCGCCAAGCGACACCGGACGGAAGCGCGCGTCGTGAAGTCGACGCAGCTCTTCCGCCTCGAAGCCACCTTCCGGGCCGACTGCGATGGTGACCGGCTCCGCAACGTGCGCGTGACCGATCACCTCACCCGATACGTCGAGCACCAGACGCGTCGTGTTCCGCGATGGGTCCGCGAGCACGCGGTCGATCGACGCGTCGTCAGGAATATCGGGGAGCCATGCTCCGTGCGACTGCACGAGCGCGGACCTCATGCGTGCGCGCACCCGCTCGCGGAATGCGGGGCCCTCACCGCGAGGTGAGACGCTTCGCGATCGGCTCCATAGAACCGGTGTCCAGCTGGTCGCGCCGAGCTCGGTGCACTTCTCGGCACACCAGAGCATGCGGTCCTTGTCGCCGATCGGAACGAGCAGGTGAACCGCTGGGAGGCGAGGTGACCGATGGACTTCATCGAGCGCCACCTCGATCTCCTGCTTCGTGAGTCGCACGATGTGGCCGACGGCGCGAGCGCCGACGCCGTCCGCGACGAAGACCGAGGCCCCGTTCTCGAGGCGACGCACGCGCGCGTGATGCGCGGCCTCGTCGCCGAGCGAGAGCGTCATGCTGGGCGAAAGCGGTTGGTCAGCGGAGAAGAATCCCGCTAATGACGCGAGATCGTCGCGCTCCACCAGATATCCTCGACGTCCTCCTCGATGACCTGCCAACGGGTGCTGGTCAGGCGATCCTCCATCATCTCGCGTTCCTCGACGAGAATTCCGCTGAGCACCGCTCGACCTCCGGGGCTCAGCGCGCGCGCCATTTCCGGCAAGAGATCGAGATGAACGCTCGACACAATGTTCGCGAGGATAACGTCGACGGGAGCGAGGAGCGGTAACAGCAGCAGCGCGTCGCCCTCGATGACGTGGACGACGTTCGCGACGCCGTTTCGTTCCACGTTTTCGGTCGCGTTCCCGATCGCATCGGGATCGAGCTCCACGGCGGTAACGGTTCGAGCGCCGAGCTTGGCTGCCGCTATCGCGAGTACCGCACTGCCAGCCCCGAGGTCGGCGACGTTCGCATCGCGAACGACGATCCGCTGCAGGAGTCGAACAACCGAGCGCGTGGTCGCGTGGTCGCCTGTCCCGAATGCCATGCCGGGGTCGACGACGATGGTATGCGCGGGGTCGAGGCCGTCCGCGAGCCATGGCGGCGCGACGCGGAGTACGCCGACCGTCTGCACCGAGAGCAAGTTCTTCCAGGCCTCGGACCAGTCGGTATCAGCAACACGGCCGACCGTGACGCTCGCACCGGGATCCGCTTCGCGAATGGCCGTTGCCACCGCGAGGACATCGGTCTCCGGCGGGAAGTGCGTGACCAGCGCCGCGCCGTCCTCGTGCACTCCCTGGGCGCCCGCTGCGAAGAGCGCCGCGAGCGCCACCTCCGGCCCATGAGCGGGCAAGACGCGCAGGGAAAACCAGCTCACCGGTCGGGAATCGGGAATTCGGGAGTCGAAAGGTTGCCTAAGCGCCTAACACTTCCTTCATCCGGGTCCAGAAACCCTTCTCGCGCGACTGAGGTGCTTTGTGCGTTTCCGCCAGTTTCTTCAGCAGCGCCTCCTCGTCTCGCGTGACGGAGTCCGGCGTCCAGAGCTGGACGCGCACGTGCAGGTCACCCACACCCGAGGCGTTCACGCGCGGCAAGCCGCGACCGCGAACATTGAACACCTGGCCGCTCTGCGTGCCTGGCGGGATGCGCAGGGAGACCGTGTTCGTGACCGCGGGGACTTCCACGTCATCGCCTAACACGAGCTGCGGGTATGACACCAGCACCTCGCAGTACAGGTCTTCGCCATCGCGCTCGAACCGCGGATCATCCGCGACTTCGAAGACCATGAGCACATCGCCACGCGGGCCACCACGTGGTCCGGCGTTGCCCATACCGCGAAGCGTCATGTACTGACCCGTCGCAACGCCGGCCGGGATCTGCACCGGGATCGAGTGGTCGCCGCGAGTGCGGCCTTCTCCCTTGCACTTCTTGCACGGCGCGGAGATGACCGTACCCTCGCCAGCGCACGTGGGGCACGGGGCCACGCTCACGAACTGCCCAAAGAACGAACGCTGCGCGCGGCGCACTTCGCCCGATCCGCCGCACGTGGAGCACCGCTGAGCTTTCGTACCCTGCTCCGCACCGGAGCCCTCACAGCGGTCGCACGGGTCGAGCAGCTTGGCGGTGAATGTCTTCTGCACGCCTGTCGCGACCTCCTGGAGCGTGAGGTCGACAGTGAATTTGACGTCACTGCCCGCGCGGCTGTTGCCCTGCCGGCGTCCGCCGGCCGCGCCGAAGATATCGCCGAGGCCGCTGAATGCGCCGAAGTCGCGCATGAAGATGCCGAGCGCTTCGGAGAGGTCGACGTGATGGAATCCAGCGCCACCCGCAGCACCCCGCAGCCCTGCTTCGCCGTACCGATCGTATGCGGCGCGCTTGTTAGGATCGCGCAGCACGTCGTACGCCTCGGTGATCTCCTTGAACTTCTCTTCGGCGTCCCGCGACCCGTTGTTCCGGTCGGGGTGGTACTGCATCGCGAGCTTGCGGTACGCCTTCTTGATGTCGTCGTCGGACGCAGCTGGCTGGACGCCGAGGACGGAATAGAAATCAGACATGGTCTTGAAGACTAATACCGAAGTTGCTGGTTGCTGGTTGCTGG
>JAJKIV010000126.1 GCA_021154285.1 Gemmatimonas sp. | reverse complement strand
TTCGAGAGCCTCGCCTTGAGCGAGTCGACGCCGCCATCGAATGCCCAGCTCGGGATCGTCGCCTCGAGGCCGGTACCGCCAGCCGTGTAGACGTACATGTCCGCGGCCACGTCGACGTTTCGCGCGCGGGCGGCGTCGATGATCATGCGGATGGAATCCATCCGCACGCCCCACGACGGCTTGTGCGCGACCTTGAGATGGAACACCTCACCCGGCAGGCCCGCCTTCTCCGCGATCGTGATCAACTCGCCGACGGACTGCACGACCTCCGGCCCTTCACCCCGGATGTGGCTCGCGTACACGCCGCCGTACTTCGCCGCGACCTTCGCGATCTCGATCAGCTCGTCGGTGGTGGCGTAGGAGCTCGGCGGGTAGATGAGCGCCGTCGACATGCCCATCGCGCCGCCGCGCATCGCCGTATCCATGATCGCGCGCATGCGATCCAGCTCCGCCGCGTTAGGCGCGCGCGACGAGGGGCCGAGGACGGCGGTGCGCGCCTGCGTCTCGCTGTAATAGGAGCCGAAGTTGATGCTGATGCCGGACTTCTCCATGCCGGCGAAGTACGCGGGGACGTCGCTCGCAGCCTTGACGGGGATGCCGCCTTCGCCGCCGATCGCCGTCGTCACGCCCTGTCGCAGCTTGTTCTCGGCCAGGCCGTTGCGTGGCAGCACACTGCCGGACTGGTCCATCATGTCGATCCACCCGGGCGAGACGTACTTACCGGCGGCGTCGATCTCGGTTTTCCCGCGTTCAGCGATGCGGCCGATCTTCGCGAACCGACCGTCCTTGATGCCGACATCGGCGAGGATCCACGGGTTGCCGGCGCCGTCGAGTACGCGGCCGTTGCGGATCACGACGTCGTACGCCGGGGTCTGCGCGGCGTTCTGTGCGCCGAGGTTCCCGAACGGAACGGTAACGGATGCGCCGAGCGCGACGCAGAACAGCGTGCGCACGACGGTTTGCGATGACATGACTTCGAGTCTCACTGCGTCTCCGGATCGATGAAGGGTGCGACGACACTACATCCGGGCACGCCCGAACGGGAGTGCCTCGGGCGAACCCCGCGCCGCTGTGCGTGGGTGCGCGTTGCGCGAGCCCTCACATGGGGACACGGCCTTTGGCGAAGATATGATCTCGCGGCGCCGTGGCTCGAGCGTTAGGCGGCCGACCGAGCTGCCAGTTCCGGCACGCGACGCGTGGGCCATGTTGCGATCGGGCTCGTCGTCGGGCTATCGTAACGACGGCAGCGCCGGCACGATGAGTGTCGATAGTACAGAGGGAGGCATGGGTGCGCTATGTATAGCGTCGCACGATGGCTACGCGTAGGAGGACTGACTTGCCTGTACGCGGTTAGCGGCGTTGCGTGGCGCGCCGAATCAGGTCCCGCTGCTCCGACCTACAGGATCGCGTTCAAGAGCTTCGCCCCGAACAACACCGACATCTTCATTGCCGATGCTGACGGCCATCATGCTCGTGCGCTCGCGCCGGACCCGGCGCTCGACTACAACGCGTCCTTCGCGCCCGATGGGCGATGGATCATTTTCACTTCTCACCGCTCCGGACCCGCGAGGATTTATCGCGTTGCCCTCGATGGCTCTGGCCTCGAGCCATTGACCGACGGATCCGCGTTTGCTGATCAGGGCGTCCTCTCGCCCGACGGAAAGACGTTGGCGTTCGTGTCGAGTCGAAGCGGCCAGGCCGACATCTGGGTTCTCGATCTGGCGACGCACAGATCCCGCAATGTGACGTCGCATCCCGCCGGCGATTTCCGACCGGCGTGGTCTCCTGATGGAAGGTGGATCGCATTCTCGTCCGATCGCGCTCCAACGCGTGCGGCATGCCCGAACACCACCGCGCCCGGCCCTGCGCCATTCGTGACTCCGCAATACCTGGGCGTCTACATCGTGCGCCCCGACGGCTCCAGTCTGCGCCGCATCAGCGCGTCGACCGAGATTGCCGGCACGCCGCATTGGTCGCCTGACGGCGCGCGCGTCGCGTTCTGGGCGGGCGACCCCGACCAGGTCTGCGGTGGGGGGCTCATATTCGGTACCGGGATCACACAAATCGCGTCAGTCGATGTGAAGTCAGGCGCACGCGACACGCTGACCGTCGGCGCCGGCCTGAAGGTATTTCCGCGTTGGGTAGGCGCCGCGCGCATCGCGTACGAAACGCGCGATAGCGTTCGATTCACGGACGGCGGAACTCTCGCTGGTACGTTTCAGGCGCCAGACTGGTCTCCGGACCATCGCGTGATGGTCTTTCATCGCGAAACGGACCCACGCGACGATCGCGATCGTCCCTTCCAGTCGTGGCCGAGTCTCGACCCGCGATTCGCTCTGCTGCGCGTGCCCGATGCGTCGTCCTTCTCGCCGGCGGGCGATCGCATGGTTTACATGCTGACCAATTTCGCGGGCCCGATTCGCAACGGGACGCTCGTCGTCGCGAACACTGACGGTTCGGACCGGAGGGCGATCTACGCCGGTCCGCTGAGCCAGGACATGACCGGGCCGGCGTGGTCGCCCCTCGGCGGCGCGATCGCGTTCGGCTCCGGCGGCTTCTTTCAACGCGCCCAGATCCAGCCTGCACAGTTGATGATGGTCGCCGTCGACGGCAGCGGTTTGACTTCCCTGACGAGAGACAGCACCAACGCCGGGATGCCGAGTTGGTCGCCGGACGGAAAGCAGGTCGTCTTTCGGAGAGCAACCGGCACGATGCGGAATCTCTACATACTCGATGTCGCGACGGGAGCGGCGCGGAAGCTCGAAACCGGCTCGGACTTCGACACGTTTCCGAACTGGTCGCCGCGGGGCGATTGGATCGCGTTCACCAGCAGGCGCGACGGCGACTACGAGATCTATCGAATCCGGCCCGACGGGACCAATCTCGAGCGCCTGACGCGATCGCCTGGCAACGATGCGCATCCATCGTTCTCTCCGGATGGGGAGTGGATCGCGTTTGCGACTGCACGTCAGGGCTTCAAAGACGAAGCCGTTCAGCTCCTTCTTTCGGCGACGTTCCAGCCCTACGGGGAGATTGCGGTCATGCATGCCGACGGTTCGGATGTTCGCATTCTCACGGACAACTCAACCGAGGAAGGTGCGCCGTCCTGGGTCCCGGGTCGGCGCTCGCATTGACCATCGTTGGAGCCTGATTCCCGCCGCTGCCGCTGCGCGCGTCGAGCCTCGGGTGGCGCTGGAAGACTGAGTCAGGCCGACGCTGATCACGGCGCAAGCGCGTAGACCGCGCTGCCTGCAAGCAGCAGCGCGCCGACGCCGTAGACCTCGGTCGTGTTCGCCGTCGTCGCTCCCGGCTGATCTCCGATCCGCTGCACCCACCCGAGCATGCCGTCGGGATGTACGGCCCTGACCATCGCGGACCAGCCGCGAGTGACAGCACGTTCGTAGCGCGCCCGATCGAGCACTCCGTGATTGATCCCCCACGCGAGCCCGAAGACGAAGAACCCGGTTCCGCTCGTCTCCGGGTTCGGGCGGCTATCCGGGTCGAGCAAGCTTGCTCGCCAGTAACCATCCTCGCCCTGAACGGCCACGATCTTCTCGGCCATCTCGCGGAAGAGCGTGACGTACCGCGCGCGGTCCGGATGGTCCGCCGGCAGCTCGTTCATCATGCGCGCGATTCCGGCGAACACCCAGCCGTTGCCCCGACTCCAGAACACCTTCTTGCCATTTTGCTCCCGCTGGTCAAAGAACCGGCTGTCCCGGAAGTACAGGTGCTCGCTCTTGTCATACAGGTAGTCGGTGGTCTTCCACCACAGGCGATTCGCCAGGTCGAGGTACCTGCGGTCACCCGTGACGGTCGTGACGACGGCGAGCGCCGGCGGCGCCATGAAGAGCGCATCGCACCACGCCCACTCGCGCGTTTCGATCCCATTCCCCCACGTCAGCGGTTCGTCATAGGGCAGGGTGACCAGAAAGTCGAAGAGGGCCAGTGCGGGCGCCAGGATCCTCTTGTCTTGCTCACGCTGGAAGATCCTCGCATAGGTCGCGATCACGGCGTAGTCATCGGCGAGACCAGGGCTGAGTCCGGGACGCCACTGGTTGCGCTCCCCCATCGCCTTCATCGCGTCGTAGTACTTCGGCGAGTCTGACAGGTCTGCCAACGCCATCACTCCCGTGTAGAATGCCGCCACCGTCCAGTCGTAGGGCGCATGTTCCGAGGGATGCGCGAGCTGCCAATCGGCCGCCGCTGTCATCACCCGCCGTACCGCCGTCCGCGTTAGGTCGGCCGAGAACGCTGGTGACTGCGTGGGCTGCTGCGCCACGGCAGGTGGTGTCAAGCCGGCCCACACCGGCACGAGCGCGCTCACGACGAGGACCTGACGTCTCATGTACGCATCCACGATCAAGAGTCTGGCGCGACTGCCCGCATCACCGCCTTGAATTCTCGAGGCGAGGGGTGAATGGCATGCGGGTGGTTGCTACCATTCTACTATGCACGTCGCCTTCAACTTTGATCCGACATCACCGAGCATGAGCGAGAACGAGACTGCCCCGGTTGGTGAGGCGCCGCCTTGCCCGAAATGCGGCGGAGAGATGTGGGACAACCGCGCTGGCAGACGGAACCCGCGGGCCCCCGACTTCAAGTGCAAAGACAAGTCGTGCGCCGGCGTGATCTGGCCGCCGCGCGATTCGGCGTCAGCGCCGCCCGCCGACGAGGGACCATACGAGCCGCGCCAGTGGCCCGCACCCGCGGGAACGCCGGACGATCCCGCATGCCCGGTTTGCGGCGGCAAGATGTGGGACGACCGTGCGAACAAGCGCAACCCGCGAGCGCCGGACTTCAAGTGTCGCAACAAGCCCAGGGTCATGGGCGGCCCGGGCTGCCTCGGCGTCATCTGGCCACCGCGGGACGGCGAACCCCGCCGGTCGACGACCACCCCCAGCGCGCGTCCAACGGCACAGGCCCCAAAAACCTCCGCCGCGGCGCCGCCGCCGCCGCTCGACCCAGACTATCCACCGTTCGACGACGAGGATCTGCCGTTCTAGGTCGGCCCGTGGCACGCCTGCGTCGCCATCGGCTCAATCTTAGCGCAGCGCCATCATCCGCGGCGTCCGACTCGCGCGACGCGCCGGAAGCCAGCCTGCCCCGAACCGGTGCAGCAACGCTCATCGTGGTCGCGCAGATCGGCATCTGGGCAACCGGCAAGCATTCCCGCAACGCAGAACTCATGATCGACGCGGGCGAGGCATTCAGCGCGAGCCTCGAGACACTGCGCGCAGGCCAGCCGAAAAGGAAATCTCGACCGTCACGTACCTCTCGAAGAAACTCTCGATGAAGAATCTCTATGAGCAGACCGTCGTCGCCGAGCTGCATGAGCGTATTGGCCGGTTGCGGCCCGACAGTGAGCGGTCGTGGGGCAAGATGAACGTCGCCCAGGCTCGTCAAGGGGAGGCCCATGGGCAAAGGGGAGCCGACCCATCCCAGCGTGATCGTGAAGGACACGCGGGACTTCGACGTGGAACGTCGGCGGCTGACGCAGGCGATCGACCGCTTTGCGCGCGGGCCACAGGCGTGCACGAAGCATCCGCACTTTTTCTTCGGCCCGATGACGCCGGCGGAGTGGGCGGCCTTCATGTATATCCACCTGGACCACCATCTCCGGCAATTCAACGCCTAGCGTGACCGGCGTCGGATCGAAGTCGCCTGCGGCCGCCGCGGGAGCTCGAAGCGCGGGACCGCTCTTGAACTCGACAGCTTACGAACTTTTTCAAGCCTATGTCGATTTCGACTGGTCTCGTTCGACGTGGTATCGAGGCAGCGAACACCGCGGCATCCACATCGACTTCAGGGGCAGGGGGAACAATGCGTTTCATGGTCATGGCCATGGTGACGAAGGAATCCGAGGGCGGCCCTCTACCCAGCCCCGAGGCCTTCGCCGCAATGCAGAAGTACAACGAGGATGCCGCGAAGGCGGGCATCCTACTCGCCGCCGAGGGACTCAGCGCGTCGTCGCAGGCGATCCGCGTGAAGTTCAACCGCGACGAGCGCATCGTCATTGACGGACCCTACGCCGAGGCGAAAGAAGTCGTCGCGGGCTTCATGATCATTCAGGTGAAGTCGAAGGAAGAGGCGATCGAGTGGGTCAAGCGCGCGCCGAACGGCTCTGCGACTGGCGAAGGGATGGTCGAGATCCGGAAGCTGATGGATATCGAGGATTTCAGCGACATGCTCGGCGCCGGGTTCACGCCGAACGAGGAAGTCGCGAAGGTGAAGTACTAGCCAGCAGTCCACCTTCTCATCGGAGCTGGCACGCATGCATATGAGAACGCTGCACCTTGTTCTCCTCGCCCTTTCGGTTACGGCGACGGACGCGTTCGCGCAGGCCACGGCCGCATCGCCGCCGACGGACTACAGCAACCCGCAGGTGTGGCTCTGTCGGCCCGGCCGCCCTGGCGCGTGCGACGTAGATCTTTCTACGACGGTGATCGGTCGCGACGGACGCGCCACTGTCGAGCGCGCGCCGCTGGATCCTGACGCGCCGGTGGACTGCTTCTACGTCTATCCCACGGTGTCGACGGATACGACGACGAACAGTGATCTCGTACCTAACGAGACAGAACGTAATGTGGTGCGACTGCAGCTGGCACGGTTTGGCACGAAGTGTCGGTTGTTCGCACCCATGTACCGGCAACTCACCCTCGCGGCCATGGGTCGTGCCAACGCCGCCGGCATCGAGTCTCCCGATTTCCTGGGTCTCGGGTACCAGGACGTCCGTGCCGCGTGGCGCCACTACCTCGCGCACGACAATGGCAATCGCGGGGTCGTGCTGATCGGGCATTCGCAGGGGTCCGCGATTCTGATCGAGTTGATCCGCCGCGAGATCGAGGGCACGCCAGCACAGGCACGCATCGTCTCCGCGTTGCTCATCGGCGCGCCGGGAGGCGTCCTCGTCCCCCGCGGGCGACACGTGGGCGGGACGTTTGCGCACCTGCCGCTCTGTCGCGCTGCCACACAGACCGGCTGCGTCGTGGCGTATTCCTCTTTTCGCTCGACCGCACCGCCGACGGCGGCGACGCGCTTCGGGATGTCGGCGGACTCGACGCTCGTCGCCACGTGTACCAATCCTGCCGCGTTAGGCGGCGGCGAGGCCGCCCTCAATGGCTACTTCGACGCGAAAGGAGAAACTGCCCTGCCGATGGGGCCCGCCGAGCCGTGGAAGGTTGGCGGCCAACCCATTGCAACGCCAATGGTGCGCGTCGCGGGTCTGCTGAAAGCGCAGTGCAAGTCCAACACGTTCGCGACGTATCTCGACGTGTCGGTCGAGCGTGGTCCGGACAGTCCGGCAAGCCGCGACATTCAGGGCGACCTGGCGGAGGGGCTTGGCCTCCATCTGGTCGATATGGAGGTGGCAATGGGCAATCTGGTCGATCTCGTCGGCCAACAATCCAGGAGCTACCTGGACAAGACTCGCCGACGCTAGCTGCAGGGGAGCATCAATGCGCAAGATCAGGATCTTCGAACACATATCGCTGGACGGCGTGATCCAATCCTCCGGCGAAGACAACTTCCCGTACGAAAACTGGACCACGCCGTATCGCACGCCCGCGGGGCTGGCGACGTTAGTCGAGAAATACGGCGAGCGTTACGACCTGCTGCTTGGACGTCGGACCTATGACATCTGGTCCGGGTTCTGGCCCAAGGCGCCAAGCGGTCCGATGGCAGATCGCCTCAATGCCGCGACGAAGTATGTCGTCACGCACAGGCCGGAGAGCCTGGAATGGGGCCCGGTCGTGGGGCTTGGACCGGATTTCGTGGATAGCCTTCGCAGTCTCACGGCGAAGGACGGCGCGGACCTGATACTCGCAGGCAGCTCGACCCTGACGTCAACGCTGCTCGAGCATGGACTTGCGGATGAGGTGAATCTGCTCGTCTATCCGGTCCTGCTAGGCACAGGAAAACGTTTCTTCGCCAAGGGAACTCCGGCCCGTGCATTCACGCTCGAGGGCACGCAAGCTTTTCCGACCGGCATCGTCGTCAACACGTACAAGGCCGCGGGGCCGTTGCCACACCCGAAATGAGCCGCGTTAGGCCATCACACGGTCGGGCTCAGCGCAGGTAACGCCGCGCAACCTGTTCCAGCCGGTCGTCGCCCGCCGCCTCCGCGGCCGCGCGAAATTCCTCGACGTACGCCCGCAGCCGCGGCTCGCCCCAATAGTATCCCGTCGCGCGCTCGGCGAGCTGCGTCTCATTGACGCGTGCCGCCTCGAGCAGGGCTCGCGCCGCGGCCCGGTCGTACTCGGGGTCATCCCGTTGGGGGAGATCATAGTGGCGGCGGGGCATCTCCCCTTCCGCGTCGTCTCGCAGAAACGCCATTGACATGCGCGCGGCTCCGATCGTCAGTTTGGCCAGGTCAGGATCTGGAAGATAGCGCGTGGCGCTTCTGGATCTGGCCACTCGTCCACTTTCGCGTGGAGCACTCGTGAGCAGCCTTGCCCACCGCACGTTTATCGTTGTGCTCCTGGCCGCCCCGATCCCGGTGCCCGCTCAGCGGATTCCGAGCGGGGAGTATGTCGAGCGCCGTCGAGCACTGATGGAACGGCTTCCCGACGGAATTGTGCTCCTTCACGCCGAGACCCGCGACAAGCCGGAGAGCGAGCCGAGCTTCATCCAGGCTGCGTCGTTTCTCTACTTCACGGGCCTGAGCGGCGTGCCTAACGCCATCCTCGCGATCGACGGACCTCGCCGCGAGTCACGGCTCTTTACTCCGCCGGAACCACGGGCGTTCGGCTTCCCCGTCGACAGCGTCGTGCCCCACGCATCGAGCAGCGCCACGCTCGGCCTCACGCAGATTGTCTCGTGGGATTCGCTGATCCCCTACGTTCGGCGTCGGATCGGCGACGGGGTGAAGAAGCTCTACGTCGAAGAAGCGCGGCGCCCGGGGTCGAGTGGGGTTCCGCAAGGCATGCGCCCCGTCGCGGGGGATCCCGTGCTCTGGGCGCAGAGTCTCGCCGCCGCGTTCCCTGACGCCGAGATCGCGAG
>JAJKIV010000125.1 GCA_021154285.1 Gemmatimonas sp. | reverse complement strand
TGTATCGTTATGCACGCGATGGCACGCTCAAGAACCGGGTCGAGCGCGGATCGTACAAGGTCGCCGGCATCGTTCGCGTCGACAGCGCGCGACAGCAGATCTACTTCAGCGCCTGGGGCAAAGAGGCCGGCTCACCGCACTACGCCTACCTCTATCGCGTGGGCTTCGACGGCAGTGGCCTAACGCTGCTGACGCCCTAGCCCGGGAATCACACGATTCGGCTCGTTCCGCGCGCGCCGTACTTCATCGATACCTACTCGCAGATCGCGACGCCGCCAGTGACCGTACTGCGCGATGCGGATGGCAAGGTGGTGATGGAGCTTGCCCGTGGAGATGCGGCGCCCCTTCGCGCCATCGGCTGGACGCCCGCGGAGGAGTTCTCGGTCAAGGCGCGCGATGGCAAGACGGATCTCTGGGGCATTCTGCACAAGCCGAGCACGTTCGATCCGACCAGGAAGTATCCGATCGTGAGCTACATCTATCCCGGCCCGCAGCGCGGCAGCGTTGGCGACTGGGTATTCAAGGGGCCAGACTGGGTGCTTGGCACGTCGGTCGAGACGCGGACGGACAAGTTCGTGCCGACGCGTAACCTCGGCGAGGAGGGCATGCGGCGTGCGCTCGCGGAGCTCGGCTTCATCGTCATCCAGCTCGACGCGTTAGGCTCGTCGCCACAGCGCTCGAAGGCGTTCGAGGACTTCTTCTACGGCCACGTCGGTGACAACGGCCTTCCGGACCATGTCGCCGCGATCCGCCAGCTGGCCGCGAAGTACCCGTGGATCGATACGACGCGGGTCGGCATCGTGGGGCACTCGGGAGGTGGGTATTCGGCCGCCGCCGCGATGCTGCACTTCCCCGACTTCTTCAAGGTCGGCGTCGCGGGCTCGGGCAACCATGACTTCCGCGTCTATGGGTGGTATTGGGGCGAGAAGTATATGGGGCCGTACAGGAAGACGGGTGACTCCGACAACTACGAGGCCGAGGCGAACTACAAGTACGCGGCGAACCTCAAGGGGAAGTTGTTGCTCATGACGGGCGACATGGATTGCAACAATCCTCCGGCAGAGACGCTTCGTCTCGTGGACGCACTCGAGAAGGCGGGGAAGGATTTCGACATGCTGATCATCACCGATGCCGGGCATCAGCGGTCGACGTACGCGATTCGGCGGTCGTGGGACTACTTCGTCAAGAATCTCCTCGGCGCGGAGCCCCCAAAGGAGTATCGAATGATCGAGCCGTGAGGAATCAGCGTGGCGTAGAATGTTGGGCCTGATCCTCCGCAGTGACGCATACGTCGTGTGACGTATGGGATGAGTTTGACCGCCACGGCGCCGCGCGAGCGTGCTACCGGAGGCCGAAGCGGGCTTTCACTTCGTCGTGCGAGACGAACCGCCCAGCTTCCGCGTCTGCGAGCCCGCGGTAGACTTTCGCGAGGAAGTAGAGACGCTCCATCGCATCCTCGATGGACGCGTCGGCGGGCAGATCCTCGATCGCCTTGAGGACGAGTTGCTTTGGAGAGGTCTCGGCCATGGTCAGGTCACACGCAGCGAAGGTGCACCGGAAAGATACCTGACGATGGGGCGCGCCTCATCCAACGCACGTTTCTCTGGCTGACGCCAAAGTTCTACTGCGACCGCAGTATCATCATCGCGGCGAAGCCGCATCCACAGATCGCTCGTCAGCAGCAACACGTTAGCTGGCGCGGTCGAGAACTCTAACTTCCTTCGCGAGACGCGCGCCAAGTACATCGCGCTGCTGCTCCAGATCGTACCGCGCTTGCAGGTTGAGCCAGAACCGCTCGCTCGTCCCAAAGTACCGCGCGAGCCGAAGCGCTGTGTCGGCGCTCACCGCCCGCTTGCCGTGCACGATCTCGTTGATCCGCCGAGCGGGCACCGAGATGTCTTGTGCGAGCCGGTACTGCGAGACGCCGAGCGGCTCGAGAAAGTCAGCCTGTAAGACTTCACCCGGATGAATGGGCGCCATCTTTCGCGCGGCCATGGAGGTTCCTCCAGTTCAGTGGTAATCGACGACCGACACGTCGTACGCGTCCCCGTCGCGCCAGACGAAACAGATCCGCCATTGGTCGTTGACGCGGATGCTGTGCTGGCCGCCCCGATCGCCACGGAGTTTTTCCAGGCGATTCCCGGGCGGGACGCGCAAGTCGTCGAGTGTTTCAGCCGCGTCGACCGCGACGAGCTTACGGAGCATCGCCCGGCGCAACTCCGCTGGGTAGCGACGCACGGGCTCGCGGGCAAAGAGGCGTTCGGTGTCACGATCGCCGAAGGTCTTGATCACCGTGGATGATAACGCGACGCGTTACTAACGGCAAGCGTTACTATCCCGCAGCTGACGCTTACACTGGGCCCGCCTGGCTCGAACAGAGCGGCGAGCTTCGCCTACCGAGTCGTGGGCCTGACAGGCTCACTGTCAGAGAACCGCCGGGTAATCCCGAAGAGCCGCCCGGTCACTCTGCGCCCAATCCCCAATTCCGGGCCACAGACGCTTGCGCCCATCCTTCACGCCCATATCTCTCCGGTCGGACTGCCGCCACCGAAACCCAGCATGACCAGATTTCAGCGACGCCGTTACCTGCACGAACCCGATTACTCGCGACCACCCCTCGAGGTCACCGCCGCACAGCGAGCGCGGATCATCGAGAAGCTCACCGTCTTGTACGGAGAGCTCGACGCGCACGCGTACTACTGGGAGCTCGAGCGGCTGATGCAGGTGCATGACGCGCACAAGTCGCCCGAGATGCTCGTCGCGGACGCCGAGTTTGACCCGCGCGATCGATTCACCGAGACCGACGTCGTCGCCATCACGTACGGAGACCTCATCGACAGCCCGAATGCGCACCCACTGCGCGCACTGTCGATCATCTTCGAGACGCTGTTCCGGGATGTGTTCAGCACCGTCCACATCCTCCCGTTCTTCCCCTATTCATCCGACCGCGGCTTCAGCGTCATCGACTACGAGCAGGTCGACCCGAGGCTCGGCGGCTGGAAGGACATCGAGCGACTCGGCGACAAGTACCGGCTGATGTTCGACGGCGTGATCAATCACGTCTCATCCAAGAGCGAGTGGTTTCGCGAGTTTCTCGCGCGCAACCCGAACTACGAGGACTTCTTCGTCAGCTTCGAGACGCCGCAGGCGATCAGCGAGGAGCATCTCCGTCTCATCCTCAGGCCTCGAACGAGCAGTCTTCTCACCGAATACATGACGCTGCGCGGGCCGAGGTGGGTGTGGACGACGTTCAGCCCGGACCAGATCGACCTCAATTTCCGCAGCGAGAACGTGCTGTTCCGCGTGCTCGGCGTGCTGCTCTACTACGTGCGCCACGGCGCTGACCTGATTCGCCTCGACGCCGCCACGTATCTGTGGCGCGAGCTCGGGACCTCGAGCGCGCATCTCCCGCAGACGCACGCGCTCGTCCAGCTCTTTCGCGCGGTGCTCGACGTCGTCGCACCACGCGTGGCGCTCATCACCGAGACGAACGTCCCGCACGACGACAACGTCAGCTACTTCGGCGACGGCACGAACGAGGCGCACATGGTCTACAACTTCGCGCTGCCGCCGCTCGTGCTGTGGACGTTCCACTCGGGAGACTGGACACGCCTCGCCGAGTGGGCGGCGGCGATCGCGCCGCCTTCCGAGACGACGACGTTTCTCAACTTCCTCGACTCTCACGACGGCATCGGGCTCCTGCCAGTCGCCGAGCTGCTCACGGACGCCGAGCGCCAGCAGCTCGTTAGGCGCACGACGAATCACGGCGGCCTCGTCTCGTACCGCGCGGCGGGCGGCGGCGTACAGACGCCGTACGAGCTCAACATCCCCTGGTTCAACGCGCTCAACGACGTCGACTCCGACGAGCCTGAGGACCTCCAGATCGCGCGGTTCCTCGCCTCCCGCGCGCTGGCCCTCTCGCTGCTCGGCGTGCCGGCCATCTACCTCCCCAGCATTGTCGGCGCGCACGTGACTTCCGGCTACAAGGTCAACGAGCGCGATCCTCGCAGCATCAACCGCAACACGATCCGTGTCCAGGAGCTGCTCGACCAGCTGAGCGTGCAGGAGTCGCACGCGGCGAACGTCCTCGAGCGCTTCGTGCATCTCATTGCCGTCCGCACGCACCTCGCCGCGTTTCATCCGTCAGCCGAACAGCGCGTCCTGTTCGTGAACCCGGCCGTCTTCAGCGTTGTCCGCCAAGCGCGACGCAGTGAAAGCTTCGTCCTCGCCCTGACTAACGTCACGGCCGCGGCCCAGGAGTTGCGCGTGCCGCTCGCCGACATAGGTCAGCCTGATCGGGTCTGGCGGGATGCACTGACCGACCGTTACATCCGGGCTGAAGACGACATGCTGCGCGTCCCCCTCGACGCGTACGAGATCATCTGGTTGGAACCGTTCCGCGCGTAGAACGCCGGTTACTCGCGTGCGCGGCACGCGGCGCAGCTCACCACGAGGGCCATGGCCGATTTCTTTCAATCGGGCGTCGTCACGACGCTCCACCGGCTCAATCCGCACGACGACGACGTGATCGAGGCGGAGCTCGTCGCGATCGCGGACCACAATCGCATCGGCCTCGTACTCCCCGCCCTCTACACGGAGTTCGAGCATCCAGCAATGCAGCAGATCGTCGATGAGCTCCGCACGGTGAGATTTCTCAAACGCATCGTCGTCGCGATAGGTGGCGCGACACACGAGCAATACCTCCACGCGGCCGCATTCTTCCGCGACTTCCCGACGCCGGTCACGGCGCTCTGGATGGAGCACCCGAAGGTCGAAGGGCTGTTTCGCATGCTGGACGATCAGGGCATCAGTGCGGGCGGACCAGGCAAGGGGCGGACGTGCTGGCTGTGCTACGGCTACCTCCTCGCGCGCGAAGATGTCGACGTGATCGCCCTCCACGACTGCGACATTCGCAACTACGACAAGAGCCTCCTCACGCGACTCTGCTATCCCGTCGCCAACCCGAACCTCGGGTTCGAGTTCTGCAAGGGGTACTACGCCCGCACGACGACGAAGATGCACGGACGCGTCACCCGGCTGTTCTTCTCGCCGCTCGTGCGCGCACTGATCACGCTTCAGCCGACGACGCACTTCCTGCGGTACCTGGACAGCTTCCGGTACGCGCTCTCCGGCGAGTTCGCGATGCGTGCGGACCTCGCGCGCGTGAACCGCATCCCGAGCGATTGGGGCCTCGAAGTGGGCGTCCTGGCGGAGGTCTTCAGCAACTGCGCACTGAAGCGCATCTGCCAGGTGGACATCGCGGACAATTACGACCACAAGCATCAGGTCCTCTCCGAAGCCGATGCGAGCGCCGGGTTGCGCCGCATGACGCTGGAGATCGCGAAGAACCTGTTCCGAACCCTGGCCGCCCAGGGGTGCGTGCTCGACGACGCCGCTTTCCGTACGGTCCTCGTGCACTACCAGGAGCTCGCGCAGGAGACGATCAACAAGTATTACGCGGACGCGATGCTCAACGGTCTCGAGTTCGACCGTCACGCCGAGGCGTCGGCCGTTTCGGCGTTTGCCGAGAGTCTGCGGGAGGCCGCGGAGACATACAGCGCGAACCCGCTGTCGCTGCCGATCATTCCGAACTGGAATCGCGTCCTGCACGCCATCCCCGGGATGTTCGACCTCATCCTGGACGCGGCCGAAGAGATGGAGATCGTCGCAACGGCCTAACGTCGCTCGTCGAGCAGCGCCAGCACGGCCGCGTTCCAGCCAGCCGGACCCTCCAGCGTCGTAACTCGGCCGCCCGGCACGAGCGCGCGCAGCCGATCGACGCGCGGCGAGGCAATGAGGATCGAGACGTCGACCTCGCGCAGGAAGTCCGCGTCGTTAGGTGCGTCGCCGAGTCCGACGGTGCGGACGTCGCCGAGCTGGCGCCGATAGAGCCCCACGAGCATACGCACGGCGGCAGCCTTGTCGTTCGCGCCGATGATGTGGTGAAAGCGGCCGCCGGTTGTCCATCGCTTGCCCTCGCGCTCGATGGCGGCGAAAAGCTCGGGCGCACGCTCGGGTGCCATGACCACGAATGGCTCATCGAACTCGCGCTGGCGTGCGAGCCGCGCTTCCGAAAGCGTGAGTCCCGTTTCGGCCGCGACTTCGTCGTCGCCCATGTCCGCGAAGCCCCGCACGTCAACGCCGCTTGCCTCCGAGGCACCAGCAAGCGCGCGCGTGAGGTCCGCGTATGGGTCGCCGAGCGGAATCACGTCGTAGTCGCCGCGCCGCTCGGCGCCCTCGATCTCGAACAGGAAATACCCGACGGGCACGCACACGCCGCCGCCATTCTCGACGATGAACGGATGCGCGTTGCGGAGCGCCGCGCGGATCGGTTCTACTTCCGCGCGGGTCTTGCTCGTACACAACACGAGCGGCACCCGGGCGTCGCGCAGCCGATCGAGTGCCGCTCGCGCGGCGTCAAACGCGTAGGTCGTGTGGTCGAGGAGTGTCCCGTCGAGATCGGACAATACGATCAGTGCCGCGTCTGACATTGCCGAATTGTAATGCCGGCGTCCTTGCCTACTTCCCCTTCCTCGGATCGTCCGCCGCGTTCACGTACGTCATCGCGAACGGACCCTCCGCACGAATGCTCAGCACCGTCGCCACCGGCGCAATCGCGAAGTGATTCATCTTCGCGCCGATCGACCCCGTGTCGCCCGGCGCCATCTTCATTGTCTTGCTCTGGTCGAGCGCGTCACCCATCCCGACAAGAAACTCGCCACTGTGCACACGAACATGCTCGGCGGTCGGGTGCCAGTGCGGAGGAATCTTGTAGCCGGCGGGGAACGAGAGGCGAACGACGAACTCGCCGGACTTCGACGGATCACCGCGCTCGACGGCCATTTTCGCGCCCGCGGGGAAGACGTCGGGCGCCGGCCCCCACGTCAGCGATTTGCCGGCATCCGAGGCTGCGGTCGCGTTCACCGGCTTGGCCTGTGCACTGGCGGCCGTCGCGAAGCTCGACATGGCGACCGCAAACACTGCAGCGATACCGCACTGCCTAACGTTATGCATCGTGTCTTCTCCTGATCGAAAGGTAGTGAACACCACAACACCATCAACGAATTCGGAATTCCCACTCGATTCCGTCGGGATCGCTGAACGCGACGCACCCCGTCCCGACAACATCACACCGGGGTGAGTGCTCGATGCCCATGGTCGTCAACGCGTCGGCGACCGCGCGCAAATCGTCGAGACCAACGCACCAGAGAGCGATGCGCTCCACGCGTTGTTGCGGAGGTCTGGCCTCATCCGCCTCCGTAAATGCGTCTGCGTCGCGACGCACGGTGATGTCGCTCGATCCAGCGCGGAACGTGAACGCGTCTGCCTCCTCGTGCAGCAACGGAAAGCCCAGGCGGGCGAGGTAGAACACGCGCGCGCGAGTCAGGTCCGCGGTCGTGAGCGTCGCGCCCGCAATGCCTGCGGCTCTCAATCCGATCCCTCCGGCAATCGCTGTCATCGCTTCGTCTCGACCACGGTTCCTTGCTGCTCTTTCGCGCAGGGCCTAGTATGGATCGCCCATCTCACCTCGCTCTCACCTGCCGCGGGCGGCGCTCCGGTATCTTTTAACGTGCTGCGTCTCAAGACGTTCGGCGGGCTTTCCCTGGCAGGCGGGCACGGTCCCCTGACCGGCGCAGCGGCGCAGCGGCGACGCCTGGCCGTTCTTGCCGTGCTGGCGGCATCCGGCGCGCGCGGGATCACGCGTGACAAGCTGGTCGGTCTCCTCTGGCCCGAAGTCGACGAGACGCGTGCGCGAGCAGCGCTCTCGCAGTCGGTGTACGCGCTCAAGCGCGACACCGGCGAAGACCAGCTCGTCCTCGGCCACGACATGCTCGCGCTGAACCCGCTGGTCGTGACGTCGGATGTCGCGGAGTTCGAGGACGCCATCGGCCGTGATGACGCGGTACTCGCGGCGAATCTCTATACGGGTGCTTTCCTCGACGGCGTCTTTCTCCCCGACGCGGCTGACTTCGAGCATTGGATCGACGGCGTTCGGCTGCGACTCGGGCAAGCCGCGGAGCGTGTGTTGGAACGTCTCGCGGGCGAGGCCGAACATCGAAAGGATTATGTTGCCGCCGCGGACTGGTGGCGCAGACTCACCGCGATCGATCCGTTGAAGACCCGTGCGGTACTCGGACTCATGGGCGCGCTCGCCGAGAGCGGTGATCGTGCGGCCGCGCTGCGACACGCCGAGCGATACGCGGAACGCGTCCGCGAGGAACTGGAGGGCGAGCCAAGCGATGCAGTGACCGAGCTCGCCGACACGTTGCGAGGCCAAGCCAGTCACGAGTGGTTCGTCGACCGGTTCGTGATCGAGCGCGAGCTTGGGCGCGGCGGGATGGCGGTCGTGTATCTCGCGCGTGACACCAAGCATGACCGGAACGTCGCGCTCAAGATGCTGCGTGCGGACATGAGCGCGGCAATCGGCCGCGAACGGTTCGAGCGTGAGATTCGAGTCACGGCCGGGCTGCAGCATCCGCATATCCTGCCACTCCATGACTCCGGCGAATGGGCGGATGGGCTCTTCTACGTGATGCCGTACGTCGACGGCGAATCGCTGCGCACACGGCTCAATCGTGAGCGGAAGCTCGCTATCGGCGATGCCCTGCTGATCGCGCAGGAGGTGGCTGAAGCGCTGAGTCATGCACATCGCCGCGGCGTGGTGCATCGCGACGTGAAGCCGGAGAACATTCTGCTCGCTGACGGTCACGCGATCGTCGCGGACTTTGGCATCGCACGAGTGGTCTCGCACTCGCTGGATGCGCAGTTCATGCAGGCGGGCATCTCCGTCGGCACGCCAGCCTACATGGCTCCCGAACAAATCTCGGGAGAGGGGGACGAGGGCCCGCTATGCGACGTGTTCAGCCTCGGGTGTGTGCTATTCGAGATGCTCGCGGGCCGTCCGCCGTGGATTGGTGCGACACCATCCTCCGTGCTGGCACGCCGGCACAGAGAGGGCGCGCCCACGCTCCGAACCTTGCGACCCGACGTGCCGTCGTGGCTTGCCGACGTGGTGCGCGACATGCTCGCCGACGACCCCTCACGGCGGCCAGGCTCCGCAGGTGAGGTCGTGCGTCTGCTCACGTCGGGCGGAGCCACGGTGCAGTCACGCCTGCCTGACGTCGACGACGAGATGATTGGCCGCGACGAGGAGCTTCGCGCGGTGGCGTCGCTGCTCGATCGCCCAGACGTTAGGCTCCTGACGCTCACCGGCGCCGGAGGCACGGGGAAGACGCGACTCGCGATTCACGTCGCGCGCGAGCTCGAGTCGCACTTGGATCGCGTCGCGTTCGTCGACCTCGCTCCGCTGCACGATCCCGCGAGGGTCGCGCCGGCCATTGCGGCGGCAACGGGCGTTCAGCCCGAGAGTGGACGGGACTTGATCGACGCCATCGCATCGGCGAACGCGGGTCGTCGGACACTGCTCGTGCTCGACAACTTCGAGCAGGTCGTGACCGCGGCACCGGCGGTCGCACAGTTGATCGCCGCGGCGCCTACGATGAAGATGCTCATCACGAGCCGAACGCGTCTCGGTATCCGCGCCGAGCATGAGTTCTTCGTCGCGCCGCTGTCCCTCCCGGACCCTGGAGCCGACGCACCGGCGCTGCGAGATAGCCCGGCCGTTCGACTGTTCATTCGACGCGCGTCAGCCGCGAACGCCGCGCTCGTGTTCGATGACGAGGCACTCGCGGCGGCCGCGAAGATCTGCTCACGCATCGATGGGCTACCGCTCGCCATCGAGCTCGCGGCCGCGCGGTGCCGCCTCATGTCACCGCGTGCCGTCGCGACGCGCATTGCATCGGGGTTCGAACTCGTGTCCGGCACGGGCCGCGATCTGCCCGCGCGACACCAGACGATCCGCGAGGCCGTCGCGTGGAGCGTCGCGCTACTCACTCCGAGCGAGCGGAGCACGTTCGGTCGCATGGCAATCTTCGTCGGTGGATGCACCGTCGATGCCGCCGAAACAGTGTGTGCCGACGACAATCACTCGACCCGCGCCGTCGATGACCTGAGCGCGCTCGTCGACGCGAGCTTGCTGATGCGCGACATGGCCGCCGGAGACGTCGAGCCGCGCCTCCGCATGCTGGAGACCGTGCGAGAGGTCGCGCTCGACGAGCTCGCACGGAGCGCGGATTCCGACGCCGTAGCCAGGCGTCACGCCGACTGGTATCTGCGACTGGCGACGTCGTTCGCGCCGCGCCTGACGGGGGAGTCGCAACATGAAGCGTTGACAACGCTCGCCCACGAGCACGCGAATTTCGGTGCGGCGCTGGAATGGATGATCCGTCACAATGCCGACGCAGCGCTCTCGCTCGGCGCAGCGCTTTGGCGGTATTGGCTCGTGCGCGGTCACCTCACGGAAGGTCGCAGCTGGCTTGCGCGCTTGCTGGCCTTGCCGGCGACTGCTCGGCCCGACCTCGACACCTCTCGAGCCGACGTCATGACCGGCGCGGGACACATCGCGCAGAACACCGGCGCGGTCGGGGAAGCGGACCAGTACTTCCAGGCGGTCCTCGAGATGCGGCGTCGTTTGGGTGATGAGGCCGGGGTGGCGCGGGCGCTGGCTGACCTCGGATGGATCGCGTGGCGGCAGTGCGACTTCCCGAAGGCGAGGCGTCTGTCGGCGGAGTGCCTAACGCTCGCTGAACGGATCGGCGCAACGCGTGTCGCCGCCCTCGCGCTCACGAACCTCGGCGCCGCCGCGCTATTCGAGGGCGACTTGACCGAAGCTCGCGCTGCATTCGCGCGAAGCTCGGTGCTGCGCGCCGAAGTCGCCGATCGCCGCGGCGTGGCATTCGCCGACACGTTTCTCGCGTGGGCGACATGCCGCGCCGGCAATCACGACCAGGCGCTCGCACTCCTCGAGCGCGCGGAAGAAACGCTTCGCTCGGTCGGTGACCAACGGCTCGTCTACTTTGCGCGCGACATCCGGGCAGAGACGTACATCCGTAAGGGAGATCCGGCCACCGCTGCCACCATTCTCGAGATCGACTCGATGACCGGCGTCCGCCGCTTTGGCGACCGCTGGAGCGTCGCGCACGGTCTCGCGGTCGCGAGCTGGGCGTCCCACCTGCTGGGACGTTTCGATCGCGCTGTCGCGTTCGCGAGCGAGAGTCTCGAGCTCCGTCGCGCCGAGGGCGACCGCTACGGCGAGGCCGAGTGCCTGGCATTGCTGGCGGCTGCCGCGCGAGCGACCGGCGACGAGAAGACCGCGCTCGGCTTCCTCCGCGAAAGCCGTGATATTCGGAGCGCGATCGGAGACGCTGGCGGGCTGGCCGAATGCGATGCTCAGCTCTCACAGCTCACGGCTCCCGCATGACGCAACCGTCGGCGGATCTGCGCGAACAGTTCGGCGATATCGACGTCTACCTGTTCGATCAACTCCTGCGCGGCCGCATCACGCAGGGTATGAAGGTGCTCGACGCCGGGTGTGGCGCAGGACGTAACCTCGTGTACCTCATGCGCGCCGGGTTCGAGGTGTGGAGCGTGGATGAGAGCCCCGAGATGATTGCCCGCGTCAGGCAACTCGCGGCGAGCATTGCACCGGACCTCGGGGCCGAGCGATTCCGTGTCGAGCGCGTCGAGGCGATGACGCTGGAAGACCACTCGATGGATGTCGTCATCTCGAGCGCGGTGCTCCACTTCGCCCGCGACGAACGGCACTGGCACGCCATGGTGCGCGAGATGTGGCGAGTGCTCGCACCTGGCGGGATCCTGTTCGCCCGGTTGGCGACGACGGTCGGCCAGGCGCGCCTACAACCACTCGGCGGCGGACGTTACGTCCAGCCGGATGGCGACACGCGCTTCCTCGTCGACCACGAACAGTTGCTCGAGGTGACTACCGCGCTGGGTGGATCGCTCGTCGATCCGCTCAAGAGCACCGTGGTGCACGACCGGCGGTCGATGGGTACGTGGGTCTTTTGCAAGCCATCACGGTGATTTCTTGGAACCATTCCCGGCAGGCGGGCATTATGACGCTGCTGAATGCTCAATGACCGCCGAAGGCTTCTTAGGGGTGCGCGCATTCCCATGCAGAAGGCTGCCTAACGACCATCAACCGAGAGGTGCAAAATGCGAGCACAAATTATCACGTATCAGTTAAATGATATTTCGCAGGCGGAATATCTGAGAACAATGGTCGAGCCCGACGCTCCTATTCTGGCTAATGTCAGTGGACTCATTTCAAAGGTCTGGTTGGCGGATGAAGCCAAAAACGCCTTTGGGGGCTTTTACTTGTGGGAAAGCAAGGAAGCCATGGAAACGTTCATGCACTCGGACCTTGTGAAGGCTGTCGTAAGCAGACCATTCGTCAAGAACGTTTCATCGGTTGACTATGCGGTAAACGAAACGGCGTCAAGAATTACTCGTGGTTTGAAATAGTCACGCTGAAATGATGCGGTGGGTTCCACTGACGCTTCACCGCGCCGTCTGCCGGCCTCACGCCGGCGGTCGGCTCGGGTTGAAAATGTCGGCAGCCACCTGCCAGCCACGTTCGCCCCGCTTCCATACAGCGACGTACTTACCGTCATCCTCGATGCGGCCGCCCTGCCC
>JAJKIV010000124.1 GCA_021154285.1 Gemmatimonas sp. | reverse complement strand
GCGAAGCTCGCCAAGGGGCTCGACAAGCTCGAGACCATCATGCAGCACAACCAGGGATTGAATCCGTCCGACTTCGATTACCGGTTCAACCTCGGGTACGGTCGGCAGCATACGGCCGACATTCCAATCATCGCGCAGCTGCGGGCGATCCTCGACGAGGAAACCGAAGCCAGGGCACGAGCGGCGGACGCGAATGACGCTCACCCCTGAGGTGCGGGCTGTATGTTTGACGGGTGACCGAGCTCGCTGTCTCCCTTGAAACCGCGGCGCTGTTCGCGGGTGGTACCGAGCTCGCGCAGCGCTGCCGTGCCCTCGACTGGTCCGCGACGTCGTTAGGGCCCGTCGACGACTGGCCCAGGGCGCTCCGCACAGCCGTACGGATGGCGCTCGAGTGCCCGTTCCCGATCAACATGTGGTGCGGCCCCGAGTTGCTCCTCATCTACAACGACGCATACCGCGACGTACTCGGCGCCAACACCCCGCGTCACTCGGCAGACCCGGGCGGGAAGTATGGGGCGAAATTTGGCCGGAGATCTCGTCGATGTTCGACGTGATTCGCGGCGGTGGAGCGCCCGTCTATGCCGAGAATGCGCGCTCTTCATGGAGCGGGAGTGCGGACCGCCGCGGGAAGCATGGTTCACGTTCTCGCTCAGCCCCATTCGCGACGAGTCCGGCGATGTGGTCGCGTTCCTAGAACGTTGCGGCCGAGACGACGACTCGCGTGCGCGCCGAGCGAGAGGCACAGGAGGCCCGGGCAGCGGCCGAACGTGCGGAGGGCCAACTGCGCGAGGTGTTCGCGCAAGCGCCGGCCTCATGGCGGTACTCAAGGGGCCGAGGCACGTGGTCGAGTTTGCGAACGAGGCGTATGTCCACCTCGTCAACCACCGCGATATCATCGGAAAGCCGATTGCGAACGCACTTCCCGAGGTGGTCGGCCAACGCGCAGCTGATCGAAATGGGGCTGCGGGGGCCGGTCACCGAGGAACAGCGCGTCGATCTCCTGAAGATCCAGCGCAGCAAGAACCACCTCGACGGCCTCGTGAGCGACGTGCTCAACTTCGCGAAGCTGGGGTTGGGGAAGATCGATTTCCGCGTGCGATCGATCAGCGTGCGCCAGACCGTGGACGCCGTGATCGAGATGGTGGCGCCGCAGCTCGCCCAGAAGGCGCTCCGGCTGGAGCCGTACGCGGCGCCTAACGACGGCCACATGCTGGCGGATGCCGACCGAACGCGGCAGATCCTCCTCAACCTGTTCGCGAACGCACTCAAGTTCACGGCGCCCGGCGGGACCATCACCCTGGACGCGCGCGTGGAGCCGGACACGGTGATGATCAGCGTGCGGGATACCGGGATCGGGATTCCCGCGGACCAGTTCGACCGGATCTTCGAGCCGTTCGTTCAGGGGCGTTGGTCAGTCGACTCGCGTGACCACGGCTTCGGTCTCGGGCTCGCGATCAGCCGTCAACTCGCGCGCGCCATGGGCGGCGACCTCACGGTGCGAAGCGAAGTCGGACGTGGCTCGACCTTCACGCTCACGCTGCCGCGCGGCTAAACACTCACGAATCGGTACATCAGGCGGATCAACCGATAGGCGTCGGCCATGGTCGGCGCGGTGAACTCCACCGTGTAGCCATCGACCTGCCTAACGCCGGGAATGGCCTGCAGGATCTGCGTGACGGTATTGTCGGCCAGCCGCAGCCTGACCTTGACCGGCTTCCGAATGACCCACGGCTTCGCGCTCGAGCGGCTGGCGAGTGCTCGCCCCGCCGCCGCGACGAGGCGCTCCTGCACCACCTTCGGGTGAAGCAGCCGGGCGGACTGCGGCGTCACCGCGTACTTGGTGGCCACGGCCTCGACCTTCACGGTTCGCGTGAACTGCTCGACGAAGGCCGAGTCGCCGGCAGCCATGATCACCGGCACGCCAACGGAACCGGCGTACGCCGCGTTGAGCTCCCCTTCCCCGACCTCGATGTCGTTCAGCCAAAGCCCCTTCACCGCGCCGGTGCCGGTATGCGCGATGAACCCGTTCGGCGTGCCGGCGCGCGAATGGTAGCCGAGGAAGATCGCGGCGGCGTACGTCGAGTCGAGCCCTTCGACCATGCCGAACGGCTTCACTGCCCCTTGGATGTAGATCACGCGCGGATCGAGCTCGGTGTGCAGAAGGTTCTGCATGTCACCATGCGAGTCGTTGACGAGGATCTCGGCTGGTCCGCGCTGCAGGATCGCGCCGACGACGGCGTTCACTTCGTCCGTCATCAACTTCCTGCCTAACTCGTAGTCCTTCCCGGTGGGGCTCGTCATCGCCGGCGTGCCGATGCCGCCGATGCCTTCCATGTCGACCGAGATGAAGTACCGGGGCGGCCGTTGTGCCTGTGCAGGCACGACGGCAAAGCTGACGAGGAGAGCGATGAGCGACGGGAAGCCAGATTGGCGCATGTTGACGCTGGTGGGTTGTGGCGGCCGAGCTCGGGCGGCGGACAAGATGCGCCGCGCGGTCCCGTCGAGCAACGTTGGCACCGTCAGCGCTGGAATGATGCGAATGGAGTCTGACCCCCAACGGAGCGTTAGAACTCGTCGATCATCTGAATACGGCGGACGTGGCGCCCGCCCTCGAATGGCGTAGTGAGCCATGTATCCACAATGGCCTGCGCCTCCTCAGCCGACACCATGCGCTCGCCGATCGAGATCACGTTGGCATCGTTATGCAGGCGGCCGAGTCGGGCGGATTCGACATTCCAGCAGAGTGCGCAACGTACGCCCTTCACGCGGTTCGCGACGATCGCCTCGCCGTTGCCGGAGCCACCGAGCACGATTCCGCGCTCGCAGTCTCCGGAGGCCACCGCCAGCGCGACCGGTCGAATGTACTTCGGGTAGTCGACCGACTCCGTCGAGTTGGTGCCGAAGTCCACGACGTCGTGACCCCGGTCGCGAAGCATCGCAATCAGCATCTGCTTGTACGTATAGCCCGCATGGTCCGACCCAATGCCGATGCGCATGGAGACCTCGTCAGCTCGCGTTAGGAGTGAAATTGGCTTCGAGGGCCGTCGTGGGCTCCCGCGCTGCCCAGCGCCGCACGATCGCCGCCGCGGCGAAATCACCGCTGACGTTCGTCACCGTCGCGAACAGGTCGGGAATGGCATCGACGGCAATGAGCAGCGCCACACCCGCCGCCGGAACGCCGACACTGGCCAGCACCGGCGCGAGCAGCAGGAAGCCGCCGTTGGGCACGCCGGGCGTCGCGAAACTGAGCGCGACCGACGACGCTACGACGGTGAGGTATTCGCTGATGCCTAACGGCACGCCGTACAGGCGCGCCAGGAACATGGTGCCGGTAAGCCAGGCCACGGCGTTCGCGACCTTGAACGACGACACCGCGAGGGGCAGGACAAACCCCGCCTGGGACGGCGGAACGTCAAGGCGTCCGGCCGAGTCGATGAGCGCCGGGAGCGATGCCAGCGACGAGCTCGAGCTGAACGCCACCGCCTGCGCCGGGAGACCCGCGCGGAAGAATCGCCGCAGCCCAACGCCGCCACCTAACGCGCCAAGGACGCAGACGACGAACGTCATCACGATCAGGATCCCGACGTACGCGAACACGTAATACCCGAACGCCCCGACCAGCGACGCTCCGAGACGCGCAGACGTCGATGCCACGAGCGTGAAGACACCGATCGGCGCGAGCGCGATCAGCCAGCGGACGATCTCGAGCATCGCGCCGCCCACGCCGTCAAATACGCGCAGGACCTGGTCGCGCCGGTCAGGCGCGATACGACGCAGCGCGAGCGCGAACAGGAGCGTGAACACGATGAGCGGCAGCATCGCGCCGTCCGCCGCGGCACGAATCACGTTGGCCGGCGCCAGGCCGGCGACCCACTGACCAAACGTGGGCAGCGTGCGCATCTGCTCCGCCGTCGCCGCGCTCGCCGCCGATGCCTCCGCCTGCATTCGCGCGACGCTCGCCGGGTCGACCGGAACGCGCGACATCACTGCCGGCACGACGACGAGCGCCACGACGGCAGCCGCGACGTGCAGCGAGACGAACGTGCCGAACGCGATGCCGCCCAGTCGGCCGACACTATGCGACTCGCCTCCTCGAGCGACGGCGCCCAACAACAGCGCGACGACCAGCGGCACGATCGTCATCCGGATGGCATTCACCCAGATCGAACCGATAGGCTCGAGAAACGACACTGCGCGACTGAGCCACGGGATACCAGCCTGCGAGACGCTGATACCGACAATGAGCCCGGCGATGAGAGCGATCGCGACGCGCCCGACGCGCCGCGACCCGCCGTTCGATCCTGCCGAGGTGGGTTCGGTCAACGCTCGTTCGGGCGAACCCACGCGAGGGATGCCGCGAGATCGATGGTCCGCTCCACCCGATGACGGGCCTGGAGGCGGCGCTCATGGGCCTCGAGGAGGTCACTGCGCGAGACGATCCCGATCACCCGGTGCGGATTCGCGCGCGCCACGACCGGAAGCCGTCCGACGCGCTCGTGAACCATGTGGTCCGCCGCCTCACGGGCCGAGCTGTCGTCGTAGATCACGATTGCCGGTCGCGTTAGGAGCGTCTTGCGCTCGTCGGCGGTGATGTGAAACAGCTGCCCGATCACAGAGCCTAACGCGCCACCGGTGGCGATGATCGGCCCCTCGGCGCCGAACGGCCCACCGGTGCCGATGGAGATGGCGGCGGACAGCGGCTTGAGGAACATCACCTTCGGCGAGACGCGGGTCTCGTTGAGCAGCACCTGCTCCATCGCCTCGGGAATGCCGTGGCCGCGAATCGCCGCCGAACCGTAGCGGGCCATGATACCGACCAGCACCGCACCGATGATCGGCACGATGACGACCGCCATGCCTAACGAATTGCCCGAGGGAGAGACGAATGCGGTAGACCACCGGCCATAGAACGCGACGTTCGTGATCAGCCCGATGAGCCGCGTGAGCAGCTGGGCCGCCACGGCCGCGAGAAACGCCGCGACGATGGCCAGGGCGGCGATGCGAAGCGTACGGCGGTTCGGCGCCTCGTCTTCACGAGGGGTGAGCACCGCGTTGAGTACAGGCTCGAGCGACGGTGCAACCGGAACGGGATTGCCCATGACTCAGTCGAGGCGAGGGGCGACGGGCTTCGCCTTCGCGAGCAGATCGCGGAGCTCCGGTTCCGGAGCCGCCGCCCAATACAGCGGCAGCGGTGCCAGTCTGCGCCGATCATCCCCGCTCTGAAACGCGAGCCATCCGCCGTCCAGCGTCGGGCCGACCCACTGGCTCGGCACGACGTCCCAGACTTCCCACTCGCGCCCGTCCGAATCTCTGAACGTTCGATGCGCCATGCCTAATGGTACACGCAACGCGTTCGCGACCGAAACCCTCGCACGAGAGATCAATCAACGAGCTCGGGTCGCCCGCGGACAGCCATCATCGTCGCCTGCATCGCGGTCACGACGGACTCCGTGTCACCTGCCACCGCGATCACCTCGCCCGTGCACACGAGCAGCGTTCGCCCAGGCTTGATCACGCGTCCGATCGCGCGCATCCGTTCGCCGATCGCCGGCGCGAGCAGGTTCACCTTGTATTCGACGCTCAACACAGCCGACTCACGATCCATGAGCGAGAGCGCAGCGTATCCGCAGGCGCTATCAACCACGGTCGTGACGATCCCCGCATGGAGAAAACCGTGCTGCTGCGTGAGGTCTTCCCGAAACGGGAGCTCCAGCTCGACCTCACCCGGCTCGACGCGGACGAGCCGAGCGCCTATCGTGTGCATCGCGCGCTGGCGGTCGAAGCTGGCGCGAACTCGCGACTCGTACGACTCGTCACGCGGTTCGAATTTCTTGGGGGTCATCGTGAAGCTCGTGAAACCAGTGAAAGTCGTGACTATCGGAGTCCTGCTGGCCCTCGGTACATCAGTTGCGATCGCGCAGAACAACGCAGCCCCTGCGGCGACCGGACCCACCATGGCGGGCGCGGGAACGGATTCGCTTGCGGTCGCGCGCAAGTATACCGTGTGGTTCTACACGGGACAGGTCGACAGCCTGTGGGCTCACCAGTCGGCCGAGTTGAAGAAGGACAGCACGCCCGCTGAGCTCATGACGACGCTCATTCAGGTGACCGGGGACGTTGGAGTAGAGGAGAAGGTCATCGAGGAGCGCTTCGTGAAGCGGCTTGGGAAAACGCAGTACTGGAGAACCTCGCAATTCAGCGGCGGCGGCGAGCCATTCATGATTCGCCTCGCATTCACTCCGCAGGGGGAGCTCGCCGGGTTCGGGTTCAACCCGCGCAGCCAGGCGCCGACGATCGATCCGTGACGCCCAGTCCCAGCCAGCGAGCCGGGTGACCCGTGCCCGAGCTTCCCGACGTCACCGTCTACATCGAAACGCTGCGAACGCGGATCCTCGACCAGGAGATCCGCGACGCTCGTGCCCTCAACCCATTCGTGCTCCGGACCGTCGACCCTCCGCTCTCGGCGGCGGTCGGCAAGCGGGTGAGAACCATCAGCCGGCTCGGTAAGCGCATTGTGATTGGGGTGGACGACGCGCTGTACATCGTCATTCATCTCATGATCGCGGGTCGTCTCCGCTGGCGAGAGGGCGGAAAGACGATTGGCGGAAAGCTCGCGCAGGCTGCGTTCGAGTTCGAGCGAGGGACGCTCTACCTCACCGAGGCGGGCTCGAAGCGACGGGCATCGATCCACGTCGTACAGGGCGCGGATGCGCTGGAGCAGTTCGACCGCGGAGGGCTGGAGGTGCTGGACGCCGACCTGGCTGACTTCGCGTCGCGACTGCGAGGCGAGAACCATACGCTCAAGCGGTCGCTCACGGATCCTCGGCTGTTCAGCGGGATTGGAAACTCGTACTCCGACGAGATCCTCCATCGGGCCAAGCTGTCGCCGCTTATGCTCACGTCTCGTCTCACGGACGAGCAGATCGTGGTGCTATTCGAGGCTACGAAAGCGACGCTGATCGACTGGACGAACCGGCTTCGCGAAGACGTGGGGGATGGGTTTCCCGAGAAGGTGACGGCGTTTCGGGAGGGGATGGCGGTGCACGGGCGATACAAGCTTCCGTGCCCCGTGTGTGGTTCGCCCGTGCAGCGGATTCGCTACGCCGACAACGAGACGAACTACTGCGCCCGCTGTCAGACGAACGGGCGGCTGCTGGCGGACCGGGCGATGTCGCGACTCCTCAAACAGGATTGGCCGAAGTCTATCGACGAGGTGGAATAGCGGATCATTCCGAGCGCTCTTGTCATTCCGAGCCCGGAGCCCGCCGAAGGGTGGTCTCAAGGAGGGATTGCCTGCGCCTCTCCAGCATCCAGAACCCAGAACCCAGGGGTCAAACGCATGACCGAAATGAGCAGCATGCTCGTTGCGCGAGGAATCCGAAGCGGCATGCTCAGTATCCTGCTCAGTCGCCTGTCGCCTGAACTACGGCTTCGTCGCCTCACTCACGATCAGCTCTATCGCGCCGGTCATCTTCGTCAGCAGTTGTTCGTGACCGGCGAGCTTGTGGCGAGCCGCAATCGCTTTGATGGGGTCGTACGAGACGTGCGCCTTCCCGTCGTCGCTCTGCCAGACGAGAAAACGCAGCGGCAGCTCGACCGCGATCGTCTGGTCATCGAGCATGAGTGGAGTGCCGGCGGCCGGGTTGCCAGCGATGACCAGCGTGGTCGGGCGGAGCGTCTGCCCCGCCTTTCGTGCGGCGGCGGCGTGGTCGATTTTGGCGGCGACGGTCAAGCCATTGGCCACGGCGGCCCGCTCTAGTCGTGCGAGGGTCGAATCGAACGACGACGCACTCGCCACTGTCACGACCCCGGAGGGACTCAGCATCGTTCCCTGACCATGCGCGGCGGCGGTAAGGGTCAAGAGCGCAAACGCGATCGTGAACGTCTCACGAACGCTCACCCGGTCGCGAATCATTGAGAGGTGGGGCCTGGGTCGTGCGGTATTTGCCCGACAGCACCATTGTTGATGCTGACGGCCGATGATTGGTTACGGAGCTCCGCGAGGAACGCGGCTGGTCCGGCCACATCGGGGAGTGCCCGGAGGGCACGGAGTGCTTCTTCGGCGCGGCTCGTGAGGCCGGCCACCATTTGGTCGGGATCGACACCGACCCGTTCCAGCTCGGTGACGAGCTGTCGAACAATTTCCGCGTGCGGCATCCGGCTCCTACCGGGGCTGGAAACGACGT
>JAJKIV010000123.1 GCA_021154285.1 Gemmatimonas sp. | reverse complement strand
CTTCTCGTGGCTGGATGCTCCCGTTAGGCGGATCGGCTCGACGGATACGTTCGTCGGCTATGCGCCGCAGCTGGAGGACGCGATTCTTCCGCAGATCGAGGACTTCAGGAAGGCGTACGAGGAGATTACGAAGTTCTGAGGCCGGAAGTCGGCAGAAATTTTCACACGTCGCAAAACACTGGGGCGGCTCCTTGAGGCCGCCCCTCGCGTTTGCGCAAGTCGTCGCTCTTGTCGCGTTCGCGCCGCTTCGGACCCAGCTAGCGTGTGCCGAGTCGTGACGTGAGCGGTAGTCTGACGGTGTCGCCAGAGCAAAGTGCCGGCGGCAGCGCTTGGGAAACCCTCGACTGCCCCTGCAGCGCCAGCGGTTCCGAATCGATCGCGTTGCCGAGCAAGGTGTCGGCCGGTACCGTGGTCGCCGCTTCTGAGCCGCCACCCGGAGGGAATCGACAGTACTCCCTCCTCGGTATGGCGTCAGGCGCACCTACCGGGCGTCCGTCCCCGTGCGCGCTCGTGCCTGACGAGGGCACTCCGGCGGCGCCGTGTTCTCGCGAGACCGCGCCCTCGACCCGGCTGCCCACGCGCGAGAGCTCGGACGCAAACGCGAGCGCCGCGGCCGCAGAAGCGCCACACAGGAGGCCGATGGTCAGGACGGATCGCCGCACCATTTCAGCTCTTGGGAGCCCTCCGTGACAGCTCCTGTTTGATCAGACCCTCGAGCACCGAAAAACCGACTGCGCCCCCATCCACGATAACTCCGTTGATGAACATCGTCGGAGTGCCAGTAAGCCCGACCCGCTGCCCTTCCTTCAGGTCGAGCTGCACCTGATCAGCGTGACGACTGGAATCGAGGCAGCTGTCGAACGCCCTTCCATCCAATCCGAGTCGCCGCGCCGTTTGCTTCAAATCGTTCACACCAAGTTTGGTCTGATCCGCGAACATGGCATCGTGCAGCTCCCAGAATTTGCCCTGGTCGTTCGCACAGAGCGATGCCTCGGCTGCCTTGAGCGCGAACGGGTGCAGACTCTCTATCGGATACTGCCTATACACGATCCGCACCTTGTCGCCGAGCTTCTGTGCAACCTGCTTGACCGTCGGTGCCGCCTGCTTGCAGAACGGGCATTGAAAATCGGAGAACTCGACGAGTGTGACGGGCGCGTCCTTCTTCCCCAGGGCTGGAGCTCCATCGTTGTTGAACTGCAGACGATACGGCTCGAAAGCGACGCTGACGCGTTGTTGGACTCGCAGACGGTCCTCGAGCTTCGTCGCCGCTTCGGCACGTTGCTGATTTCGAAGGAACGCGGCGATCTGCGAATGAACCTGCTCCAGTGTGCGTCCGCCAAGACGTTCCTGATTGTCATCGAACCATACCTTGATCGCCGCGTCGGACGGCTCGGTGCTGCCCGAGATCTCGCCTGCGATGAGCTGCTCCTGCGTCCGGCCGGTCTTCTTGGACTCGGCTTCAAACAGCCGAGCGCGGACGATCGTGTCGAGCGCTCCGCCGATAAGCCTGTCCCGTTCCCGCCGGTACTGTAGGTCAAGCAGGTCGAGCTGGTCGCCCACTCGAGCGCGCACGTCTGCCAGCGTGATCCTATCGTCTCCGATCGTCGCGAGTGGATCTGGAGCAGAAGGGCCGGAGGCGACCACCGCCGCGGGCTTGGCGTGCTCGCGGGCGTCGCCGTTGTCGACACAGCCCACCTGCCCCGCTGCGATGGCGGCCCACGCGACAACTCCAATCGGGAAACGAACCCGCGCGCGCGCGCCGTGTCCCTTGGGTCCTAACGACATTGCTCCCTCGCAGGCTGGGCTTGAAGTGTTGGCGACAAGACGACTTAGCTACCGGATCACGCCGAATACGCCACTGCGTTGCACTGGCAGCCTCTTACGTACGTTATTCGACGCGGCCGCGGGCAAACACGTTTCGAAAGGTGCTCTGAACGTTCGGTCCTTTCTGGTACCCGGTTCGGTCATTTTGTGCTCTGGCGCACCAACTGTGAAATGGCTAACCTAACTCCTTCCGGTCGCTCTGCTTTCGCTGAAGTTCGATTAGAAACTCCCGCCCCCCTGCGTGCTCCACCTCAGGATACTCGGCAGCGCAGCTGTCCTCTCGTCTGACGGTGCACTGACAGGTGCAGCCGGCCGGCGACGCGCGCTTGCCCTTCTCGCGCTCGTGGCGTCAGCCCGCGATGACGGTCTGCCACGAGATCGTGCGCTCGCCCTTCTCTGGCCGGAGCTCGACTCCGAACGGGCCCGCAACAATCTCAAGCAGCTCGTGTTCTCGCTGCGGCGTGCGTTGTCGCCGGACGTTTTCGCTGCGACCGGCCCGGCGCTTCGGCTCGACCCGAATGTTATCACGGTCGATGTCTGGGCATACGAGAAGGCCATTGCGGAGGGCGCGCTCGAAAGCGCGGTAGCACGATACGGAGGGCCCTTCCTCGACGGCTTCAACGTTCCAGGCCTGACCGAATTCGAGCGATGGATCGAGACCGAACGTGAGCGACTCGCGAGCGTCCACGCGGGGACGCTCGATACGTTAGCCGAACGCGCCACCAAGGCCGGGCAGTTCGAGATTGCCGCCGCCTGGCGACGTCACCTCGCCGCCCTCGACCCGCTGAGCGCGCGATACGCGGTCGCGTTCGTGCGCGCGCTCGCGGACGCGGGCGACGTCCCGGGGGCGTTCCGGCACGCACACCTGTTCGAGCGCCTCGTTCGAAGCGAGCTCGATGCGGACGTTGGGCCGGAGATGCGCTTGCTCGTCGCGCAATTGCGCCTCCGGACGAGCGGCAACAGCGAACCGTCCGTCACGAGCGCGGAGATCGAGATTCTCGCGACGAAGCGGGCCGCAACCCCGACGACTACCGTCCGGTCGCCCGAGACGATTGCACAGCCGGATCGCTCCGCTTTACGCAGGGCAATTCGCGCACTGACGCCTCGGATCAACCCGCGACGGTTCGCGATCCTCAGCCTGGCGATCGCGAACGTTATCATCTTCGGATTTTGGGGACACTCTCGCCTGTTCGGTCCGAAAACGGCGATGGGTGAAGTGCCACCCGACGTTCCGGCAACGATCGCGGTCTTCCCGTTCGATGGCCGCGCCACCGCGTTGACCGGCGAGTTGTCGCGCGCGACGGCCGAACTGCTCACGGCTTCTCTGGACGGCGGCACTGGGCTCACCGCGGTCGCGGTGCCCAGCTCGGCTCAGCCCGACGAACGCTCGGTGCCTAACGATTCCATGGTCGTCGACCTGTCGAACGCGGCCCATGTCGCAGTGCGGCTGGGTGCCCGACTTTTCGTGACCGGGCGCCTCGTCGAGATTGGCGGGCGGCTGCGCATAACGGCGACGATGTACGACCTCAGTCGCGTTGACCCGCCCCTGGCTCGAGCCACCGCCGACGGCGCCGCGAACGAAATGTTCGAGGTGGTCGATCGGGTCGCCGCGCAACTGCTCGCGGGCCGGTTCCCAGGAACTCGCGGCGCGCTCGCTCAGGTCGCCGCGACCTCGTCCAGCTCACTCCCGGCAGTAAAGGCGTACCTCGCCGCGGAGCAGCACATGGGTAATGGACGCTTTTCCGCCGCGATCGATGCGCTCCGCGACGCGGTGCGTCAGGACAGCGGCTTCGCGCTCGCCTATTATCGGATGAGCCACGCGGCCGAACTGATCGGGGACGATGCCGTCGCGCGTGACGCGGCGGGCGCCGCCGTTCGATCCAGCCAGCGACTCGATGATCATTATCGTCGCCTCCTCGCCGCGGCCGCCGCGCGGGAGGATGGAGATCTTGCCGCAGCCGAACGAGCGTATACACGCCTAACGCTCGACTACCCGACTGACGCTGACGCGTGGTTCGGTCTCGGCGAATCACTGTTCCACCTCAACCGGCTGCGTGGTCGTCCGGCGAGCGAGGCACGTGAGGCGTTCGCCCGGGTCGTCGAGCTAGACCCGAAGCATGTCGAGGCGCTGGTCCACCTCGCACGGATCGAGGCGCTGCGCGGGAATTCCGCCGAGTTCGAGACCCGACTCACGCAAGCGCGGGAGTCCACAACAGACGATCTCATCGCACGTTTGGCGTTGCACGTGCGAGAGTTCGGCGGCGTCGATCGTCAGCGACTGCAGCGCGCAAGCGCGGTGCACGGGGGAACGGGCGCGAAAGAGATTCTCTCCGCGGTCGATCCCGAAGACACGCAGCGATTGGGCGCCCAGCTCCTCACGCCAGACGTGCCGGGGGACCTCGCGGCGTACGCGCATCGTCTGGCGGCCTACGCGACGAGTGCGCGGGGACGATTCCGCGCAGCGCTCAACCACCTGGATCAGTCACAGGAAGCCGACGTCGACTCCGACGTCGAGGCGCGCTCGATCATCGTCTCCATTCCCGGCTCGCCGTTCGACTCGAGCGTGATCGCGCAGACCCGGATGGCGGTCGAACGCTGGCAGCCCTCGTATCTGCATGATCCGGATCAGTCCGTCGACGCCCTCGCTCGCACCCGCACCTACGCGCTGCTGCGTCAACATCGGCTCGGGTTGATCGCGCTGCGTGCTGGCGACACGGTGGCGGCGTCGAAGGCCGCAACACGACTCGCGTCGGTGTCGGACCCTGACTCGGAGACAACGCCGATCGCCATGGCGCTCGCATTGAGTCTGCGAGCGCGGATCGCCGCCGTCTCCGGCGATTCGGCACGCGCACTCGGCATGCTCGAACGTGTGGCATCGTCTCGAGTCCAACGGGTTCCGGGCGCGGAGCCACTCGATCGACTTCTGCACGCCGATCTCCTCGCTGCCGCAGGCCGCTACGCGGACGCGGTACGCTGCTACGCGACGCTCGGCAATGGGCCGCCCGAGGAGTTGCCATTCCTCGGGTTCGCGGCGATCGGGATGGCACGTGCGAGCGACCGCGCCGGCGATCGTGCGGGAGCGGTCCGCGAGTACCGCCGTGTGGCGGACCTGTGGCGCGATGCCGACCCGACGCTTCAGGAAGTGGCCGCGGCCGCCGCACGGCGCGCGGCGGCGCTGGATTCTACGCCACCGCGTTAGGCGTCACGCAACCTGCGGCAACGCCCCCGGATCTACTCCGGGGCTTTTCTTTCGTAGACGACTCGCCCGCCGACCGCTGTCAGCGCGATGTGCGCATCGCGAATGGCGTCGGGCGCGACCTTTGTGAGGTCGCGATCGATGATCGCGAAATCCGCCAGCGCGCCAGTTGCGATGATGCCCTTTTCTTTCTCGTCGAACGTCGCATAGGCGGCACCACGCGTGTACGCGCGGAGCGCATCCTCGAGTGTGATCTTCTGCTCGGGAATCCAGCCATCGGGATTTCGGTCATCGAGCGTCCGACGGGTCACGGCGGCGTACAGCCCCTCGAGCGGCGTGGGCGGTGCCACGAACCAATCACTGCCAAACGCGAGCGTGGCGCCGGCGTCGCGGAGCGATCGGAAGGCATACGTGGTCTTCGCGCGCTCGTGCCCGATGACCTTCTCGGCCCACCGACCGTCGTCGATCGCGTGATACGGCTGCATGCTCGCAACGACGCCAAGCTTGGCAAAGCGCGGGATGTCGGGCGGCGCGATGTGCTGGGCGTGCTCGATGCGGAACCGCCGATCGCGCGGCCCATTCTCCTTTTCGACCCGCTCGAAGATATCCAGCTGATCGCGGATCGCGCGGTCACCGATGGCGTGGACGATCACGTGCAGTCCCGCTTTGTCCGCGCCCGACGTCCATTCGTACAGGTGTTCGTGCGTGTTGACGAACAAGCCCGTGTCTTTCGGCGCGTCGGTGAACGGCTGCAGCATCGCCGCAGTGTGCGAGCCTAACGATCCGTCGACGAAGCCCTTGAGCCCACCAATCCGGAGCCACGCGTCGCCGCGGCCACGCGCCGCGACGGTATCACGAAGCTTCTCCCACGTTGCCAGCGGCACCGACGCGTAGACGCGAGTCTTGAGGCGGCCGGCTTTGTGTGCACGCGCGAAGATCGCGAGGTCACGCCAGGAGCCCATGTGGTCCACCGATGTGACGCCCTGCGCGGCGACATAGGCCATCGCCGTGTCGAGCGCACGATCCTCGAGCTCCGCGGGCGGGTCGGGCACGACGGCGTTGACGAGGTCCGTCGCGTTGTCCTTCAAGACGCCCGTCGGCTCACCTCGCGCGTCGCGGACGATCGTTCCACCCGCCACGTCGCGAGACGCACGCGTGATCTTGGCCGCGCGCAGCGCTGCGGCGTTCGCGAGCGACATGTGCCCGTCGAGCCGATTGATCCACACGGGATTGTTCGGCGTGACGGAGTCGATCCAGTCGTGCCGAGGTAGTTCCCCGCCCCACTGTTCGTGATCCCAGTTTCCGCCGGTGATCCACGCGCCTGGAGGAACCGTTCCTGCGAACGCCTTGATGCGAGCAATGAACTCGGCGGGTGTTTTGGCGTCGCGCAGCTGCACAGACGAGAGCCCGAAGCCGCCGTCGATGAAGTGGACGTGCGAGTCGATGAATCCCGGCACGACCATTCCCCCGGCCGCATCGATCACGCGGGCGTTGCCCGCCATCTTCCGAACTGCCGCGCTCGAGCCGACCGTCGCGAACCGGTCGCCGCGGACCGCGAACGCCTCAGCCCAGGGGCGAGCACTGTCGCCGGTCCAGACGCGCGCGTTGACGACCGCGAGCGTCACCGGCTCCGCGGATGCACCCTTGTCATCCACGGTGGCGTTCCCGCCTCGAGATTCGCAGCCGGCAGCGAGCACGCCTGCGATGAGCGCGGAGACCGCACAAATGCGCTGCACGTTCATCGCCGCTCGAGGGCATCACGAACGTCGAGCAGGATCTCGAAATAGAGCTGTTCGCGGCGGTACGCGAAATCGAGGGTCGCCATCTGGGCGGCGTCGCCAGACGCCTTGGCGCGTTCGAACGCCTCGCGGTACATCTCATCGAGGTTGGCGAGAATGCGATCACGGGAGCGGGACATGCGCGTTTGGTCGATGGCTCGGGAAGTGAGACGGGGTGGCTCGTCGACAGGCTCGTCCCGCCCGCGATCGAGCGAATCGAGGAGGTATCGACGGGCGGCGCCGATCATAAGGCGTCGCGAGTTGAGAGGATCGGTCATTGAAGCGTGAAGAGGTCTTCGCGCGCGACGGTCACCGGTGCGTGTACTGCGGCGAGGTGTTCGCCGCTGACGAGCTGACGATCGATCACGTACAGCCGCGGGTGAGGGGTGGGGACCGGTCGGGAGGCAACTTAGTGACGGCCTGCGGGGGGTGCAACGTACTCAAGGGTCATCGCCGGCTCGCTGACTTTCTGCGCGCCACGCCGTCGGCGTACGCGAACTTTCGTCGCTACGCGCGACACGTGTGGCCCCGGCACCTGCGTGTGCTGGAGGATGAAATCGGCCAATGACTGCGGCTGGCTGCTGGCTGCTCGTGCTTGGTGCTGGCTGACGCCGGCTGTTCAAGGCGCGGCTGGCGGTTGCACTCAGCGTCAGCCAGCCGCCAGCATCGACAGCCAGCAGCCAGCCTGTAGTGTGGAACTTCAGTCCTATCCCGGGTATAAATTAGGCTAGGAAGGGGAGTAGCTACGCGGGCGGTGCCCGCGCGGTCGAATCGTCAAGACTGCTCTGCCAGGCGCAGGGCACGGTTCGATCGGGTCCACACGACTAGGCGAGACCTTCGCGACTGGCGGGCATCGTGCCCGACACGCGAGGGGCTCGCCTTTCGCGTTTGGACCTCACGCAGGCGGGAGATCGATATGAACAACCTCAAGGTCTTCGTATTACTCGCCGGGCTCACGTCGCTGTTCGTGGCGATCGGCGGGTACTTCGGCGGGCAGAGCGGTATGGTACTGGCGTTCGTGTTCGCCGGGCTCATGAACTTCGTCATGTACTTCGCGTCGTCGAAGATGGTGCTGCGCATGTACGGCGCACGTGTGGTTACAGACGCAGAGGCGCCGGGGCTCTACGCCATGGTCGACAGGCTGCGGCAGCGCGCCGGACTGCCGATGCCGACGCTCGCGATCGCTCCGCACGCCCAGCCGAACGCGTTCGCCACCGGACGCAATCCGCAGCATGCCGTGGTCGCGGTGACGGAAGGTATTCTGCAGCTGGTCTCTCGTGATGAGCTCGAGGGCGTACTGGCGCACGAGATTGCGCACATCAAGAACAACGACATGCTGCTGCAGACCATCAGCGCGACATTCGCCGGGGCGATCAGCAACCTCGCGCACTTCGGGCTGTTCTTCGGTGGTCGCGATGACGAGAACTCGAGTCCCGTCGCAGGGCTGGCCATGGCCATCCTGGCGCCGATCGCGGCGATGCTCATTCAGTTCGCGATCAGTCGTCAGCGCGAGTTCAAGGCCGATGCGGTCGGCGCCGAGATCAGCGGTCGCCCGCGGTCGCTCGCGAATGCACTGCGGAAACTCGACGCGGCGGCACATCGGATTCCGATGAACGTCGCGCCCTCGGTCGCGCCGCTGGCGCAGGTGAATCCGCTGTCTGCTTACCGCGGTGGTATTGCGTCGCTGTTCTCGACGCACCCGTCGACCGAGGAGCGAGTGGCACGGTTGGAGGCGCTCGCGGCGTAACCGACTTCGAAAGCAGGCGGCTCGCGCTACGTAACGTCGTGGTCGGAGAGGCGGTGAAACACCGCCTCCTCCACCACCCGGCCGTCGCGCAGATGTTCGACGACGATTCGCTCCAGCAGCGTTGGTGTCACATGCGCATACCAAACGCCCTCTGGATAGACCACGACAATCGGCCCTCCGGCGCAGACGCCGAGGCAGGGAGTCTCACCGCGCTTCACTCGATCAGGCCCGAATAACAGGTCTTCTCGCTCGAGGAGCTTGGCGAGCAAGCTGTAAAGCGCTCTGCCACCGCGCTCGGGCGAGCAAAATCCCCCGGTGCAGACGAGCACGTGACGTCGGTACGGCTCCATGCGCGGCTCATCGACGCCGCGTCGGTTGGATTGGCCCATGAGCGATTAAGCTAGCCACGCCGGCAATACGGGGTGGAGGCCGCCCAATGAGACGGCTATCATTTAGGACTCTTGCCACGGCCGACGTTGGAGTGTCGACGCCGATTGGTCGGCCACGTTAGGTGCGCAGCCGGGATCGCTGCGCGACGCATCAGCTCCTCGAGGAGGATCACACCATGGCCGCCACCGCAACGCCTGGCAGCTTGCCCGCCATCGATCAAAAGGGCTACGCGCACCCTGAAATGTTGGTGAGTACGGAGTGGCTCGCGGCGCATCTCAACGACCCGTCGATCCGGATCATCGAGAGCGACGAAGATGTGCTGCTCTACGACATGGGGCACATCCCGAACGCGCAGAAGGTCGACTGGCACGCCGACCTCAACGACGCGGTCGTTCGTGACTATGTGAACCGCGAACAGTTCCAGGAGCTCCTTCGCTCGAAGGGGATCGACGAGAACACGACGGTCGTATTTTATGGCGACAAGAACAACTGGTGGGCCACGTACGCCTTCTGGATCTTCCAGCTCTTCGGCTTCAAGAACGCGCGAGTCCTCGACGGCGGCCGCACGAAATGGGAGCAGGAAGGGCGCCCGATGACGCCGGACGTCCCGAAGTTCCAGCGGACCAACTACACGGCCGTCGAGCGCGACGACTCGAAGATCCGCGCCTTCAAGGACCAGGTGCTCGAGCACCAAAAAAAGCAGGGCAAGCTGGTGGACGTTCGGTCGCCCGACGAGTTCTCCGGGAAGAAAACGCACATGCCGGAGTATCCGCAGGAAGGCGTGCTGCGAGGGGGACATATCCCGGGAGCGCGGAGCGTGCCGTGGGCCAAGGCAGCCAACCCGGACGGCTCGTTCAAGTCAGCCGATGAGCTCAAGACGATCTACGAGAAAGAGCAAGGGCTCAAGTCGAGCGACGACATTATCGCGTATTGTCGCATCGGCGAGCGGTCCTCTCACACGTGGTTCGTTCTGACCTACCTGCTCGGCTATGACAAGGTGAGGAACTACGACGGTAGCTGGACCGAGTGGGGGAACAGCGTACGCGTTCCGGTCGAAACAGGTCCGGGCGGCACGGTCTAGCGCCGATAGCCTAACGATTAACCAGAGCGATGATGTCCGAGAACCTGACTTCCGAATACGCGTCCATCGAACATGCGAATCCCGACGCGCCCCCGGCTCCTCCGGCCGGGGGCAAACCGCCGTCTCGGGTCGCGGTGCAGTGGAAGGGACCTGGCACGATGGCGTTCGACGGCAGGAAGGCCAAGGGTGGCCCGACGATCACGATCGACAATACGGGGAAGTCGGAACCCGGTCCGGTCGATACTCTGCTCATCGCGCTGGCCGCCTGCACATCGGAGGATGTGCTGACGATCCTGGAGAAGCGCCGGACGCCGGCGGCGCGTCTCTCGATCGAGGTCGAGGGGGAACGCGCGAACAGGGTTCCGGCGCGCCTCACGCACATTCACCTGCGCTACGTCGTGGATGGCGAGGGCATCGATCGACCGAACACACTGCGGGCGATCGAGCTGGCTGTCACGAAGTACTGCTCGGTACGGGATTCGCTGGACAAATCCATCCAGATCGACTGGTCGCTAGTCTTGAACGGGTCCGCTGACGGCGACGGCTAGCCACGATATGTCGGCCGGGCGCGGCATGGGTGTGGCACGCGCGCCGCTAGTCTGACGCCGACGGGAGTTCCACGGTCGATACGAAGCCGTTCCGGCTCAATGGGTTGAATTACTCATCCGCTGGCGCACGAAAATGGCGTATGCTGGGCGTGCCTGGGTCTCCATCCGGGAGACCGACTAGACTTCGACCTTCGCCATGCACCGTCCGTTGACCGTCCGGGCTCTGTCCCTCGTGCTGTCGCTCTGGCTTCCGCTCTTCATGAGCGGGGCGGAATGGGCAGTGCGTTGCCCGATGCATGGCGGTATGCACTCAGCGACCGCCCAGGTGGCCGGGGACGACCATTCGGGCCACGCCGGGCTTGCCGGGCAGCACTCGGCGCCGGCGGATCACGGAGCCGGCAAGCACAATTGCTCGTGTCCGGGTCCTGGCTGCTGCCCGACGGCGGTTGCCGTGGTTCCAGCGGTGACCGTACCCGTGGCGCACGTGGCCTTCGTTCACGAAGCGCGCGCGGTTTCGACGCTCGATCTCTTCTCGAGCGACCGCGACTATCTCCTTCCCTTCGCGACTGCACCTCCCGCCGCGGCGCTTGCGCCAGCGGCCAGCATCGTCGCGTGAGCATCGGCGCGCCTAACGCGCGCCATTCCATCCCGCCTGTGGCCGCCATCGCCTGAACCGAAGTTCAGGCACGGGCGCTCGTGTCTCCACAATCCAGGTTGCCCAGCGCGCCGAACTCACGGCGCCGCAGGGGCGAATCACACACACGGCTCGGGATCACTCTCACGGTGAACGATATGAAACGGATGCTGTCGAAGGGTCGATATTTCTCGGCGGTGCTCTTGAGCCTCCTGCTCGCCGCGCCGGTAGCGAGGGCGCAAGAGACGGGGATGGTCGAAGGCAGTGTTCGCGCGACCGGCAGTGGAACGCCGCTCTCTCATGTCACGGTGTTCGTGCAGGGCACGACACGTGGCGGCGTCACGGACGAGCAAGGCAGGTTTCGCATTCTCGCGGTGCCAACGGGCGACCGCGTCGTGATGGCGCAGCTCATTGGGCGCGCCCGCGGTACGCAGACGGTCCACATCGCAACTGACAGCGTCGCCCGAGTCGAGTTCGCGTTGACGGAAGTCGCGGCAGTCATCGCCCCCACCGTCGTGAGCGCGACGCGTGAGGTTCAACGGCGCACCGACCAGTCAGCCACGATCGATGTGCTGGACGGCGCAGCGATCCGAGAGGTTCGGGCGGCTCACCCGTCGGGAATCATGCAGCGCCTGCCAGGCGTGCACGCGACGCAACTCTCGGGTGAGGGGTTGAGCATGTCGATTCGCCAACCCATCACGACGAAGCCGATGTACCTCTACCTCGAAGACGGCGTCCCGACGCGATCGACGGGCTTCTTCAACCACAACGCCCTCTACGAAGTGAACCTTCCGCAGTCCGGCGGTCTGGAAGTGCTCAAGGGCCCGGGCACAGCGATGTACGGCAGCGACGCGATTGGCGGCGTCGTGAACGTGCTCACTCGCGCGGCGCCGGTCACGCCGACGCTCGATGCGACGATGGAGGGTGGCACCTACGGTTACGCACGGCTGCTGGCGACGGGCGGGTTCACGAAAGGTGTGAACGGTGTTCGCGCTGACCTCAACGTCACTCGTTCCGATGGCTGGCGCGATGACGGCGGCTTCAAGCGCCAGAGTGCCACGATCCGCTGGGATGGGGGGTTCGGCAGCTTCACGACCAAGACGGTACTTGCCGGCTCGAACATCGATCAAGCGGAAGCGGGCTCGCTGACCCAGGCGCAGTTCGATTCGCGCCAGGAAATCAACCCGTCGCCGATCGCCTATCGCGAGGTGCAGGCGCTGCGGCTGTCGTCCGCCATCGAGAAAGACAATGGCCGGTCGCTGCTCAGCCTAACGCCGTACGCGCGTCACAACGTGCTGGACATCATGCCGTCGTGGCAGCTGACGTACAACCAGCAGATCTGGGACACGCGAAACAATTCAGTCGGCCTCCTGGCGAAGTATCGCTATGACTTCGACCCGATGCGAACCCGCGTGATCGTCGGCGCGGACCTGGACTACAGCCCGGGCTCGTTCCTCGCCAACCGGATCGCGTCGACGCCGGACAGCGGCATCTACACGTCGTACACGACGGGTGAGAAGCAGTACGACTACGATGTCACGTATCGCCAGGCGTCGCCCTACGTTCACACCGAGTTCTCGCCGGTGAGCCGGCTCCGTCTCGATGCTGGCGTCCGGTACGATGTCTCGGGTTACGTCTACGACACCAAGCTCGACCCGATCGAGACTGGCCGGTGGCGCCGTCCCGCCGACACGACGGTGAACTATACGCGTTTGAGCCCGAAGCTCGGCGCCACGCTGGACCTAACGCGCAACGTGAACCTGTACGCGTCGTATCGCGAGGGGTTCCGCGCTCCGGGGCAGAACCAGCTCTTCCAGCAGGGCTCGAACGCCACGAGCACGGTCGGCCTCAAGCCCGTGACGGCGAAGAGCCTCGAGGGTGGAGCGCGCGGGCAGGTCTCGGGACGGTTCATGTATTCGGTGTCCGT
>JAJKIV010000122.1 GCA_021154285.1 Gemmatimonas sp. | reverse complement strand
TAACAATTCGTCTCCGGCCAGGTCCGCTCGTCACCGTGCAGCTGGTGAGGGACATACGTCCCGGCGGTGCCCGGCGCCGTCGCCATCGCCGTCGCGGTCATGTCAAACTCCTAGCGTGGCGCGAACGGGCATCGGCCACCCGTCCACGGTGAATCCGTGATGCCTGAACAACGCGAGCACGATCCGCTCGAGACCGAAGCCCACGCAGGCCGAGTGCGCGAGCGACCCACGCGCGTCACGAATCTCGAACGCGCGGCCGAACGTGTCCTGATGGTAGTTGCACGAGGCGCACGCCGTCGGATGCTCGACCGACGTGATCGGCACGACGAGCTCGAACTTGAGCGCCTGCTCGCGCTGGCTCGCGGCGAGCATCCGCCCGCCACGCCCGAAGAACGGGTCGTTGGCCACGACAGCCTCGGCGGGGAGCTGGAGCGCATGCAGCATCTCCTGCGCGCGACGAATCCACAGATCGCGATGCGCCCGGCACTGCTCGGCATCACCCACCCACACGTACTCGCGCTGACGGAACATGCGCATGCGTGCGGGATCGTCGGACGGTTCCTGCCGGAAGCACACGCCCAGCACGTCGAACAATCGTCCGGATGGCGGAAGCGTTTCTCCGCCCAATGAGGGATACACCGAGTAACAGGCCGCAGGAGTGAGCACGACGTCGGTCGTTCCCAGGGCACCCGACCAGTCAGTGCCGTGAGCAACAGCCTGCAGCAAGGCGGCGTGCGCACGGTCGTCGCCATCGAACGCGTGAATGAGCCCCACGAGCTGCGGGAACGACTTCAGGTAGCCGCTCGCCTCCAGATCCGTGCGCGGCAAGAGCGACGGGAATCGAAGGACCTCGGCGCCATCGTTCTCTCCCGCACGCGTGATCAGCGCATCCAGACGCTGCAGCACGCGATCGAACTCGGCCCCAAATCCGTACACACCGCGCGCGCCGGTGGGGATGAGCAGCCGATGCCTGACGAGTGTGTCGCGGAACGACGTGACCGGAGCGACGCTCACAGTGTCGATCATGCGTCCTCCCGATGGACGAGCAGCATGGACGCGCTCGCGCCGAGCACGCGGTCGTTGTTGATCTGGATGCCGGCGCTGTACGCGTCGCGCAGGTGGCGCTCGACGCTGTACTTCGTGTCCGTCTTGTAGCCGGCAATGCCGCAAATCGACAGTGCTTGCGAGACGACCTGCACGGCCAGCGTGGCGCTCTGCACCTTGAGACCGTTCATGCGCAGCGCGAAGCCCATCGACGAGAGCGCATCGCGGTCGTCGAAGATCGCGTCGAACGCGTTGGCGGCGTCGGTCACGCCCGCGCGCATCGTCTGTAGTACACCCACGACTTCGGCGAGTCGGACCGCGCCAGGCGGCATCGTGCCGGGCTTGCGTCTGGCGGCGTCTCGCACGAACGCGCGCGCACGGTTCACGGCGTCGGTGGCCAGCCCGAGCCACAGTGAGCTCCAGAGTACGTGGCTCACCGGCAGCATCGTCTGCGCGGAGATGTCGTCGTACCCGTCGGCGAGGATGTGCGACGCCGGAACACGCGTCTCGAGCACGTAGCCTGAGCTGCATGTCCCGCGGAGACCGAGGGCGTCCCAGCCGCTCGTTCGCGTCAACGTGGTGCGTGCCACATCGGTCGGCGCGACGACGAGTACCTGATCGCTGGCCGCGGCGTCGGGGTGACGTCGGGCGGTCACGAGGATCGCGTCGGCGTGCTCGCCGTACGAGATGACCGGTGCCTGCTTTCGCAGCTGCACCTCGTCACCGCACTGCTCCACCGCACAGATGCTCCGCCGCACATCTCCGCCGACTTCGACCTCCGAGGTCGCCGACGCGAGCAACAGTTGTCGCTCGACCAGGTCGCGCATGAGGCGGTCGAAGAACGGGGAATTGCCGGCGTGGCGCGCCAGCACGGCCACCTGGATCTGGTGCATGGCGTACACCATGGCCGTGTTGGTGCAATGCTGGCCGAGCACGTCGCAGATCTCGGCAACCTGGACGATCGAACATCCGAGCCCGCCGAAGCGGATCGGCACCAGGGCGCTCATGAGCCGCGCTTCGCGCAGCGCGGCGATCGCCTCGCTCGGGAATCGCGATTCGCGATCCACGTGCGTCGCGGCGGGACCCGCGACGGCACGTGCAACCTGACCGGCCAGCGCGACGGCGTCAGGCCCGGTTCGCGCGGCGAGATGGGGAACTGTCGCAGCCGTCATGGCGACGTTAGGCGGCGAAATTGACCTGAGTCAGCTCACGCACCGCGGCCGCGATGGACGAGACGGACTCGAACGTGCGTCGCCGGAGCATGCGCTCGGGGAACTCGACCCCGAATGCCTCCTCGATGGCGAGCATCAGGTTGACGCTCGCGTGTGATGTGAGCCCCGCCTGGTACAGGCTCGCGTCGTCGGTCAGTGCACTCACGGCGACGGCCAACCGGCCATGCTCGCCAACGATTGCTCGAATCCGTTCGTTCAGCATCGGCGCCTCACCCATCCTACGAGGTTGACGTTGGTCGGTCCTTCTACTGATTCGGTCTCGTCGACGGAATCACCCACGCGACCGCGTGGTGTCGCCGACTGGTGCGAGGCAAGCGACGACGGTCGCCGTCGCATACTCCTGCTCATGGCTCATCGACAGCGACAGGTCGGCGATCCCCGACCGTCGCGCGAGCGCGATGGCGCCATCGTACAGCACGATCTCGCACGCTCCTTCGGGCAGCTGCCGTACTTCGATCGATCGCGGGTCGATCGCGTCGTGCGCCATCACCCGGAACACCTTGACTGTTGCTTCCTTGGCGGCGAACCGGGCCGCGTAACGTTCGGCTGCCCGCGGTACGTCTGCGTCGCAGTACGCGCGCTCGTCGGCCGTGAACAGCCGCTCGGTATAGCGCGCACCAAATCGTGCGATGGACTCTGTCACGTCGGCCACGCGCACGAGATCGACGCCAACGCGAAGAGTTGCTGACGACATATGTTCAGCGGTGCGCGGAACCATGGTGAGATCCGACCTCTGGACGACTCGAAAGCGCCTGAGAAACACGCGACTCGGCCAATGGCGATACCAGCCGATGGGCCTTGGCGAAAGCAACATTGGTGCACGCGAGGTGAGGCGAAAATGGACAGTGCGTCCAGTTGTTAGGCGACACTTCAACCGCCTAACTCGGGTCGCTAACGCGTTGCCCTAACGGCGCTTTTTCGCATCGCGGCCCGTGGTAGAACAACAGGGCCGGTCGTTTTGACTGGCGCTGGGCCGAGTCAGCGTGAGTGTGACTTGGTGCGCCGAACGCGAGACTGCGGCAGCGAAGGAACACCCCTGCCGATGTCGTGCGACTACGACCGAGCGAGAGGCCCGGCCGCGAATTGCGCAAGGACTACGGCGCAACAGAACTGGTAACTGGTTATTGGAACTGATTACAGGTAATCAGAACCCCCGGGGACGCTCATCTTGCTTCGAGAGACCTCCCGGGGGTTTAAATAACCAGTCACCAATACCAGCAACCAATTACCAGTTTTTTGCGCTGTTACCTACGGCTTGTTCCGATCTACGGATCTCGCGGCTCGTCTTCGTTGAAGCCGAACGCGCTCGTGTCGTCCCCGCCACTTACGCGCTCCACACGCAGCAGCTGCTTGTACGTCTTGCCTCCGACCGTGAGCGTCACGAGGTAGTCACCGCTCGCGACGACTGGTGCCTGGGCGCCGCGTCCACCAAAGCCACCAAAGCCGCCACCGCCACGCCCTTGCTGACCGGGCGGCCGCAGGAGCTGCTGGAACTCCTGCGCTCCACCGGGGAACGCGTTCAGTGCATCCGCGGGATTGTCGCTCGCGGCCTCTCCCCCGCCAGCCCGAGCGCCCGAGGCGCCAACCACCGCACCTTCACCGGGGCGTGGATTCCACGCGCCGCTACCAGCACCGCGACCGCCGCCACGGAACAGCCCGGCCACGTCGCCACTCATCACCAATTGGCGGATGCGGTCGAGCGCCGGCTTTGGCATGGCACCAGCCTTCTCGAGTGAGTCGAACACGAACGTCATACGCCGCGCGGCGACCACGCTGTCACGCACCTGTGATGGCGAGAGCGGAGCGCGCGGTGCCGCGCGACCACGGAAGTCCCACGTCACGCGATGCAGGCCGGCCGTCGCCGGTCCCGTCAGCGTCCGAACCGTGTCGCCCTTGGCATCCGTGATCAGGATGCTCGCTTGCGGGCCCTTCTGTCCGCGCTGGCCCTGACCGCGTCCCGACGCCTGGCCGCCAGCGTTAGGCTGCGTGCTGCTGGCGTCGTTGTCACCGTTTCCACCGGACGCCGAGGTGGTTGCCGCCGCGCCGGCCGTGAGGCGATAGGCGATCTCCGCCCCATACGCCGGGCTCGGGGCATTGAACACCTTGTGCCCTTCGCCGTTCGACGACGCGCCGAGCGCCGGCCCCTGGCCGTACTCGTACGACGTCTTTGGCTGGAACAGGTACGCGGCATCGGCGACGACCTTCGCGCCCTTGTCGCCCGCCATCTGCTCGAGCGGCGCGATATCGACGATCCAGATCCCGCGTCCGTGCGTCGCCGCAATGAGCTCGCGATCGCGCGGATGGATCTTGAGGTCGTACACCGGCACCGTCGGCATGCCGGCCATCATGCGCTGCCAGCTCTGCCCACGATCGAGCGACGTGTACACCGCGCGCGACGTGCCCACGAACAGCAGGTCACGGTTGTACGGATCTTCACGCACCGTGTGCACGAAGTCGGCGACGCTCTCCTTCGGCAGGTTGTTCACCAGCGACTTGAACGTCTTGCGGTAGTCTGTGGTCACGTAGAGGTACGGCGTGAAGTCGTTCCAGCGATGGTTGTCGAACGTGATGTAGAACGTGAGCGAGTCGAAGTGCGACGGCTCGATGCGGCTGACGTACACGTCACCCGACGCGAGGCCCGGGAAGCGGTTCGCGGGAATCTGCTCCCACGCCGCGCCGTCGTTCTTCGTCACCCACACGTTGCCGTCATCGGTGCCGGCGGCGAGGAAGCCCGGCCGCACGTACGACTCCGCGAGGGCGACGACCGTGCCGTACGTCTCGGCGCCCGTGGCATCGAGCGTGATGCCACCGGTCTTGTTCATGCTGGTATCGATCTTCGCGTAGTTCTTCTTCGAGAGGTCCGCCGAGATCGGATACAGGTTGTCGCCGCGCTGCGTCGACTTGAGCACGCGGTTGCCGCCGATGTAGACGACGTCCGCGTTATGCGGCGACAGGAAGTATGGCGTCTCCCAGTTGAAGCGCAGGTCGAGGTCGGCCGAGTCGGCCTTCTGGTGCGAGCGGAACTGCGTGATGCGGGCTTGCACGTCCTTCGACACCGGCTGCGTCGTATCGCCGCGCACCGTGAGGATCGAGTCCTCGTACGTCGCATAGCGCGGCCGCCACGTCGGCTTCACGAGCGACGTCGTCGTCCCGTTCTTCAGGTCCCAGCGCTGGATGTTCCCACCCTGCGACTCGCCGAAGATGATCTGCGGCTCGGTGGGATGCTGCGCGGTCCAGAAGCCGTCTCCGCCCGAGTACGTGAACCAGTACGCGTTCGTCACGGGGCCCTGTTTGCGCCGACTCGGCCCGCACCACGAGCCGTTGTCCTGTGCGCCGGCGCACACGTTGTACGGCGTTTCGTAGTCGAAGCTCACCGAGTAGAACTGGCCGATCGGCAGCGTCGCCGCGAAGTCGTACGTGCCGCCGCCATCCCACGTCATCGAGATGCCGCCGTCGTCACCGACGACGAAGTGGTCGGGATCGTTAGGATCGATCCACATCGCATGGTGATCGACGTGAATTCCCTGGGTCGCCAGCCGGGCGGTCTTGCCGCCGTCGCTCGACACGAGCACGGACGTCGACGAGAACCACACACGATCGGGGTTCTTCGGATGCACGCGGACCTGTGAGTAGTAGAACGGTCGCGTATCCGCGTCGTTCATCTTCTCCCACGTCTTCCCGCCGTCCTTCGTGCGATAGAGCCCGTTCCCGAGCTTCTGCTTCGGCGTTCCCGACGCGGCTTTGCGGCCGCGGATCGAGTCAGCCTCCACCATCGCGTAGACGATGTTCGGGTCCTGCGGAAAGATCGAGAAGTTGATGCGCCCCTTCTCGGTCTCGGGAAAGCCACCGCCCTTGATCTCCGTCCACGTCGCGCCGGCGTCGGTCGACTTCCAGAGCGCCGACCCGGGTCCGCCCGACTTGAGGAAGTACGGCCCGCGCACGCGCTCGTAGCTCGATGCCCAGACGACGTTTGGGTTCTTCGGGTCGAGCCCGACATCGATGAACCCTGCCTTGTCGCTCACGAACTTGATGAGCTTCCAGGTCTGCCCGCCGTTCTCGGTCTTGTAGAGCCCGCGCTCCGGATTCGACTTCCACGCAGCGCCGAGCGCGGCGACGTAGACGACGTTCGGGTTGGTCGGATTGACCACGATGCGTCCGATGTGCTGGGTCTTCTCCAGACCCATGAGCTTCCACGTCAGGCCGCCATCGGTCGATTTGTAGATCCCCTGACCGGGCTCGATCGTGTTGCGCGAGTTCTGCTCGCCGGTGCCCGCCCACACCTGCTGCGTGTCGGACGGCGCGATCGCGAGCGCGCCCATCGATATGACCGGGTAATCATCGAACACGGGGCGGAACGTCGTGCCGGCATTGGTGGTCTTCCAGATTCCGCCGCCGGCAGCGGCGACAAAGAACGTCTTCGATGGACTGGGGATGCCGACGACATCGGCAACACGTCCTTCGAAGTTGGCGGGGCCAACGGTGCGCCAGCGGAACCCGGCGATGGTGGCAGAATCGAGCGGCGTTTTCTGGCCGAACGCGGCGGCGCCGCTCAGGACGGTCGCAGCGAGAGCGGAGAGAAATGAGATAGGTCGCATAGGGACGGGAAGGGGACTTCGAACCGGGCAACCGGATCAGAGCATGAGCCTCACAGGTCCGTCGACGGACCGGGGCAGCATACTGGTACGCTCCGTTGTGACGAAGCGTTGTGTTGTGGCCATTCGCCGCGATGTTAGGGACGAGTCCACCGCGAGCTACTCGACAATGATCCGGCGCTCAGTCCGCACGTGATACTGTTTCGCGACCTCGATCTCGAGCTCGACGAGATACGGCCCCGGCGGAAGCGTCGAGATGTCGACCTCCACCGATCGCGGCGAGGTCGTCGTGCCACGAGCCGACACGTCCTGCACCTGCACGCTTACAGGCTTCGCCTCCGTCCACATATGCAGCGCGCGCCGCAGCCGCTGCGATCGCGTTGCCGCATCCTGAACCTCCGGAGCTACCGTGACGCTGATTCCCATCGTCTCGCCACCCGGGTTTGTCCCGTACGCCTCCCAGTAGAACCCGAGCGTCTTGCTCGAGCGCACCGTGAGTGTCGGCATCATGTGTGGAGTCACCTCCTCGAGCGTCGCCGGAAGCTGGCCGTACGGCTCGAACAGCAGCAGATCCGACAGCGACACGCGCACGCCGACGGCATACGGCGGCCGAATGCCATAGCGCGCCCGCGCACTCCGCTTCACCGTCGGCGACGTCACCTCGGCGCTCATGAGCAGCGGTCCCCACACGCTGTGCGCGGTGATCACGCCCCTGGACTTGTTCGGCATGCGGCCGATCGTGGCATCAGCCTCCTCGCCCTGCGTCAGCACGAGTGCCGCCCGCACGTCGCTCGCGTGCGCCAGCGCCGAGTCGCTGCGCAGGTCGTACGCCAGCACCACCAGCGATGAGTCGCCGCGGCGGAACAGCGCCGACTGGTGCTCGAGACGCAGGAGCGGCGTCGCGTACGCCGGGGCATAGCGCGCATGCACGACACCCGGCCGCGTCGTCCATCGCAGCGAGTCCGTGTTCTCCGGGTTGTCGAACACGAATGCGTTAGGCAGGTACGGGTACGCCGGCTCCGGCTCATGCCCCACGACCGCCATGCCGCGACCGCCGAACCCGCCGCCGCTCTTCGACCACGCGCGCGGCCAGCTATACCGCAGTAACAGCTCGCGCTCGTCGCTGTCGAAACCGCCCTCGTGTGCCGACGGCGCCTCGGTCAGCATCTGCGCCATCGTCACCCGCGCGTAATGCTCCGTCCGGGCGTCGTTCGCGGGCGTGGAGAACAGCGGGCGCGCCAGCCACCACACGCGACGCTCGAACTTGAGCCGCGCCGGGTCGCCGCACGCCTGCGCGCGATATCGCGGCAGCAACTCCTCGTCCAGGAGCAGTGAGATATCCTCCCACCGACACCGCTCGCGTTCCGGCATCGCGGCGAGCGCCGCGCGGTACGCGCTATCCGACTCCGCGTACGCCCCTGCTTCGTGATACGCGAACCCGACGAGCGTCCCGCACTGCCACACCTCCGTCGCCTTGCACGCGAGCGCCGCCGCAACCGCGTCCTTCAACCTCCCAGCTTCGGCGAGATACCGAACGCGCTGCGACGCGACCCAGATATTCGCCGGTGCCGCGACGGCTGCGGAATCGAGAAGGCTGATCAGCCGCGTGCGCGCGTCACGGACCTTGTCAGGCTCGCGCGGCGGCGGTGGCTCCTTGTCGTCGTACCAGTAACAGAACCGGCCGATCTGCTCGTCGCATGAATTCCCGCCTCGCGAGCTCTTCGACTCGGGAAGATTGGCAATCCGAACCTGCTCGAACTGCAATTGAGCGTTATGCGCGGCGCTCGCGAGCGCTGTGGCATCGACGGCGGTTGTCCCTATGCGCGCCGAGTCGCGGTCGAACTTCTCCGACCCGCTGCGTACGGAGGTCACCTGTGCGGCGGCGGGAGATGCAGCGCCTGCGGCCAGGGTGACGGCAATCGCGGGGACGAACAGACGACGACTGATCATTGCGACGGAGAGACGGCACGAGAGACGTGGCGAGCGTAATAATGTGCCGTCGGGACCACACTGGCGAAACGGCGCATCCATGCGACCAAAGGGTGACAAAGCGCGCAGACAAACCGATCGTGTGTCACGCTTTCGGGCACCGATTGCGGAGACGGTCTGCAACGACGCAAAAAGGGCGGCGCTCATCCGAGCGCCGCCCTTTCGACACCGAAGAGTGCTACGTGTGCCTCACCGCTCCGGCGGAGGATTGTCCGCGATCTTGATCTTCTTGAACGTGGGCGCCTGCACCGTGAGCGACATGGCGGAGTCCGCGGCCGCCTTGGTCCGCGCGGCGATCGACCTCACTGCGCCGTCCACGCTCCGCACCGCCCGCTCGAGATCCGCCGGGGTTGGTACCCGCCGCTGCACCGAGGCCGGTCGATACGGACCGAAATTATCCGGTGTGGCCGGCTCCTCGCGTGCTGTTCTGACTTCGCTCTCCACACGACGGCCGGAGATGACCCGCTCAACGGTGCCCGAGTCCGGCTCCGGCAGTGAGGCGTTCCCGGCGCTTTGCGATACCGGTGGGGTGCTCGCAGGCTGGGTCGTCGACGCCGCGAGGCTCACCGAACCTGCCGAAACGCCCCGCTCCTCGGATCCGCTCACGTAATTGCGAGCCGCAATCAGGCCGGCAACCAGCACCACCCCCGCAGCGATCGAAAAGAGGCTCGATCGCCGCTTTCGTCGAACCATTAGCTCGTCGAGAAGCTCGTCCCGACCCATGTCCGAGAACCCGTGGTCCACCGTCGGGGTGGCCGGCGGCTCAGGTGTCACGGAGATCATCTGGACCCCCGGCATCACGACCGGCTTTGGCGACCCGTCGTAGCTGTACCCCGCTTCATGCTCTGGCGCGATCGCCTTCGCTGCAGGCGCAGCAAGCGGGTGGGTGACTGCCGGTTCCTGCGTGACTTCCGCCTCGGGTTCCGGCTCGCGAACCGTCTGGATCGGCGAGCTGTACTCGGCGGTGAGGACGGTCGGAAGCAGCTCCCCGTCGACATCGCCCTCGCGGTCGGCCGTTATCTCCTGAGCGACAAGTATCGCGCGGAGCTCGGCCACCCGATCCCAGAGGCGCTGCAGCGATGCGATGTCGGCGTCGGGGGCTTCACCGCGAATGCGGAGCACTCGTTCGCGGAGCTCGAGCTCCTCACGCGCCGCGCCGAGGTGCGTGTACATCTCAGCCAGATTCGTGAGGACCCCGGCGACCTGCACGTGCGTCGGGCCGAGGGTGCGCTCGGTAACCTCGAGCAGCCTGTTGAGGAGAGCGGCAGCGGCCAGATACCGACGCTGCAACGAGTAGATGCGCGCAAGCGCGTTGAGCGTTGCGGCGAGCCGTGGATCGCCAGCGGGGAAATCCTCGGCAAGCTGCAGGGCATCGGAAAACGACTGCTCGGCATCTTGAAGCTTCCGGGCCTGGAGCGCTTGTCGCCCCGCCTCATACAGAAGCTTCCAGTTGTTGGGTATGTCGGCCATTGCGCCTCCTCGGTGACTATCGACGCACGGATTCGGGAGGTGCAACACACCGGAACGAACTTTTTCAACAGCCCGGTCTGCTAAGCCACGATTGTGACACAAGCCGCTAAACGAAGAACCCCGCCCTTGGGGGCGGGGTTCTCAACAAGCTGTATTTTCGACGGTTACGCGGCCCAGTCGCGGTGGAGTGCCTTCGCCGCTTCTCCGTCTCTCACGGCCGCCAACGCCCTGTCGCGGAGCTGTCGAACGCGTTCGCGGGTTACTCCGAACACGGTTGCGATCTGCTCCATCGTCATCGGCTCGCCCGTCTCCAAACCGTAGTACATCAGGAGGATCTTGCGATCCCGGGGCGGCAGCGGGCTCAGAGCCCGGAGCAGTGCTTCACGACGCGACTCATCCTCGAGTCGCGCATCGACATCGGTGCGCTCGTCCGCTTCGGCCGGCAGGATGCTGGCGAGCGTGCGGGCTTCCGAGCGGCCGCTCCCGTTGCCGAGCGGCTCGTCGAGCGACCGTTCCGGCTGGATTGCGATGCTCAATTCGCGGACGACATCGAGCGGCAGCTCCGCCACCCGAGCCAGCTCCTCGATCGTCGGTTCGCGCTCCAGCACCTCGCGGAGCGCAGTACGAGCGCGTGCGATCTTACGGACGTCGGTTGCCCGTCCGAGCGGGACGCGGACCGTGTGCGTCTTGGTGGAGATCGCGGAGAAGATCGCCTGACGGATCCACCACACCGCGTAGCTGATGAAGTTGACTCCGACATCGGGGTCATACTTGTCGGCTGCGCGGCAAAGTCCGCCGTTGGCCTCTCCCACGAGATCTTCGAGGGGGAGTCCGCGGTTCTGGTATTGTTTGGCGACCGAGAAAGCGAACCGAAGGTTGGCGCGGATGAGCTCATCGCGCGCCGCTTCACGCTCCTCGGCGCTCAACTTGGTGTTGCGCATGCGGCGCGCGAGCGCCTTCTGCGCTTCCGCAGTCGCAACCGGCTCGTTCGACAGTTCCTCGATATAGAGATCGAGAAGGTCGGGAGGGGTCGTGTCTGCGATTGCTACCGGACGCGGCTTCGCGGCCGCCCGGCTCTTAGTCGTGGCCATCCTCGGCACCTCGTAAAGGGCAGTGGTTATTAGGGCTCACTGACCCCGCTAATCTTTTTGGACTCTTCAACCATTTGAGAGCGCCCGCGTGCGGACCCTGCTGGGATCCGACCGCGGGCGCCTGGACGCTACAATCAAATAACACGAAGGCCTAAGCGAAAGTTCCGTATTGCAATCTCTTGGCTCGAAACAGTCGCAGTGGTCAATGTAAACGGTTACAATATTCCGGCGATAGAGGGTGTGTGGTATGACTTAGCCTCCTCAACCTGTTGAGTCCGGTGGCAACGATCAAGGATGTTGCTCGCGAGGCGAAGGTGTCGGTGGCGACGGTCTCTCGCGCGTTCAATGACAGCGGACCCGTGAGCGAAGAGACTCGGCAGCGGATCCGGGATGTTGCGGAACGGCTCCGGTACTCCCCACACGGCGTTGCTCGAAGCCTGATCACGAGCACGACTCATACAATTGGTACGTTGCTGCCGGAGCTGTACGGTGAGTTTTATGCCGAGCTGATCCGTGGGATGGATCAGGCGGCCCGGCGGAGCGGCTACTATCTCCTCGTTTCGAGCTCGAGCGACGCGCAGGACGAATTCGAGGCTGCATTGCGTGCCATGCGCGGGCGAGTCGATGGGCTCATCGCTATGTCACCGCATCTCGATGCGGCATCGGTCCTGGCCAACGTGCCACCAGCATTGCCCACAGTGCTGCTCAACTGCGCGGTCTCGGGTGATGGATACGACGCGTTCACGATCGAGAACCTTCGCGGCGCGTACGACATGGTCCGGCATCTCCTTGGTGTAGGCCATCGGGCGATCGCGATGATCACTGGCGCGGCTGGAACGTACGACGCGTCGGAGCGGTTGCGCGGATATCGGAAGGCGATGCGTGAGGCGGGGATCGATGTGCCTAACGAATGGGAGCTGGCGGGGGATTTCTCCGAGGCCTCCGGCCACCGCGCGGTGGAATCGCTGCTCGCGCTCGACCCGCGTCCAACGGCAATCTTTGCGGCGAACGACTCCATGGCGATCGGCGCGATGAGCGCGTTGCGTGAGGCCGGCCTTCGCATCCCGGAAGACATGGCGGTCGCCGGGTTCGATGACATCCCGATCGCGCGATACACGAGTCCGCCGTTGACATCGGTGCACGTGTCGATTGCCGAGCTCGGTGGACGCGCTGTCGAAACGCTGCTTCACGCGATGGTCCACAAGGGAGCGCACACGCGACGTCACCAGCGGCTGGCCACGACGCTCGTCGTTCGACAGTCGTGTGGTTCACGGACCACCGACAAACTCGGGGCGCACCACTCGGGATAGCCCGCGCGTCGGGAACGCGCGGGCGCGCCCTATGCAGAAATTCTCCTCCATCGCAGGCCTGTTCCCACTCGATGCCTAACGAGTAGAGCCCGGGCCTGCGCTTGCGACGCCCTGCCGCGCTCTGGCGTCTGCGACCACAACACGGAGGGGATCCATGACCAGCGGTGTGAGAATCGCGTCACCCCGGCGCTCACCGAATCACGCCACCGCGCGTGCGTTCGTCATCGGAGCCGTTGCCGCCCTCGCGGCGGTCGCGTCGCCCGCGGACGCCCAGACCACTACGGGCAACATCCGCGGCTACGTCCGCGGCCCGAACAACACGCCCGTTCCCGACGCGCAGGTCGCGGCGCGCGATCCGGCCATGGGGACCAACCGCGGGACCGTCTCCAACAGCAGCGGATTCTACACGCTCGCCGGTCTTCGGCCCGGCGACTACGAGCTCACGGTCAGGCGCATCGGGTTCACGCCGCAGACGCGGAACGTGACCGTCGGGATTGGCCAGACGCTGACGCTCGACTTCTCCATCCAGGAAGCGACGACGCAACTCGCCGGTGTTGCCGTCGTCGCGACACCGACGGAGACGGCGCGCACGTCGGAGGTCGGCACGAACGTCAGCGAAGAGCAGATTCAACGGCTGCCGAACTTCGAACGCAACTTCCTGGACCTCGCGCGACTCGCGCCGGGAATGACAGCCCAGGCAGTCAACAGCACGGACAAGGTTCTATCCGCCGGTGGCCAACCACCCGAAGCCGTCAATGTCTTCGTTGATGGTGCCACGTACAAGAACGACGTCCTGCGCGGAGGTGTCGTCGGCCAGGACGCGAGCAAGGGCAACCCGTTCCCGCAGGGCGCCGTCCAGGAGTTCCGCATCATCACCCAGAACTACAAGGCCGAATACCAGAAGGCGGCCAGCGCAATCATCACGGCAACAACGCGCAGCGGTACGAATCAATGGGAAGCGGACGCCTTCGCGTTCGGCATCGGCAAATCGTACGTCGCGAGGGATGCATTCTCGGCGTCGCGCGGCGACCCACGGCCTGACTACACGCGCCTACAGGCCGGCGGTAGCATCGGCGGACCGATCGCCCGGGACAAGCTGTTCTTCTTCGGGACCTACGAGCTCAACGCGCGCAACGAACCGGAATACGTGCGCTTAGGCGGCGACAGTCTCTTCGCTCCCGCGTCGCTGGTCGACCAGCTGCGTCCGCAAACCGGGCAGTCCACCAGCGAATTCCGAGAGCATCTCGGATTCGGAAAGCTCACCTGGGCGAAATCCGACCGCAGCACCGTGGAGCTCAGCGGCACCCTCCGGAAGGACACGGATTTCCGTGGGTTTGGTGGAACGACCGTGTTCCAGGCGGCCGAGAACCTGGACGTCAACGTCTACACCGGCGTCGCGAACTGGCGGTATGCCGCCGACCGGTGGGTCAATGAGGCGCAGGTCAACGTCCAGCATTTCACGTGGGGATCGATTCCAAAGACCGAGACGCCGATCGTGCAGGACTATCAGAACCTGCTCCGAACCGGCGGCAAGGATGCGAGCCAGGACTTCACGCAGAATCGGATCTCGCTCCGGAACGACATTACCAGAACCGCCGCCCATTGGGCGGGCGACCACACGATCAAGGGCGGTGTGACGGTCGACTTCCTGACTTACGAAGCGATCAAGAATCAGCAGGCGACGCCAGTCTACCGGTATCGAAAGGATGAAGACTTCGCGCGCCCCTTCGAGGCGGTGTACGGATTCGGCGATCCGAAGGTCAGCACGGACAATCAGCAGTTCGGGGCATACCTCCAGGATGACTGGACCCCGACGCCACGTCTCGTGCTGAATCTCGGTCTCCGGTGGGACATGGAGACCAACATGATCAACAACGACTACGTCACGCCGAAGCCGCTGGCCGATTCGCTTGCGGGCCCCCTCAACGGCCAGCTCTACGTCAATCGGCCGGTGCTGAAGTCGGACGGAACATGCTGCGACGACGTGAAGGTAAGGGTCATCGACGAGCTCGGTGGGCTCAATCGTTTCATCACGAGCGGGAGCAGCGATCGACCGGCCTATCTCAAGGCGTGGCAGCCCCGCGTGGGTGCGTCGTACGACGTGGCCGGCAACGGGCGCACAGTGCTCTTTGGTGGCGCCGGGATTTACTACGATCGCAACTACTGGAACACGCTGTTCGATGAGCGATTCCGCCGTCAGTACAGCATCCCCATCATCGAGTTTCGCGATACGTGCCCAGCAGGCGGCCCCGTGAACTGTGTCGTCTGGGACCCGAAGTATCTGGACCCCGCCCAGCTCAAGACCCTTTCGGGCACGGCGGGTCTTCCGGAAGTGTTCCTGGTCGCAAACGACCTCAAGCCACCCCGGACGTACCAGTTCAGCGGTGGCGTTAGGCAGGGCTGGGGTCGGTCGCTCATCACGCTGTCGTACAACGGCGTTCGCGGCAAGAACGGGATGAATTTTGTGCAGGCGTCGCCGGGCGGCGGGCTGGGGCCGAACTACGCGCAGGCGTTCGTTACGGACGACCGCGTGAAGAGCTGGTACGACGCGGGACAGCTCCAGATCGAGCGGCCGATTGCCGCCGACACCCGCTGGGGCGGGTCGATCGCCTACACGCTCGCGCGTGCCGACGAGCAGGGGCAGACGACCGACATCTTCTGGGGCTTCGACAACAAGTATCCGACAGTCGGCGATCTGCCGCGCCGCCGCGCGCCAGGCAATCAAGTGCACACGATCGCGGCGAACGGGATTGTCAGAATGCCTTACCAGATCTACTTCAGCACCATCATCAACCTCGGGACCGGCCTGACCGTGAATGCCGTAGACAACACGAACGGCAGTGCGTATGGCCAGCAAATCAGTTACGTCTACTCGCCACCGACCAAGCCATTCCTCGGAATCGGCCACGTGTTCTCCACGCAGAGCATGGATCTGCGGCTCGAGAAGGCGTTCTCGCTGGCGAGCGCGCAGCGGATCAGCGTGGTCGCCGACCTGTTCAACGCGTTCAACAACGCGAACTACGGCTGCTATAACTCGACCATCGAGAACCCACCGAACCCGAACTACAACACGCCGGGGTGCGCCGGTCTTGGCCGTCGGCTCCAGCTCGGGCTGCGGTATGGGTTGCAGCCCATCCATCAGGCCGGAACACAGACCAGATGAACGCGCGAGCGCTTCACCCGAGCTCACGCACATGGCACACGGCGGCGCGCTTACGCGCCGCCGTTGTCTTGGCGGTCGTCACGACAGGCTCCGCGTCAGGGTGCGGGCGGGCGGTCACCGCGCCAGTCGCGCCGCGGCCAACAGTGGTCGCGCCGCAACGAGCGGACGCCTTTCTCGACACGCTCCAGCGGCGAACCTTCCAGTGGTTCTGGGACACGACCGACCCTCGCACGGGCCTAACGCCGGATCGTTGGCCCGCCCGTACGTTCTCGAGTGTGGCCGCGATCGGCTTCGCGCTCACCGCGTACCCGATTGGTGCCGAACGCGGCTACGTGACCCGCCCCGCGGCGGCCGAGCGAACGCTCACGACGCTCCGGTACCTGTGGCAGCTGCCCCAGGGCGAGACGGCCACCGGCGTCGCCGGCTACAAGGGCTTCTTCTACCACTTTCTCGACTTCGAGAAGGGCTATCGCTTCGAGAAGGTCGAGCTGTCCACGATCGACACCTCGCTGCTCCTGGCCGGCGCGCTGTTCTGCCAATCGTACTTCGCCGACACCGCACACACCGAGGTGGCGATTCGCGCCTACGCCGACTCGCTATACCGCCGTGTGGAGTGGACATGGCCGCGCAACCGTCCGCCGGCGGTCAACATGGGGTGGAGACCCGAAGCGGGGTTCGAGCCGTTCGACTGGCGCGGCTATGATGAGGCGATGATCCTCTACGTGCTCGCGTTAGGCTCGCCGACGCACGCCATCGAGCCATCGGCGTGGGACGAGTGGACGAAGAACTACCAGTGGCACGACTTCTACGGCCAGCAGCACGTGAACTTCGCGCCGCTGTTCGGCCATCAGTACTCACACGTGTGGGTCGACTTCCGCGGCATCCGCGACGCATATATGCGGGGGAAGGGGATCGACTACTTCGAGAACTCACGGCGCGCGACCATCTCGCAGCGCGAGTACGCGATCGAGAATCCGTACAAGTGGGTTGGGTACGGCGCGAACCAGTGGGGACTCACGGCATCTGATGGTCCGCGCGATGGACCGATCACCGTGGACGGCATTCCGCGCGTGTTCTTCACCTACGCGGCCCGGGGCGCCGCGTGGAACGAGATTCGGGATGACGGGACCATCGCGCCAACGGCGGTCGGCGGGTCGGTCCCGTTTGCGCCGGAGATCACGATTCCTGCGCTGATCGCCATGCGCGAGAAGTACGGCGACGGGCTTTTCACGAAGTACGGCTTCCTCGACGCGTTCAATGCGACGTTCCCGAAGACGGGCCTAACGCCGCAGGCGGGGGCGGTCGCGCCGGGCATCGCCTGGTTCGACAGTGACTACCTGGGGATCGACCAGGGCCCAATCCTCGCGATGATCGAGAATCACCGGTCGGGTCTCGTCTGGCGTGTCATGCGGACGAACTCGTACATCAAGGCCGGCCTGAAGCGCGCCGGGTTTACCGGCGGCTGGCTCGATCAATGACTTCATGGGCCCGCGCATCGTCCTGAGCGATGAAACGCGTGACAGCACCGCTACTATCATCCAGGATGACATGGCCAGGAGCGTGAAGGGATGAGATGGGCCGCCGCCGGGCTGCTGCTGGCGGGCACAATGGGTGGCGCGCGCAGCTCCTCGGCCCAACAGAAGCCGGCGATGCTCGACGCGTTCGAGTCTGTGAAGGACTGGCGCGCGACCCCGTCCGATGGCGTGTCGCTCCAGGTTTCGAGCGACTCGGGTTTCCGCGGACGCGCCATGCGGCTCGACTTCGACTTCCACGGCCGCGGCGGGTACGCGGTTGTACACCGCGCATTCAACGTTACGGTTCCCCCCAACTACGAGTTCTCGTTTCGCATACGTGGCGACGCGCCGCCTAACACGCTCGAGTTCAAGCTCATCGATCCGAGCGGCGACAACGTGTGGTGGTCCAACCAGCCGGGCTTCGAGTTTCCGCGCGTGTGGACCGAGGTTGTTCGGAAGAAACGTCAGATCACGTTCGCCTGGGGGCCCAAGGGTGGCGGAGAGCTGACGCGCGTCGCCGCCATCGAGTTCTCGATCACGGCCGGCACGGGCGGAAAAGGAACGGTCTGGATCGATGAGTTACAGCTGCGCCCGCGCGAGCCTGACCGACCGTACGCGCTGACCCCAGCCGTCACCGCAACGTCGGAGGCCGCCGGTTTCGAAGCTAGACGCGCCCTCGACAGCGACACGTCGACGCTCTGGCGATCTTCCTCGACGCCGGTTCCAGCCACGCCTCCGCCGCCTGCCAAAAAAGGCGCCCCGCCACCGGTTACGTTGCCGCCTAACGCGCGGCAAGCAGTGCAGGTGGACTTCCTGCAGAGCCGCGAGTTCGGCGGTCTCGAGGTCGAGTGGGAACCCGGCCATCAGGCGTCCGACTACACTGTCGACTTCTCGCCCGACGGCAGGACGTGGGAAACCCGCTACCACGTCGCCGGCGGAAACGGTGGCAGGGACTACATCTACCTGCCGGAGAGCGACACGAGGTTCGTGAGGCTCGCGCTCGAGCGTGGCCCGTCCGACACCTTCGGGTTACGCGAGATCACGGTCGAGCCACTCGCCTGGTCGGAGTCGAAGAACGCGTTTTTCGCCGCGGTCGCGAAGGACGCACCGGCCGGCAGTTATCCCAAATATCTGAGCGGCGTCCAGTCCTACTGGACCATTGCCGGCGCGGACGGCGACCAGGCAGAGGTGCTCGTCAACGAAGAAGGGATGGTGGAGGCGCGGAAAGGTGGCTTCTCCGTGGAGCCGTTCGTGTTCGTGGGCGGCAAGCTCTCCACCTGGCACGATGTGAAAACCACGCAATCGCTCGCGGGATCGCATTTTCCCGAGCCGAGCGTCGCGTGGACGGCCGACGACTGGCAGCTCACGCTCGCACCGGTCGCTGTGCTCGGAGGACAGGACTCCTCCATCGCCTACCTGCAGTATCGGCTCGCCAACACGAGTCGCACGCGACAGTCGATGCGGCTGTACCTTGCGATACGGCCGTTTCAGGTGAATCCGCCATGGCAGTTCCTCAACACGCCTGGCGGCGTGGCCACCGTCCGGCAGCTGGCGGCCGAGGGGCAAGTGGTCCGCGTGAACGGAGAGACGGTGGCAATGTCACTGACGCCGCCTAACGGGTTCGGCGCGGCGACGTTCGACCAGGGTAATATCGTGGACTATCTCCGCGATGGCTCACTGCCACCCGCCAGCAGCGTGCAGGACCCGTTCGGCCAGGCCTCCGGCGCCCTGGTGTACACCGTCGACGTCGACAGTGGTACCGCAGCGGTCGTCGAGCTCGCGCTGCCGCTGCACGAGGCGTCCATCGCGCAGTTGGAGCGCGAGCGCGTGCTCGGCGCCCGTGCGCCGCGCGATCGCGTGGCCGACGCGCGTCGCCTGTGGCGGGATGCGATCGAACGCGTGACGATCGAGCTGCCGCCATCTGCCTCGCGCGTCGTGAACACGCTGTACGCGAATCTCGGCTACATTCTCGTCAACCGCGACCACGCCGGGTTGCAGCCCGGCTCGCGAGCCTACGGGAGGTCGTGGATTCGCGACGGCTCGCTCGAGGCCACGGCACTCCTGCGGATGGGCCGACCCGACGTCGCGCGCGAGTTCCTCGAGTGGTACGCAGGCTTCCAATACCCGAACGGCAAAGTGCCGTGCTGCGTCGACTCGCGAGGAGCTGACCCTGTCCCCGAGCACGACAGCAACGGGGAATTCATCTACCTCGCGGCCGAGTACTGGCGGCACACGCACGACCGCGCGGTTGCGGATCGCCTCTGGCCTAACGTGTTGCGGGCCGCCCTGTACATCGACTCACTTCGCCAGCAGCGTCGCAAGCCGGAATTTCAGGGCGGCGACAAGCGCGCGTTCTACGGCATCCTCCCGCCCTCGATCAGCCACGAGGGCTACTCGGCCAAGCCGATGCACTCGTACTGGGACGACTTCTTCGCGCTGCGCGGACTCAAGGACGCGGTGGAGCTCGCTCACGCGCTGAGCCGACCGGAGGAGCCGCAGCTGATGTCGCTGCGCGACGAGTTCAAACGCGACCTGTACGCGTCCATTCAGTTCGCGATGGCGCAGCACCACATCGACTACATCCCGGGCGCAGCGGACCTCGGCGATTTCGACGCGACGTCGACGACGATAGCCGTGACGCCCGTCGGCGAGATGGGTCGCATGCCCGATAGCGTCGCGCATGCGCTCGACCGCACGTTCGACCGGTACTGGACCGAGTTCGTCGCACGGCGAGACGGCACGAAGCCGTGGGAGAGCTACACGCCGTACGAGCTTCGGGCCGTCGGAACGATGGTGCGGTTAGGCAAGCGCGACCGCGCCCACGAGTTGCTCGACTGGTTCTTCAAGGGCCAGCGGCCACCCGAGTGGTACCAGTGGGCCGAAGTCGTGTGGCGCGATCCCGCGACGCCGAAGTTCGTCGGCGACATGCCGCACACGTGGGTTGGTTCCGACTACATCCGCTCGCTGCTCGACATGTTCGCGTACGAACGCGAGGGCGACGCGTCACTCGTGATTGGCGCCGGGATTCCCGAGGCGTGGGTCATGGAGAAGCCGGGCGTGACGGTGCGGCGACTCTCGACGCATTACGGGCCGCTCAGCTACACGATCCGCAACGAGAACGGCCGGGCCCGCGTGTCGATGTCCGCGGGCCTAACGATTCCTCCCGGCGGGATCGTGGTGTATTCGCCGTTCGCGAAGTCGGTCAGCGAAGCGCGCGTGAACGGCGTGCCGAGCGCAGTGGGGCCATCGGGTGGGGTGCTCGTGCGGTCCCTCCCGGCTGAGGTGGTGTTCCGGCCGTAAGGAAAAAGAGGGTTCGGGTCGAGATTCGGTTTCAAGGGGTCAGAGCCCTTGATCCGGTCGGATCAAGGGCTCTGACCCCTTGAAACTGCAGAACTGCCGCTACCGGTCTTTCTTGACCTTGAACTTGCTCCACATGACGATCGTCGTGCACGACGAGCTGCCCGCCTGCTGGAACTCCGCAGGTGTGGAGGAACCCGTGTACACCTCGATGGCTGCAAGGTCAGACGGCGGCATGAGTCGATCGACGTCGCCGGGATAGAGCGACTTGTACGGCGCCCCGTCGACGACGTAGTTCATGCAGCCGCCGGTGGCGTCCCGGGCGCTCTCGACGATGTAATCATTCCCGGACGGGGTGACGCGGAGTGAGGGGATCGAGCGGAAGAGATCCGTCATGCGCGTTGCCTGACGATCATTGATCTCATCCGGCGTCATGAAGTAGCCAAACCCGGTCTTCTTTCGCTGCGCGAATCCGACTTGATCGAGCCCGTCCTTCGAGCTCGTGGCGGTCACGGCAACCGGGTCAAGCACGCGTGCCGGCTTGGCGAGCGTCACTGTCACCTGCTTCGGCGCCTTGCCCGAAAGCTCGACGGCTACCTCCACTGGCTCGAAGCCCAGCTGTCGAACGACCAGGGCTTGTGTACCGCTCGGCAGGTCAGAGAACCCGAACGTGCCGTCCTCGCGGCTCAGCGTCGCGGCGCCAGTGCCGCTCACGTCAACGCGCGCGTTGCCGACCGGTGCCCCGGCCGCGTTGATCACTCTTCCCGTTAGGCGCGCGGGACCTCGCAGGCGCTTGGCTGTGTCGCCCTGAACAACGCCTTTCTTCACGCCGCCCGTCGTATCAGCTGGCGCTTCCTCGACCACTGTGGTGCCAATCCGCAGGCTCTGGAAGCCAAGCGGGTTCGCTTCGTCCATCTTCACGTGGACTTCAGCGGTCTTTCTGCCGCTGAACTCCGCCTGGACATTTCCATCGACGTCGCCAGGGAGCCCACAGATGCGATACATGCCGTCAGCCCCGACGGTCCCTTTCCGAACCACATCTCTTTTCCGAAGGTTCGTTAGGTCCAGCTCCTTCCAGGTGAGTGACACCGAGGCGCCAGCGAGGGGCGTGTCGTTGTCGGCGTCGAGCACCCTTCCTACAAGGGCGGATGGACCGCGGCGCCGCCACGCGGGTGCGCACGACATCGCGAGGACAGTCTCGACCGATGGAACCGCCAACTCTACGGCCAATGGGGGCCCAGCCTGGAACGGGACCGCCTTCGTATTGATGGCGACGCCCAGCGTATCGAGCAGCGGATGGATGAGCGAAAGGCTGTGCTGTCCGGGCGGGATGCTGTCGATCTGAAAGTGCCCGTTCTTGTCGGTTGTGCCCTCGAGCTTCGTGTCACTGATCCGGATGACCGCCCCGGCGAGGGGCACTCCGCCGTGGATGCTGTCGATGACGCTCCCGGTCACGCTGGCCATGGTGCCTTGCTGAGCGGCCGCGGAGCGAGGGGCGCCAGCAACGCCAACCAGGCCGATGACGGCAAGACAGATTACGATCGAAGAGCGCATGCAGCGGTGTTTGAAGAGGTTACCGGATCAGGGGTTGAGCCTCCATAGTATGCCCTGCTGCACACACCCATGGAAGCCGTTGAGAGCCAGTCACCATACACCAGGGCAGGGGTCCGGTGCCCGATAATCGCGCCAGATCACTCGCGGTCGGGGAGCCGCGTGCATGACGACATTGCTGTTGGCGGCGACCTTGTTGCTGCAGATCACGCCTGCACAGGCGGAGCGGCTGCGGTGGGTGCCGAATCCCAGGGTGACGAACGGCTCGTGGGTGGCGGATCCGTCCCATCACCTCGCGCCGGCAACGGTGGACTCCCTCAACTCGGTCCTGTCCCGGCTGTCCCGGGAAACGGGGACGGAAATTACCGTGGTCGCGATCGACTCGACATCCGGGTTCGAGCCCTTCGACGTCGCCCTCGCACTGCATCGCATGTGGGGCGTAGGGCAGAAGGGTCGTGACAACGGCATCGTGGTACTCTGGGTTCCGACTCAACGTGCCGTGCAGGTCAGTGTAGGGTACGGCCTCGAGGGTGTTCTACCGGATTCACGCGTTGGCCGCATTCGGGACGAGGCGATCTTTCCGGCCTTCCGCCGCAAGGGGTTCGACGCCGGGATGCTGGCGGGCGTCGAGGCGATCTCGGCCGCCGCGCGCGAGGAAAAGGATGCCCGTGGCTCGACGATGTCGACGACCAACCCGCCGCCTAACGGGCGTTCGGTGGTCGAGCGTGAGCCGGGTCGCGCGGCAGGACGACGAACGGGCATCGTGTTCGGCGCGATGGGCGGGCTCCTGGCGCTCGCAGGCGGCGTGGGTGGCGTCGTGGCGTACCGCCGCCGTCGCTCGCGGCAGTGCCCGAACGGCCACGGCAAGATGGTTCGTCTCGACGAGCAGGCCGACGACGCGCGCCTCGACCCCGGCCAACAGCTCGAGGAGCGGCTCAAGAGCGTGAACTACGACGTGTGGGTGTGCCCCACTTGTCAGTACGTGTCGATTGTCCCGCACAAGGCCTGGTTCAGCCGCTACTCGAAATGCCAGTCATGCCAGCGACGCACGCTGGAGACAGAAACACGAACAATGGTCCGCGCGACGACGAGTCACGAGGGCAGCGAGGAAGTGACCGAGCATTGCGACAACTGCGGCTGGGGTCGCACGTACATGCGGACGATCCCACGCGTACAGGTCAGCTCCGGAGGTTCCGGCGGGTCGGGAGGGGGCGGGGGCGGGAGCAGCTTCGGCGGCGGGTCGGCTGGTGGCGGCGGCGCGGGCGGACGTTACTGATGGCGATGGCTTCGCGAGACGACAGCGTCGTTCGCATTGCGCTTCCGCCGGACTTCGACTTCGACTGGGTGCTCGGGTTCCTCGCGGCCCGTACCGTCGCGTCGCTCGAATCGGTTCGTGAGCGCGCGTATCACCGGTCAGTCCGTGTGAACGGCAAGCCAGTCACGTTGCTGCTGACCGAGGTCGTCGGCGGGTCTGGCGCCCGAGACCGCGCGCGGCGCGTGCTGGTCGCCACCTCGCGTCCCCGACTTCCGGCGGGCGCACTGGAGGCAGCCGTTAGGCGGATGCTGGATCTGGATGTCGACCTCGGGCACTTTCACCGTCTCGCCCGACGCGACCCGATTCTCGCGCCGATCGTTCGCCGGCGGTCCGGGATCCGGCTCCCGCAACTCCTCGACCCGTTCGAGGGGCTGGCCCGCGCGATCCTCGGACAGCAGGTGAGCGTCGCCGGTGCGAGCACGATCACCGATCGGCTGGTGCGCCTCGTTTCGCGCCCCGTGCCCGGCGCGAAAAATTCGGGCTTTCTCGCCTTCCCGACTCCAGCGGACGTGGCTGAGGCGGCTGCGGATCGCCTGCGCGAGATAGGCCTAACGAAAGCGCGTGCGGCGACGTTGCACGGCGCCGCTCAGCGGATCGCCGATGGTACGTTGGACCTCGAGCGGCTTCGGACCGTCCCTGCTGACGAAGCGCAAGCGGCGCTCGAGCAGCTCCCCGGCGTCGGGCCGTGGACGGCATCCTACGTGCGAATGCGGGCGTTAGGCGATCGCGACGCGTTCCCGAGCGCGGACCTCGGCGTGATCAAGCGCATGCAGGCGGCGGGCGTGGCCCGTCAATCCATCCTGGAGGTCGCCGAACGATGGCGGCCCTGGCGCGGATACGTGACACTGCATCTCTGGGCCTCGGCGGCCGATAGCGGCTGACGCCAACAGCTCATGCCTGTTAGCTCGTAGCTAGTCCCTAATGGCTAATAGATTGGGCATGAGCACTGAGAAGCTACGAGGTCATTCCGCGCTCCCTTTGAGCTGCGTACTCGTGGCGCTGGTCATCGGCTGCGCGACGGTGCGTGGTAGCGCCGTGCTCCCGCGCGGCATCGCGGGCGAGTGGGTCGACCTGCACAAATCCGCGCCGGGGGACACGATGGTGTGGCCGCTCGCGCCTAACGGCGACGACGGCCTGCTCGAGGTCCGTATCGATGACTCCGGCCGGCACGAATCACGACGGCAGTATGGTCGCTGGGAGTCCGGTGGCGCGGTCGGCGGGACGGGCGAGATCTGCTTCCTGCGGCGGCCTGGCCGCGAGGCTTCATCGTGTGTCGACTTCGCGCTCGATACCGTGATGATCGATGGCGCCGCGGTGCCGCGACTGCGGCTGCGTGGCTATGTCGGCGAGGACTCCACCGGAGATCGAACGCTGCTCGCGCGAAGCGCGGCCGTCGTCAGGCCGGTCTCGACATCAACTCCGGTGTCGAGCGGAGCGTCGCCCGCGTCCGGCGGGGGAAGCAATTACCACCCACGGGCAGTCCAGCCCGAGCGGCCGAGTGTGGCGACGCACGCCGGCACGGTGGCACCCGGCTACGCTGAGCTCGAGACCGGGGTCGAGCACGACCGCTTCGCCGATGGCACGACCGCGTTAGGCGTTCCGACGGAGCTCAAGGTCGGTCTCGCGCGCACCATGCAGCTGTCGATCGGGTTGCCGGCGTCCAGCTCGACCGGGGTGCCGTTCGGCGCGGGCGACATCTCCGCGGGCCTGAAGTGGCGGATCGTCGAGGATCATCCGCAACTGCACGACGTCGCGGTACTCCCGTCGGTCAAATTCGCGACCGGCGGTGTGCGCGGAACGGGTACAACGGACGCGAGCCTCTTACTCATCGATAGCCGAACCATCGGTCCGATAGGGCTCGATCTCAACGTCGGCGCGACGTGGCGAAGCGGGGACGGCACGCAGGCGCCGCGCTTTTCGTCGTTGTGGACCGCCTCAGCCGGGATTCCGCTACGCGGACCTTTCGGGTTGGCACTCGAGTGTTACGGGTACCCCGGCACGTCGGGTCCGGCCGGCGACCCACCGATCGTCGCACTGCTCGCCGGCCCGACCGTGATTGTGCACTCGGTACTCGAGTTTGACGTCGGATTCATTACGCCGATTCATGGTCCCCAACCGCACGCGTTGTACGCCGGGCTGGTGACGAACATGGGCCGGTTCGCGCGGTGGCGGTGAGCTGCCCTCGTCATGCGTCCCGCAACACGGACGTCGCATCGACGCCCAGTGCGCGACGTGCAGGTATGTAGGTCGCGGCGAGCGATACAATGCCGACGAGAATCGCCGCGCTGGCAAAGAATCGTGGATCAGTCGTACTCATGTCGAACAGCAGGCTCCGAAGCACGCGGGTCAGCGCAAATGCGCCCGCCAACCCGATCGCGACGCCGAGTAGTGTCACGCGCATCCCTTCGCCGAGCACCAACGCGAGGACATCGCGCGGCTGCGCACCGAGCGCCATGCGGACGCCGATCTCGCGACGGCGTTGACCGACACTGAGCGCAATGACGCCGTACAACCCCACGAGCGCGAGCAGCAGTGCCAGCGTGGCAAACACGCCCAGCACCGCCATGCTGAATCGCTGCCGCGCGATCGAGTCGGCAAACACGCTCGAGAGAGGACGCACGTTGGACAGGGCGAGTGTGCCGTCCAAACGCGCGAGCTCGCGCCGAACCGACGGAAGGACTACCGTGGGATCGCACGCGGTCTGGCCGGCGGCGCATTTGGCGCGAACGACGATCGACATGAACGGATACGACATCTGCGTCTCCGGCACGTACGCTGCCGGATTCGTCTCCGCATCGAGCGCTGTCTGCTTCACGTCGTCAACGACGCCGATGATCTCGCGGGGCGAGGCACCATTCGAGAAATCGAATCCGGTACGAATCCGCTGCCCAATCGGTGACGTCCCGGGGAAGTGGCGGCGTGCGAGCTCGCGGTTCACGATCACCACGCCCGGCGCGTCGCTCCTGTCGCGGCCGTCGAACATTCGCCCTGCGAGCAAGCGGATCCGCATTGCGGCGAAATAATCACCGCTGACAACCGAGTAGTCCGCCGTGGGTGACTCACCCGGTGCCGGTCGCGGGCGTCCGTCGATGGTAAACCCGCCAGACTCCACTGCGCCGGAGAGCGGAAGTGAGCTGACGGCGCCGGCGTCGCCGACGCCCGGAAGCGCGTCGAGGCGAGCCGTGAGCTCGTCGAAGAACTGACGCCACGCTGGCCCGTCACGCACCGGATCGAAGCGGGCCCCGACCGGCAGGAGAACGTTTCCGGTCAACACATCGTTAGGGTCGAAGCCGGGTGTGACGTGCTGGAGGCGAGCAAAGCTCCCGGCGAGAAGCCCGGCGCCGACGAGCAGCACGACGGACAGCGCTACCTCCGCGGCGACGATCAGCCGGCGACCGAAACGCTGGCGCGCGTTGCCGGTGAGCCGTGTCCCGCCGCTCTGGAGGGTAGCCGCGACGCTTCGACGCGCGACGTGCAGCGCGCTCGCGATCCCGAACGCGATGCCGGCCACGACGGCCACGCCGCACGTGAACGCAACGACGCGCGCGTCCACCGCGACGTCATCGGCGCGCGGCAGGCTTCCTGGCACGAGCGACAGCATGACCCGTGAGCCCCAGATGGCGATCGTCACGCCGACGACCGCGCCACCTAACGCGAGAACGATGTTCTCGGTGACGAGCTGGCGGACAATACGGAGTCGCCCCGCGCCGAGCGCGGCGCGTACCGCGAACTCGCGTTCGCGCGCGGCCGTGCGTGCGATCAGCAGGTTGGCGACGTTCGTGCACGCGATGAGGAGGACGAACCCCACCGCCCCGAGCAGCACGAGCAGCCCGCGGCGGACCGTGCGCGAGGCCTGGTCCTCGAGCCCGACGATCGCGTAGCCGAACCGTCCGTCCGGGAACCCGATCTGCCTGAATACCCTGCTCGCGAGCGCGTCGACCTCGGTCTGGGCCGCTGCTCGTGTGACGCCGGGCGCGAGTCGGGCGACGGCCGAGAGGTTCATTGTCCCGTAGTTGCGGCGATCCTCCTCCGTGAACGGGAGCGGCGCCCAGACGTCCGTACGCGGGCCGAATTGCAGCCCCGCCGGAAGCTCGGCACCTCGCGGAAACCCGAACCCGCGCGGCATGACGCCAATGATGGAATACCGCTCGCCGCTCAGCGTCACCATCCGGCCGAGGACGTCGCGAGCGCCGCCGAAGCGCCGTTGCCAGAGCGCGTAGGAGATCAGCACGACGCGAGTGGCACCGGGCCGCGCCTCGTCCGGCGTGAACGTGCGGCCGAGCACGGGCCGAACGCCTAACGTGGCGAAGAGCGTCGGCTCAGTACGGGCACCGGCGATCTGCTCCGGCTCCGTGTTCGACTCGCCGCTCAGCACGAACGGCCATGAACGGAAGGCCGCCATCGTCGAGAGGTCCTTCACGGCATCCCGAGCCTCGACGTACAGGCCGCTGGACAGCGGAAGCTCGCCTCCACCCTGGCTCGCTGCGCTGGAGATCCACAACATCGCGAGCCGCGACGGGTTCGTGTACGGAAGCGGCCGGAGCAACACGCCATCCACGACGGTGAACACGGCGGCCGCCGCGCCGATCCCGAGGCCGAGCGTGAGGACGGCCGCGAGCGTGAATCCGGCGTTCGTGCGCAGGGACCGCAACGCGTAGCGGAGATCCATGCCGAGCCCGTGCCACCACTCACGCCGGCCGCGCTCGCGTGTCCGCGCGTGGCGCTCATCGCGGCACTCGGCCTCGATGGCCGCGATGTCACCGAACTGGTGCTGAGCTTCTCGCAGGGCCTCGTCTGCTGACATGCCCTGCTGGATCAACTCCTGGGTCCGCATATCGAGGTGGAACCGGATCTCGTCGCTGACGTCGCGGCGCGCGTCCGGGCGTGTTTCGCTGAGTCGGAATGTATGCTTCATGGTGGCTCCTCGTCGTTAGGCGGAGCTGACGGCGAGCGCGCGGGTGACGGCGCGCGAATAGGCCGCCCAGCGAGCCGACTCCGCCCGCAGATGCGCTCGGCCGGCGGTGGTGAGCGTGTAGTATTTGGCCTGCCGACCGGTGTCCGTCTCGCCCCACGCCTCGGAAATCACGCCGCGCCGCTCGAGGCGATGCAGTGCGGGGTAGAGCGCGCCTTCCTGGACGGCGAGGACATCCTCGGTGGTCTCGCGAATCCAGCGTCCGATCGCGTACCCGTGTCGTGGCCCCCAGGTCAGGGCCTTGAGAATCAGAATATCGAGCGTTCCGGTGAACAGATCGGAACCGGCCATGGTCGCTCCAGCGAGGAGGCGTGCACCCCTAAGTGAACAGAGTATAGGGTGGCGACCATGCCTAAGTCAACAAGGGGTATGCCGGCTCATCCAGATGGACGCTGGAAGAACCGATGACCAATCACCTAACGCGGATTTCGAACATCGATTGCGCGAATGCTCGCAGATTTGCTCCGTGCGCGCCGACG
>JAJKIV010000121.1 GCA_021154285.1 Gemmatimonas sp. | reverse complement strand
CTTCGTCGTCTCGGTGGCGAAGAAGTATCAGAACCAGGGCGTGTCGCTCTCGGATCTGATCAACGAGGGCAATCTCGGCCTCATCCGCGCCGCTCATAAGTTCGACGAGACGAAAGGCATCAAGTTCATCTCGTACGCCGTGTGGTGGATTCGCCAGGCGATCCTGCAGGCGCTCGCCGAGCAGTCGCGCATCGTACGCGTGCCGCTCAATCGCGCGGGTACGCTGCACCGCATCGGCAAGCGGGCGAATGCGCTGCTGCAGGAGCTAGGGCGCGAAGCCACACATGCCGAGATCGCCGACGGCATGGACATCACCGAGGAAGAGGTCGCGAAGACGATGTCGATCTCGCAGACCCACCTCTCCCTCGATGCGCCGCTCACGCCGGGCGAGGACAACAAGCTCCTCGACTATCTCGCCGACAACGTCAACCCGACGCCTGACGAGCAGACGTTCGAGAAAGCGTTGACGGAGTCGATCGAAGAGGCGCTGTCGAGCCTCAAGGAGCGCGAGGCGAAGATTCTCCGTCTCTACTTCGGCCTGGATGGTGAGGAGCCGATGACGCTCGAGCAGATCGGGTCGCTCCTGGGCATCACGCGCGAGCGCGTGAGGCAGATCAAGGAGAAGGCGCTTTCGCGGCTGCGTCACGTGTCGCGGGCACGCGCGCTGGAGAGCTTTCTCGGCTAGGGGAAGCGGCGCACGAGTCATGCGAGGATGGGCGGGCGGGTCCAGCGACCCGCCCGTCGTGCATCTGCGGCCGTCACGGTTAGCTTCGAGTCATGCCCACGAGTCGATCTTCCTCTTCCGAGGAGCCCATCGCCAGCGAGCGCGACGAATCGGCGCGCGGAATGTCCTGGCCGGGCCTCAAGCGGGTCCTGACGGTGTTGGAGCGAGCGGTGCGGCTCCGCTGCCCGCACTGCGGGCTCGGTCCGGTCATGCGGCACTGGTTCAAGATGCGAGACCGCTGCGGCAACTGCGGTCTGGCGATCGAACGCGGCGAGCGCGACTACTTCATCGGCTCGATGCTGTTCAATCTGGTGGTGTCGGAGATGCTGTTCGCGATCGTGTTCGTCGCGGTCATGCTGATCGCGTGGCCTAACGTGCCGTGGGACACGCTCCAGTGGGCGGCACCGATCGGGATGCTGGCCGCGCCGTTCGTGCTGTTCCCGTTCTCCAAGCTCGCCTGGCTCGGCTTCGATATTCTGCTGCGCCCTGTCACCCCGGATGAATTGGAGCCCTGACGGGCCATCGATTCCCGATTCCCTATTCCTGATTCCCGACCGTGGCACAAACCAACTCCTTCGACATCACCACCGGCGTCGATCTGCAGGAAGTCGACAACGCGGTCAACCAGGCGCAGAAGGAGATCGCGCAGCGATACGACTTCAAGGACTCGAAGGCGACCATCGACTTTCAGCGCGGAGAAGGGAAGATCCTTCTCACCGCCGACAGCGACTTCCGCATGCGCGCACTCTTCGACGTCGTGCAGGCGAAGCTCATCAAGCGTGGCGTGCCGGTGAAAAACCTCGATATCGGTGAGATCAAGCCGGCCGGGGGCGACACCGTGCGGCGCGACGTCGGGCTCAAGATGTCGCTCGACGGTGACACGGCGAAAAAGGTCGCGGCCGCGATCAAGGACGCGAAGATGAAGAAGGTCCAGGCCGCGATTCAGGGCGATCAGGTTCGCGTCAGCTCGCCGTCACGCGACGAGCTGCAGCTCGTCATGCAGATGCTCCGCGCCCAGGACTTTGGCGTCGAGCTGAAGTTCGGTAACTATCGTTAGGCGCCGCCGGGGTCGGGCACGCGCGTCTCGGTCGAGCGCTGCTTGATCCACTCGTCGACGGTCGGCGTGACGAACATGTCGTCCGCGATCGCCGCCACCTCCTCGGCTTCCTTCCATTCCGCGGCCAGCTTGGCGAGCTCGCCCTCGAGGGCTCGCCGCTCCGCTTCCTCGTGCACGGCCATCTCGAGCGCGAGACGCTCCACGGGCATGAGGCTCATGGCGCCGACCCGGCGGTACCGCGCCATCATGCGGCGCCCGTGGAACCGCGAGAATCGCGCGGCGGTCTTCTGGAGGAACCCGTCCGCGTCGCCGACCTCGTCGATGTGGTCGACCGCGCGCTGAACGAGGCGACCCGCCCCACCGAGCCAGTTCGCGCGCGCGAGGAGTCGACCGCCGGCCGATAAGGCTTTGTCACCGTCGTAGTGGGACGCGCCGCCGTCGTGCGCGACGCGGAGCGTCAGCTCGCCTGTATAGCGGTCCGTGTAATACGCGGATTCCCACAGGTGACGGATCCGCACGGTCAACTTTCCGCCGTTCGACGCCGGCAATCGCAGCGCAACGCGCTCCCACTGCCAGTAGTCCTTGATGTCCATCGCGATCATGCCCGGCACCACCCACAAGGGTGCGCTGGCTCCAAACGCCCAGAACGCCGGCGCGATGAACGGTGCCGCAACCGGTGCCGCGGCCACCGCGGCGGCGACTCCCGCCGCACCGGCAACGCCGGCCGCGATCCTCGCTCGGCTGTGTCGCCACTTGAGCTGCGGCCCATACCGCCACGCAGCAAATTCAGGTCGTAATGGCTTGCCGACGCGAATCAGGTCGACGCCACGGACGTTCGAAGCCAACCCGATGTTGTCCGTCGAGACACGCGCGCGAGTGCTTCGGTAGAGCCGCTCGCACTCCTCGATCGCCTCCCAGCGCTCGTCGAGCGGGGACAGGTTCCACCGACGGCATTGCGGGCACACCGCCCACAGTCTGCCTCTCGCCGCATCGAATGCCAGCCGAGAGCCAACGGGAAAATGCTCGACGACGTCGTTGCTGCCGAGTCGCCCGTGGCAAAAGAGGCACGTGCTGAACATGAAGCGTCCTCGCCGGGTTGTCCCTAACGTCGAATGTGACCAGCCGTCTCTGCCCGGGCCATTGGTCCTCGAGGACTTAACCGATTTGTAATCCACGGCCAGCAGCCAGCACGAGCAGCCAGCGACCAGCTAGTTTTGTCGGGATGCTGACCCGTCCATGCCAACCATGAAGGTTGGTCTCCTCACGCTCGGCTGCGATAAGAACACCGTCGACAGCGAGCGATATCTGGCAGAGCTGATTGCCCACGGCGCCGAGTCGACGACCGACCTCGACGAGGCCGAGGTCATCATCGTCAACACATGTGGCTTCATCGACGCCGCCAAGCGTGAGTCGATCGACGCCATCGTGGGCGCGGGTCGCTACAAGAGCGACGGCGTGTGTCAGGCCGTCATCGCGGTGGGTTGTCTCGTCCAGCGACACAAGGACGAGCTCGCGGAAGCGCTCCCCGAAGTCGACCTGTTTCTCGGTGCGGCGGAAGCGGACCGGCTGATTCCGGAGCTGACCGAGCGCGGGTTGCTCGGCGATCCGCTCGTGGACCACCCCGGCGTTCGCGTCTACTCGGGCGACCTCCCGCACGTTCGCTATCTCAAAATCAGCGAGGGGTGTGATCACGGCTGCGCGTTCTGCGCAATTCCGCTCATGCGGGGAAAGCATCGATCGTTCGCGTTGGGCGATGTCGTTCGCGAAGCGCAACTGCTCGAGCTCCAGGGCGCTCGTGAAATCAATCTCGTCGCGCAGGACCTCGCGCACTACGGCCGTGATCTGCGCAACGGTATTGGTTTGCCCGAGCTGCTTCGCGGGCTTCTCGACGAGACGTCGATTCCGTGGCTCCGGCTGCTGTACCTCTACTCGGCCGGCCTCACGCCGAAGCTGCTCGATCTCATGGCGACGGAACCGCGATTGCTGCGGTACCTCGACATGCCGATGCAGCACGCGTCGGACGCGGTGCTCAAGCGTATGCGCCGCCCCGAGCGTCAGGCAACGCAGCGCGAACGCATCCGCCGAATTCGTGACGTCGTCCCAGACGTGGCGATCCGCACGACGTGCATCGTGGGCTTCCCGGGCGAAACCGAAGACGACTTTCAGCAGCTGCTCGACTTCCTGGAAGAAACCCGATTCGATCGCGTCGGGGCGTTCACGTACTCGGCGCAGGAGGGCACGCGCGCGTGGGCACTCGACGACGACGTTCCCGACGATGTGAAGCGTGAACGACTCGAGCGCCTGACGGAACTGCAGCGCGTCATCACGGCCGAGCGGTATGAGGGCCACGTCGGTACGCGTACACGGGTGCTCGTGGATCGGCGCGCGGACGAGGATGGACGCGTACAGGCTCGCGCGCCGTGGCAGGCGGACGACGTCGACGGCGTGACGCGTGTCGCCACCGATGCGGCGCCCGGCGACTTCGTGGAGGTGGAGCTCACGTCGGTGGAAGACGATTACGACTTCGCCGCCACGGCCGTGCGCATCGTCGACCATCAGCGTGCGGTCCTGCGGCCCGTCCGACTCGGCCGCATGCTGCCGGTGACGACGGTGGGGAGCTTCGGGCGTTAGGCGATGTCGCGGCGGGTGCGCGATCCCGGCTTCACGTTCCTGACGCGCCGTGCCGCCATCGTTGCGGCTACCTGCATCGCGGCCTGCACGCGGCCCTCCACGCCGGCGCCCAGCGCGCCGGTGCCTAACGCCATCGTCGCCGCGGGCCTCCGTGTGTCGCTGGGCGTTCTCCCCGGCGCCAACTTCACGGCAACCGACGCCTGGCGACTTGTCGATCGCGATGGCCGAGTCGCGGCCGAGGGCCGGGCAGGCGACGTCGTTTCGCTGTCGTCGCAGGGCGGAACGCTCACGCTGGGCGCCCCGGGCGGATCGCGGCGCGAGCTCGCCGGGCCGGTGTCGCTCCTCGCCGCGAAGCCTGAGGCAATACTGTCGGTCAATCAGCGGCGGTACCGCGGGAATCTCTCGATCCTCGCCGCGGACTCCGGGGTGCGCATTGTGAACCGCGTCGGCGTCGAGGCATACCTTCGTGGCGTCGTCCCGAGAGAGCTCGGTGTTCGGGGCGCGGGCGATCGCGCCGCGTTGGAGGCGCAGGCCGTTGCAGCGCGCAGCTACGCGGTGGCGCGGCTCGGCAACACGTCCCGCGCCTACGACGTGACCGCGACCACGACCGACCAGGTGTACGGCGGCGTCGAAGCCGAGAATACCGTCGCGGACGCCGCGGTGGCGGCGACCGAAGGTCTCGTCCTGATGTTCAACGGGCGCGTGGTGAGCGCGCCGTACCACTCGACGTGTGGCGGCACCACCGCCGCACCGGACGAAATCTGGCGCTCGGAGAGCGCGCCGTACCTGCAGCGCGTAAGCGATCGAATCCCCGGCACGGATCGATACTACTGTGACATCGCCCCGCGATTCCGGTGGGAGCGAAGTTGGCGTGCCGATTCCCTCACTGCTGTCGTCGAGCGGTATCTGCGCAGCTACGCGCAGGTGCCGCCGGGACCCGTGGGCGAGGTGCGGCGCGTCGATGTCGATGGCGAGACGCCGTCGGGTCGCGTCGCGGCACTCTGGATCGAGACGTCAAGCGGCCGCTATCGGCTGCGCGGGAACGACATTCGGTACGTGCTCCGTTCGCCGAGTGGCGAGCTTCTCAACAGTACGTATTTTTCGCCCGAGGTCGTCAGCTCGTCCGATGGACGACTCACGCGTCTGACGGTTCGAGGGCGCGGCTACGGGCATGGCGTCGGCATGTGCCAGTGGGGCGCTGTCGGCCGTGCGCGCGCTGGTCAGGACTTCCGCACGATTCTCCGCACGTATTTCCCCGGGACCACCGTTGCGCGCGCGTATTGAACAGCTCCGATCACTCGTTCGGATTCTTGCTGTTTTGCTCGTCGTCGCCAGTCGGCTGGAGGCGCAGGACGACCACCCGTCGTGGGCGGAGCGGCTTGGTATCGACAAGCTCAAGTTCACCGGCCTCGGCGTACAGATGGGGCACGTCGCCCCCTACGGCATCGTCCCGACCACGTCGTACTCCCTCCAGGCGGATTACGGGGAGATTGCGCCGGGGTGGCGAATCGTGTTCAACGCGACGTACTGGGGTTCGCAGTTTACCGATAAAGCCGTGAAGGCGTACGCCGATTCGCTCAAGAACGCGATCTCCGATCCGACGGGCGATGCCGAGGTGATTCTGGGCGATATCACGGTTTCCGACATCGTGCTCGGCGCGGACGCGCGGCGGACCTATAAACCCAGCTGGTGGTTTTCGCCGTACCTCGGCGCGGGTCTCGCCACGCACATCGTGAATGCGGACGGCCGGTTGATCGACGGCACGTTCGTGGAGCGGGCGACCGACGTGATCGCGGTTGGCGTGGCAGGCGAGGTGGGGCTGAACGTTCGTGTGCTCCGCCACGTCGCGCTCGACGCGCAGGCGCGCTACGATTTCCTGAGCCTCGCCCGATTCGCTTCGCTGCGTGTCGGCGGCAGCTATTACTTCGACAACCCGCGTCCGAAAACTCCGAAATGAAGCCCAACATTCGCGTCGGCGTGGTAGGTGCCGGGGCGATCGCGCAGCTCGCGCATCTGCCGCTCCTCTCGAAGCTCCGCGGAGCGCAGCTCGTCGCGTTATGCGACAACGACCGCCCGAAGGCGCGCGCCCTCGCTGATCGCTTCGATGTCCCCGATGTCTTCACCGACATCGAGGACCTGCTCGAGTTCGACGAGCTCGATGCCGTGATCGTCGCGACGCCGAACCATCTGCACGAGCCGCACGTGCTCTCGGCGCTCGAGGCGAAAGTGCACGTCTTCTGCGAGCGACCTCTGTCGCTCACGGCGCGCGGCATCGAGCGGATTCTCACGGCGTCCAACCGGGTGGACCGCAAGGTATTTGTGGCGAACAACCACCGGTTCCGCGCTGACGTCCAGGCGCTGGATCGCTTCCTCCGCGGCGGCGAGCTCGGCAAGCTGACCGGCGTGCGGGCTGGCGTGTATCAACCACGGCTGCGCCATGAAGGGTGGCGGGCGCGGCGCGCGGAGGCTGGCGGCGGCGCATTCTTCGACCAAGGTCTCCCCATGGTCGACCTCGCGATGTGGCTCGCTGACTTTCCGACTCCGCTTCGCGTCTGGGCGCACATGGATCGACCTCGCGGCACGGCGGTCGAGGAGTCGGCGCTCGTGACACTCGAGAGCGAGTCCGGCATCGCGTTCACGTTCGACATCTCGTGGGCGTACGTGGGGTATGAGGAGCGGTGGTGGTTCGAGACGCTGTCATCGCGCGGAAGCGCGCGTCTGGCGCCGCTTCGCGTGGTGAAAGAGCTGAACGGGAAGCCGACGGATGTCTCGCGGGGTGGCGCGGCAACGCGCGAAAACTCGTTCAATCAGTCGTACCGTGCCGAGCTCGCACATTTTCTGTCGGTTGTGCGCGATGAGACGCCGTACGAGGCGCCGTCGGACCAGGTGATCCTGCACAAGGTGATCGAGGCCGCGTACAAGGCGGCCGATGAGGGGAAAGAGGTGAAGCTGTGATTGCTGTCGGGCTGGTTGCGTTAGCGCTTATCTCGGGACTCGGGACTCGGGACTCGGGACTCGGCCGGGAGCCTTCTCTCGCCAAAGAAGTCTCTTCTACGGTGATAGCTTCCCGCCCAAGTCCCCAGTCCCGAGTCCCTCAGTCGCCAGTCGCCAGTCGCCAGTCGCCAGAGCCGGGATCCGACCTAACGATCTACCTCGTGACGATGGGGAACGGCACGCGGATCTGGGAGCGCTTCGGGCATAACGCGATCCGCATCGTCGACGCTACTCGCGGGACCGACAGTGTCTACAACTGGGGGACGTTCGATTTCGCCCAGCCGCATTTTCTTCAGCGGTTCATGACCGGCAATACCCTGTACTGGATGCAGGGTGAGGACATGGTGCGGACGGTCGACATATACCGCTACACCAACCGGTCCGTGTGGGTGCAGGAGCTCGATCTCACCCCGGCCGAACGGTTGGCGGTCCGCGACTACATCGACTGGAACGCGCGGCCCGAGAACCGCTATTACCGCTACGACTACTACCTCGACAACTGTTCTACGCGAGTCAGGGATGTGATCGATCGCGCCATCGGCGGACAGCTCAAGCAGGCGATGGCATCCCACCTAACGAATACGACGTATCGGTTCCACACGGAGCGTTTGTTCCAGTTCGACCGGGCCGTCGCACTCGGTACCAACATCGGCCTTGGCGAGGTGGCCGATCGACAGCTCAGCGAGTGGGAAGACTCGTTCCTCCCCGCGCGGCTCATGGACCACGTGCGCGACGTAAAATTCCGCGACTCGAACGGGGCAGTGCATCCGCTGGTGAAGGCCGAGCGGCAGGTGTTCGTGGCGACCGGGCCACCGGAACCCAGGCAGCCGCCCGATGAGATGGCTCGCAACCTCGCAATCGGGCTCGCGGTTGCTGTTCTTCTTGGCGTTCTCGCGCGCGGTGCGAGTGCCGGGAAGCGTGCAGCCCGCATTGGCTTCACGACCGTGGCGACGATCTGGACTGCGCTGAACGGCATCCTCGGCATGCTCCTCATTGTTGGCTGGGCCGCCACGCGCCACATCTTCATGGCGCGCAACGAGAACCTCCTGCAGTTCGACGTGTTGTCGCTCGCACTCGCGGTGGTGCTGCCGCTCGCCATCGCGCGCGGCCGCGCCGTGCGCGCGGCTCGTACGCTCGCGTTGGTGATTGCCGCGATCGCGTTCGTCGGGTTCGCGATGCAGATCCTCCCGTGGTTCAATCAGGTGAACGGCGAGATCATCGCGCTGACACTGCCCGCACACCTCGCACTCGCGTGGTGCGTGCTCGCGCTGACGTTGGCGCCGGCAACCGCGCCAGTACGGCGCGGCGGCGCGGTTCAACCCGTCGCCTCGCGCTCGGCCGCGTGAGCGGGCTCTCGGTCGGCGTCGACGTCGGCGGCACGTTCACCGATCTCGCCGCGGTTGCCGACGATGGATCGGTGATCGCGTACAAGGTCTCCAGCACGCCTGGCGATCAGAGCGAGGGCGTGGAGCGTGCGCTCACACGCCTCCCGCCGGGCGCACCGCCCGTTGGTACGATCGTCCACGGCACCACCGTCGTGACGAATATGCTGCTCGAGCGCACCGGCGCCCGCGTGGTGTTGTGCGCGACCGACGGCGCAACCGACCTGCTCGAGCTGCGGCGCCAGGAGCGCGCGGCGCTCTACGATCTCTCGGCGCACCATCCGCCACCGCTCGTCCCCGCGGACCGGATCGTCGGTGTGCCCGGGCGGATTGCGCCGGAAGGTGTCGTTAGGCCGCTCAGCGCGACGGCAGCCGCCGAGGTCGCCGAGCGGGTCGCGACGCTCGCACCGGATGTGGTTGCGGTGTCCCTGCTTCACGCCTACGCCGACCCGTCGCACGAGCGAACGGTGGCCGACGCGCTGCGGAATCGATTGCCGAGCTGTGACGTGGTCTGTTCGACGGACGTACTGCCGGAGATCCGAGAGTACGAGCGTACGGCGACGACCGTGTGCGAGGCGTACGTCCGCCCGGGAGTGGGGCGCTACGTTGCCCGCCTCGCGCAGCGGCTGCACTCCGCCGGGCTGCCTGAGCCCAGCGTGATGTCGTCGAGCGGCGGCACTGCACCGGCACCTGTCGCCGCGTTCAACGGAGCATCGCTGGCACTTTCCGGCCCGGCCGGTGGAGTCGCCGGCGCCGCGTACATTGCACGGACGTTAGGCATCGAGCGAGCGTTGACGATCGACATTGGCGGCACCAGCGCCGATGTCGGATTGGTGCTTGGTGGTGAACCGCTGCTCGAGGCCGGCGGCGCGGTGGCAGGCGTACCGATCGCGCTCGCGCGCGTGCTCGTGGAAACCGTCTCCGCGGGTGGCGGCAGCATCGCATGGGTGGATGACGGAGGAGCGCTGCGCGTCGGGCCGCGCAGCGCCGGGGCTCGACCCGGTCCGGTCGCTTTTCATCGTGGAGGGACTCAGCCGACCGTCACCGACGCCCACATCGCACTCGGCAACATCGCCAGTACGACGATGAGTGATGGTGTCGAGCTCGACGTCGCCGGGGCAATCGCGGCGATCGACGCGCTGTCGGCGCGCATCGGGGCGAGTCGTCAGGCAACCGCCGAAGCCATCGTTGCTATCGTCGACGCATCGATGGCTCGCGCCCTGCGCCGGGTAAGCGTCGAACGCGGAATCGATCCCAGGGAATGCGCACTCGTCGCGTTCGGAGGCGGCGGACCCCTCCATGCCTGCGGTCTCGCGGAGCGAATTGGCGTACGGACCGTGATCGTGCCGCCGTATGCCGGCGTGTTGAGCGCGCTGGGCCTCGCGATCGCGCCGCAACGCTACATCACGACGGCGAGCGTCATGCGGGTGCTTGGTGAGCTCGGCGCGGACATGTTGCCCTTCTCATCGCTCGAGACGACGTTGAGATCGAACGGCCATTCAAACGGCGATGGCGGAGCCGTGAAGCACTTCGCGCGAGCACGATACGTTGGGCAGGGCCACGAGTTGGACGTCGAGGTCTCGCCCAGCCTCGGCGTGGATGGGATCAGGCAGCGCTTTCTCGCGCGTCACGACGAGCGGTTCGGCTTCACCCTGGATCGCGATGTGGAGATCGTGAGCGTGCGCTGCAGCCTCTCCGTTGGCGGGCACACCATGCAGCTCGCCCGACGCGGCCGCTCCGCGTGGAGCGACGAGACCCGGCTCGATGATGGCGGCGAGCTGATGGGCGTCGTTGCCGGCCGCGCGACGATCGGGCTGCCCGACGCGACGCTGCTGGTAGCCGATGGCTGGACCGCCAGATCGTTAGGCATCGGCGGGTGGGCACTGGAGGCACGATGACCGCGACCTCCGGTTTCGATCCGCTCGCGCTCATGGTGATGTCGAACGCCGTCTCGATGATTGCCGAAGAGATGGGCGTCGTGCTGGAGCGCGGGGCGCTGTCGCCGAATATCCGCGAGCGTCGCGATGCCTCGTCGGCGCTGTTCGACGCGCGTGGACGCATGGTCGCCCAAGCCGCGCACATTCCTGTCCACCTCGGCGCAATGCCGGAGTCGGTGCGCGCGGTGATGACGCAGGGACCCGAGCCGGGCGACGTGTTCCTGCTCAACGACCCGTACGCCGGCGGATCGCATCTACCGGACCTGACGATGGTGGAGGCGATCGGCGATGGTGGCGCGATCGTGGGATTCGCCGCCGTTCGTGCGCATCACGCGGACGTCGGCGGTATGAGCCCGGGCAGCATGCCGCAGGGTGCGACTGAGCTTTTTCAGGAAGGCATTATCGTGCCTCCCGTGCGGATCGCACGGCGTGGCATTCCGGTCGATGATGTCCTGCGCCTCGTCCTGGCGAACGTCCGCACGCCCGCCGAGCGCCACGGCGACCTCGCGGCGCAGCGAGCGGCCTGCGCGGCGGGTCGCGAGGGCTGGCTCGCGCTCCGCCTCCGTGAAACTCCGGCGCGGCTCGATGCCGCTTGTGAGGCACTCCTGGATTACACCCGACGCCGCGCACTCGCGAGGATCGCGGAGCTGGGCGACATCCACGGCCGCGGCGTCGACGCGCTCGAGGGTGATGGTGTGTCGGACGCCGACGTACCGGTGGCCGCGGAGGTCTCGGTTCGTGACGGGCGGATGCGACTCGACTTCACCGGCACCGCGCCCGCAGTACGTGGTAACGTGAATTGCCCGCGGTCGGTAACTCGTGCGGCGGCGGTGTTCGTGCTCCGGACCCTGCTCGACGACGATGTTCCGACGAACGATGGCATAGCCGAGGCGCTGGACCTCGCGATTCCTGCCGGCTGCGCGATCGACGCGCGGTGGCCGTCTGCGGTAGCGGCCGGAAACGTCGAGATGTCGACGCGGATCACGGACACGATCTTCGCTGCACTCGGCAATGCGGGCGTCGCCGTTCCCGCGCAGGGGCAGGGGACCATGAACAACATCACGTTCGGCGGCGTCGGCTGGACGTTCTACGAGACGTTAGGCGGTGGCCAGGGCGCGAGTGCGCGCGGCCCGGGTCCGAGTGCCGTGCACGTCGGCATGAGCAACACGCGCAACACGCCGATCGAATCGCTGGAGCACGCCTACCCCATCCGCATCGACGAGTACGCGGTGCGTCGCGGATCTGGCGGCGCCGGCGCGTTCGCGGGCGGCGATGGCGTGGTGCGGCGGTACCGGGTGCTTGAACGGTGCACTGTGACACTGGTCACCGAACGCCGACGCCACGCCCCAAGCGGGATTGCCGGCGGCGCGCCCGGAGCGCCCGGCGTGAATCAACTCAACGGCAAGGCCATTCCGGCGAAATGCCGCATGGAGCTGGAGCCGGGCGATGTGGTGACGGTCATGACACCCGGCGGCGGTGGCTGGGGGACTGGTCGGGAATCGGGAATAGGGAATCGGGAATCGAGCGTCGCCGTTTGAGCCGATGGCTGATGGCTGACGGCTAAACGTCCAATTCCATGCCCTCAGCGGCCGCGATCACGCGCAGTGTGCGGCCGGACCGTGCCGTTGACGCTCGGCATTCCGCGAGTCGTGTATCGAGCTCGTCGTCGCTGCGATCCGGACTGTGGTGGAACAGGACCAGCGTCTCCACACCACTCTCGAGCGCCAGGGCGACCGCGTCGCCATACGTCGAGTGTCCCCACCCCCGATGCAACTCGTACTCATCTTCGGTGTACGTCGCGTCGTGAATGAGCACGCGGGCGCCGCGAATGAAGTCCACCAGCTTCGCGCGCCACCGATCGGTGCTCGCCGCCGCATCGCCAGCCCGGAGCTCGTTGTCCGAGATGTACACGAACGCGGTGCCCAGTTGCGCCCCACCCGGCTCACGCGCAGCGAACCGGTAGCCTAACGCGCCGCCCGGGTGTCGCACGGCGAACGCCCGGACATCGAACCCGTCGGAGTTGTGGCGTTCATCGCTGAGCTCCCGGAAGTCGAACGTCGCCGCCAGCTCCTCGAACGCCACCGGGAACACGACGGG
>JAJKIV010000120.1 GCA_021154285.1 Gemmatimonas sp. | reverse complement strand
GGGAGTCTCCGTGGCGCGGTGCTCGACGTCTTCAGGGAGGAGCCACTCCCGCCCAGCAGCCCGCTCTGGGGGCTTCGGCAGGTGCTCCTCACGCCACACGTGGCGGCGATTTCGCCTCGTCGGTTCTGGGAACGCGAGCTCGAGCTGTTCCTCGACAACTGGGTGCGATACCGGCGCGGCGACCCGCTCCGGAATCTCGTCGACAAGGACGCGGGCTACTGAATCCCGTACAACTCTGATTCATGGAAAAGATCATCAAGGCGGCGGTCGATCGTGGGGCGTCGGACCTTCACATCAAAGCAGGCGACGTCTTCCGCGCACGCATCGATGGCCGGCTGGTCGCGCTCACCAAGCAGGCGCTGACGCCTGACCAGACGAAGGCGATCGCGCTCCGGTTGATTCACAACGAGGAAGTGAGACAGCGCATCGACAGCATTCTCGACTACGACTGCTCGTGGGGCGTGGCGGGTGTTGGCCGCTTCCGCGTCAACATTCTGCGGCAGCGGTCGAGCTTCATGATCGTCATGCGCGTGATTCCGTTCACCATTCCGACGGTCGACACGCTGCAGCTCCCGCCAGTGATCTCGAAGCTGGCCGAGGCGGAGCGCGGAATGGTGCTCGTGACCGGCGTCACCGGCTCGGGAAAATCGAGCACGCTCGCCGCGATGGTGAACGTGATCAATACGCAGATGCACAAGCACATCGTCACGCTCGAGCAGCCAATCGAGTTTCTGCACCGCGACATCAACTCGTCCATCACGCAGCGGGAAGTCGGCATCGATACGGACAGCTTCCGCGATGGGCTGAAGGCCGCCCTCCGTCAGGACCCTGATGTCGTGCTGATCGGCGAGATGCGCGACGCCGAGACGATCGACACCGCGCTCAAGGCGGCCGAGACGGGACACCTGCTCATGTCCACGCTGCACACGCCGGATGCCGTCACGACCATCATGCGCATCATCGCGATGTTCCCGCCCGAGGAGCAGGACGTGGTGCGGATCCGCATCGCGGAATCGCTCAACGCGGTCATCTCGCAGCGACTTCTGCCGCGCAAGGACGGGAACGGACGCATCGTCGCCGCAGAGGTGATGGTCGTGACGCCCGCGATCCGCGACCTGATCCTCGAGGCGCGCATCGGCGAGATCCGCGACTTCATCGCCGAGGGGCGCGAGACGTATCAGATGCAGACGTTCGACCAGCACCTGGTCGACTTGGTGAACGCCGACAAGGTATCTTTCGACATCGCGAAAGCGGCGTCGACGCGCCCGGCGGACTTCGAGCTTCAGATGAAGGTCCTGAACAGTGGTCCCGAGACGTCGAACGGTCATCATCACGACAACGACGACGGCGGGATCATGGGGCTCGTGCCGACGGCACTGGGCGAATCCGAATCGCCGCCCGAACCAAGAGGGAAAAAACGGTAATGCTCAATCTGCGCGGCGTATTCGCACCGGTGGTGACGACGTTCGGGGATCGAAATGAAGCGGTTGACCTCGATGCCTACGCAACCAACCTCCGGGCGTACGCCGCGGCGGGATTGAGCGGGATCGTAGTGTGCGGCTCGACCGGTGAAGCGGCGCTCCTGGATGAAGAGGAGCGCCGTTCGCTCATCGAGCGCACCCGTCGTGAGCTGCCAAGCGACATGCTCGTCATCGCGGGCACGGGGGCTGAGTCGACCCGTCAGTGCATCCAGCGGTGCCGCGTCGCGAGCGATCACGGTGCGCACGCCGTGCTGGTCGTCGCGCCGCACTACTACAGCTCGGCCATGACGCCCGCCGCGCTCGATGCGCACTATCGGCGCGTCGCGGAGGAGAGCCCGCTACCCGTCCTGCTCTACAACATCCCGAAGTACATGCATTTCGCGCTGGAGCCGGATCTCGTCGCCCGTCTCGCGACCCACGAGAACATCGTCGGCATGAAAGACAGCGCCGGTGACCTAACGCGGCTTGGCGGCTATATCGAGTCCCAGGGCGACAGCTTCACCGTGCTCACCGGGCATGGCGGGTCGTTCCATCAGGCGTTGGGGCTGGGAGCGCGCGGTGGCATTCTTGCCGTCTCGCTGTTCGCGGCCGAGCTCACGCTCGACATCTACGCCAGCTTCTTGGCCGGTGACGTCGACGCGTCAGCGGACGCGCAGCGTTCCGTGGCTCCGCCCGCAGCCGAAATTGTCGGCCGGATGGGCGTGGCGGGTGTGAAGGCGGCGATGGACCGGGTCGGGCTCAAGGGCGGCCGGGTGCGCTCTCCGCTCGTGGCGCTTTCCGCTGAGGACGAAGCGCGCGTCGACGCCCTGCTGCGGGACGCGCGGGTGACCGCGGCGGTGTAGCGCCAGTGTCCGCGCCGCCGGTGTCATCGGCGGAGCGACCCGCGGCGAGTGCCGCGCGCGCTCTCGACATCGTGCGTGTGCTGGCGCGTGAGCCACGGCCGGCGGGCAGCGAATCGGAGGCGCGCGCGCGCGCCTATTGCGCCGAGCGGCTTCGAGCCGCCGGGTTCGTGGTGAGAGAGGAGGGGTTCGACTATTCCGCGTTCCCCGGCCGATGGGGCACGCCGGTTGGTGGACTCGTCGCGCTCGTGGTGCTGGTGGCTGCCGTGGCAGCCGGACGGGCCGACAAGCCCGGAGTTGCCGTCCTTTGTCTCGCGTTAGGTGGAGCGATCGTGGGGTTAGCGGCGCGGTGGCTGGCCCGTACGGGTGTGCTCGTGTTCCCGGGGCTGCGCCGGTCCGGCGTGAACCTCGTCGCGACACGTGGCAATCCAGCGCGCGGAGAGCCGACGCTCTGGCTCATGGCGCATCTCGACTCGAAGTCACAACCGGTTCCGATTCTCCTTCGCGCGGCGGGAATCACGCTGGTGGGAGCGGCATGGATCGCCGGCGTGATCATCGGTGTTGCGCAACTGGCGAGTGGGCAGCTCAACCTGGGTGAAGGCTGGTTCCTGTTGGCCGTGATTGCGAGCGTGGGTGCCGTTCCGGTCATTGCCACCACCGTCGGTACGCGCTCCCCCGGCGCACTGGACAACGCAACGGGTGTCGCCACCGTGCTCACCGCAGTAGAAGAGGCGCGCGACACTCCGTGTAGCGTCTGCCTAACGAGCGCCGAGGAGCTCGGTTTGGCGGGGGCGCGGGCGTGGGTGCAGGTATGGCCGCATGAACCAGCCGTCGCCATCAACTGTGATGGCGTCGACGACCATGGCGCGACCACCTGCATGTACACCGGTCGGCGTCCCGATACCCTCGTGGCATCAGTGCTCGCAGCATCGGCGCGAACGGGGTCGCGGGTGCGCGCACATCGGCTGCTGCCGGGTGTACTCACAGACGGTGTCGCGCTCGCGGATGCTCGGTGGAGCGTGGTGACACTGAGCAAGGGCGGGGCGCGTACGTTGGCGCGGATCCACACGCCACGCGACAACGCGGATCATCTCACGGGAACCGGTATGGCTGAGGTTGCCCGTGTGATCGCCAATCTGCTCGAGACCAGAGCCTGAGTCCCAATATGGAAGTCCTTCTCTTCGCCATCGTCCTGTTGGTGTCGCTCTTCCTGATTCCGCTCGGACTTCCCGGGACGTGGATCATGGTAGGGTCGGCGATCGGCTACGACGCGATCGTCGGCGGAGATCCCATCGGCTGGGTGACCATTGTGGGAACCGCGGTGCTCGCCGTCATCGCCGAGATCTTCGAGTTCTCACTCTCGGCGCGCTACACCAAGAAGTACGGCGGCTCCAGGCGAGCCGGTTGGGGCGCGATCATCGGCGGCATCGTCGGAGCGATCGTGGGTGTGCCGGTGCCAATCATTGGGTCTGTGATTGGCGCCTTCGTCGGCTCCTTCATCGGCGCGCTCGTGGCCGAGTACACTCGGCGCGAGTCGACGGCGGGCACGGCGACGCGGGTGGCCACTGGTGCACTGATCGGCCGCGTGGTCGCTGCAGCCATGAAGACGGGCATAGGTGTGGTGATCGCGGCGTGGCTCGTGGCAGCCGCGGCGATGTAGCGCGACGGCGGAATCAGACGGAAGAGAACATCAGACGGCAGTCTGCAGTTCACTGCCGTCTCCCGTCTCGGTTGCGAGTCACCAACCGCGGATGAGATGAAAACGGGCAATCGGTTGACTCGCCGGATCTCGAACGTAGATTCAATCAACGCCCCGCCCGAGCCGGGGCGTTTTTTTGTGCCGGGCAGTGACCTCCAGGGAGCACCATGTTCGATAACAAAACGCGCACGCTCGTCGTCGTCGGCGCCCAGTGGGGGGACGAGGGGAAGGGAAAGCTCGTCGATGTGCTCGCCGAGCGTGCCGACTGGGTCGTGCGATATCAGGGCGGCGCGAACGCCGGCCACACCGTGCATATCGGCGACGCCAAGTTCGTGCTGCGCCAGATCCCGAGCGGCATTCTGCATCCGGGCGTGCGATGCGCGGTGGGCAACGGTGTCGTGCTCGATCCGGATACGCTGTTCTCCGAGGTCGACCGCCTCGTTGCCGACGGCATCGACGTCGAAGGGCGACTCTATATCAGCGACCGCGCTCACCTCGTGCTGCCGTATCACAAGCTGCTCGATGGCGAAAGCTCCGCGAGCAAGGAGATCGGCACGACGGGTCGAGGAATCGGCCCTGCATACGAGGACAAGATCGCGCGCCGAGGCGTTCGCGTCCTCGACCTGCGCCATCCGGCCCGCGTGCGCCAGCTCGTTGAGCGCGGCGTCGAGCACGCCAACGGGCAGCTCGCGCGCTTCACCGAACGCAGAGCGGATGCCGAAGCAACGCTGCAGCTGCTTGAGCGCCTCACGCCGCGGCTGCTGTCGCTATCGCAGGACGTCGGGCTTTGCGTGCATCAGGCGATCGAGTCGGGTGCGGCAGTGCTGCTGGAAGGTGCGCAGGGCTCGCTGCTCGACATCGATCACGGTACCTACCCATTCGTGACGTCCAGCAACACGACTTCTGGTGGCGCTGCGATCGGCGCTGGTATCGCGCCAACGGCAATCGACGCGGTGCTTGGCGTGGTGAAGGCGTACACGACGCGCGTGGGTCACGGCCCACTGCCGACCGAGATTCCTGGGGATCTGGGCGAACGGATTCGTGAGCTCGGCAACGAATTCGGCGCCGTCACCGGCAGGCCTCGACGCTGTGGTTGGTTCGATGCCGTCGTCGTTCGTTATGCAACGCGCGTGAACGGACTGAGCGGCCTCGCCGTGACGAAGCTGGACGTCCTCGACACCCTCGATCGGATCGCGATATGCACCGGCTACCGGGTGGGCGACGAGGAGTATCGCGAGTTTCCCGGCGATGTCACCGCGCTGGAGCACATCGAGCCGATGTACGAGTGGTTCGAGGGGTGGCAGCAGTCGACGAGCGAAGCGCGCACGCTCGAGGCGTTGCCTGCCAAGGCGCGTCGATACCTCGACCGTATCCGCGAGCTGGTCGCGGCGCCGATCGTATACGTCAGCGTTGGGACGAGGCGTGACCAGATCATTGGCCTCGAGTAGCCGGGAATAGGATCGGGAACAGGGAATCGACAGCGTGATCGATGTTGTGATCGTCGGGGCGGGGCCGTGCGGTCTCGCGGCTGCCATATCCGCGCGGCGTGCCGGGCTCGACGCCCTCGTGTTCGACGCCGAGTGCGTCGTGAGCTCGATCACCCATTACCCGACCTACGCGACCTTCTTCTCGACGGCCGAGAAGTTGTCGTTAGGCGGGCTGCCGTTCATCACATCGGGCGAGAAGCCGTCCCGGCGCGACGCGCTCGCGTACTACCGCACCGTCGTCCGGTACTTCGAGATTCCCGTTCGTCAGTACGAGCCTGTCGTGCGGATAGACGGCGTTGATGGGGCGTTCGTGGTGCGCACGAACCGGCGTGGTGCGGAGCACGTCACGAACGCGCGCGCGGTCATCGTCGCGACCGGCTACTGGGGATCGCCGAACCGGTTAGGCGTGCCCGGGGAACATCTGCCTCACGTCACGCACGCCTACCGAGAGGGTCACTACGCGTTCCAGCAGAACGCTGTGGTCGTCGGTGGCGGCAACTCCGCGGCGGAAGCGGCGCTCGACCTCTGGCGCGCGGGGGCGCACGTGACGCTCGTCCATTTCGGCTCCACGTTCGACAAGAAGATCAAGCCGTGGGTGCTTCCGGATTTCACGAATCGCGTGGCCGAAGGAAGCATCGGCGCAATCTGGAACAACCGCGTGGTCGAGATCGGGCCGGAGAACGTGACGCTCCGCTCCGCCGATGGAACCATATCGGCAGTTCCGGCCGACCACGTGTTCCTGATGACCGGGTTCGCGCCGAATGTCGATCTGCTTCGGCAGGTTGGCGTGACCATCGACTCCGCCACGGGGATTCCTCGGCACGATCCCACGACGCTCGAGACCGACGTGCCCGGGGTCTTCATCGCTGGCGTCGTGAATGCCGGCTACGATGCCAACAAGGTGTTCATCGAGAACGGTCGCTTTCATGGCGACCAGATCGTGGCCAAGCTGCTCGGGAAGCCGGCACCACCGGCAGCCAAGATCAGCCGGGACCTGGATTCGTAGCCGATTACATTTCGCGTTCGCCCTCGCCCAACCAACCTCGCGCCCACTCAAGGCCCGGTTATGGCTAGCGTTTCCGCACATCCCGACGTCATGGAGAAACTCGTGTCGCTCGCGAAGCGACGCGGTTTCATCTTCCAGTCCTCCGAGATCTACGGCGGCACGGGGTCGGTGTGGGACTACGGGCCACTCGGCGTCGAGCTCAAGAAGAACGTAAAGGACCGGTGGTGGCACGCGATGGTCCGCGCGCGCGACGACATCGAGGGGCTCGACGCGGCGATCCTCATGCATCCGCGCGTTTGGGAGGCCAGTGGCCACGTCGCGGGGTTCACCGACCCGCTGATCGATTGCCGGAATTGCAAGCGCCGATTTCGCGCGGATGATCCGGCGATCAAGGGGACGCCGGGTACGCCCGACGCGCAGTGCCCGGTGTGTGGATCGAAGGGCACGCTGAGTGAGCCCCGGCTCTTCAACCTCATGTTCAAGACGTTCATGGGGCCGATGGAAGAGAGCGCGGCCATCGTGTATCTGCGGCCGGAGACGGCGCAGGGTATCTTCGTGAACTTCCTCAACGTCCAGCAGTCGACGCGACAGAAGATCCCGTTCGGGATCGCGCAGATCGGCAAGGCGTTCCGCAACGAGATCACGCCCGGAAACTTCATTTTCCGGACGCGGGAGTTCGAGCAGATGGAGATGCAGTTCTTCGTCGAGCCGGGCACTGACGAAGAGCACTTCGAGTACTGGAAGGCCCAGCGCATGGAGTGGCATCGGTCGCTCGGGCTTGCGCCAGATCGTCTGCGCTACAAGCCGCACGAGCAGTTGGCGCACTACGCGCGCGCCGCGGCCGACATCGAGTTCGACTTCGGCGGATCGTTAGGCTACCAGGAGATCGAGGGCATTCACAACCGCTCGGACTTCGACCTGGGCCGGCATCAGGAGTATTCCGGCAAGAAGCTCGAGTACTTCGACCAGCCGAAGAATCGCCGGTACATCCCGTACGTGATCGAAACCTCCGTGGGAGCGGACCGCACGACGCTCGCATTGCTGGTGAATGCCTACCGCGAGGAAGAAGTGCCCGGCGAGACGGAGGGCCGAACGGTGCTCGGCCTCGCGCCCTCGATCGCACCGATCAAGGCCGGTGTATTTCCGCTCGTCAAGAAGGACGGTATGCCCGAGATGGCTGAGAGGGTCGCGAACGACTTGCGACGTACCTTCCCCATCTTCTATGACGATGGCGGCGCGATCGGCCGGCGCTATCGTCGCCAGGATGAAGTAGGAACACCGTTCGGGATCACGATCGACGGGCAGTCCACGCAGGACGGCACGGTGACGGTGCGTGATCGCGACACACTGCAGCAGGTCCGGGTGGCTGCCGACCAGCTCCGCGGCTACATCGCGGAGCGCGTCGCTCCGGCCGAGTAGCGAGCACCGCCCACATGGCCGATCTCACGCTCGCGGTGCTTCGTCAGGGCGGCGAGGCGTTCATGGAGGCGTTGTCGCGCGAACAATACCTGGCGATCTCCGGCCACAAGCCTAACGCGGATCTGCGCCCCATCTACGAGCGGTTCGCACGAGTCCTCGGACCGGGCGCGCTCGAGCTCACGCGGGACGCGTTTCGCACGGCGACAGCTGGCAGCGAGGAATGGCGCTCCGCGCGCGCGCTACTGGACTGGCAGGTGACCTCCCAGGCGTCACGTGAGCTCGCCGAGCTCGACGAGCGGCTGATCGCGTGGGAGGCGAACGCCGTGATCCGCCTGGCGGATGGACGCGAGGTCCCCTACCAGCGCGCTCCGGTGGAGATGGCTACCGAGCCAAATCGCGATCAACGACTCGCGCTCGACGATGCCCGCGCGTTGCTCGTGGAACGCGAGCTCGCGCCGATGCGCGCCGAGCGCCTCCAGCGAGAACGCGACCTCGTCGAGGCACTCGAGATCTCACCCGGCTACGTGGCTGCGTCCGAGGCGCTGTCCGGGATCGATCTCGGCGCGCTCGCGGCGGAATGCAAGCGATTCCTGCGCGAAACGGAGTCGATGTGGGCCGAGGTTTACGGCGAGGCCGTACGGAAGCACTTGGGGCTCCAGCCCGGCGAAGCTACGCGTGCCGACGCGCTCGCGCTCATGCGGGCGACACGATTCGACCCGTACTTCCCGGCTGCGGATATGGAGCCAGCCGTCCGTCGTCAGGTGACGGAGATGGGCACGAGCCCGGTGGCCGACGGCCGCATCATTTACGACCTCGGGCCGAGACCAGGCAAGCGGTCGAGGGCGTTTTGTGCCCCGGTGCGGATTCCGCGAGAGGTTTACCTGGTTCTGCTTCCACACGGTGGTGCAACCGACTACCGCACGCTGTTGCACGAGCTCGGGCATGCGCTGCACTTCGGCAACATGCGAGATGATCTGCCCTTTGAGTACCGCTGGCTCGGTGACAACTCGATCACCGAAGGCTACGCGATGCTATTCGACCACCTCCTGCACGACGCCGGCTGGCTGGCGCGCTACTCGGCGTTAGGCAGGACGCGGGTGGGCGAGTATCGCCGAGCGGCGGCCTTCGAGGAGCTCCAGTTCCTTCGGCGTTATGCCGCGAAGCTCGTGTACGAGCTCGAGCTGTACGGGGGTGAGACGCCGTGGTCCTCACTCCCCGATGCGTACGTGGATATTCTGAGCTCGGCCACGACGTTCCGGTATCGCACGGCCGACGCGTTCGTCGACGTGGACCCGGGATTCTACTCGGCCCGCTACCTGCGCGCGTGGCAACTCCAGGCGGCGCTTCGCGAGATGCTCACGGCGCGGTTCGATGAGGACTGGTACCGAAATCCGCGCGCGGGCCCGTGGCTGGTCCGTGAGCTGTTTGCGGAAGGACAGCGCGAGCTCGCGTCCGAGTTGGCCGAGCGCGTTGGCGCACCCGCGCTGTCATTCGATCCGGTTGTGAAGGCAATCGAAGCTGGGTTGGCTGCGTAGAGGATCCTACGGAGCACGAGTCGCCTCGAGCGGCCGCGCACCGCGGTCGAGCACGAAGCCGACGACCTTGCCCTCGATCACGTCCACCACGATACGGCCTGGCTGACCCATTGCAGCGAACGTGTTCGGCGCGGACTGTTTCATCATCCGAATCGCGGGTTGGTTCTCGATCTGCAGCATCAGCTGCTGGCCATTCGCGTAGATGCGCGCGTTCCGCTTCGATCCGTCCGGCCACGTGACCTTGTAGTTCCCGGACAGTCGCGTGATCTCGTCGGAGGAAATGGGCAGGTCCGCCGGCGCCACGGGCTTATCCGGAAGCAACGGCATACCGAAAGCGACACGTGCGAGGTTGTCCGCAACCTCGTTCGAGGGCGCCGGCGCGGTATTCGACAGCACGACCACGGTGAGCGAGTCGTCGGGGTAGTACGCCAGCTCGGAAATGAATCCATTGATGCCGCCGCCATGGTGGATCCGGCGATGCGTGCCGAGTGTGTCCATGAAGAGGCCGAAGCCGTACTGCATTGGCCGTCCGCTCGTCAGCTTCGCCGGCGTGGTCATGCTCGCGAACGATGACTCCTTCACGAGCTTGCCGCTGTGCAGCAGCCGCGTCCACGCGGCGAGATCCCCAACGGTCGAGCAGAGTGAGCCCGCCGCATACGGCAGGTCCATGCTGATGTAGTCGGCGTTGACGAGTCCCGTTGGTCGGGCGTCGTACCCTTGCGCGCGATGCTTGATGAGTGGCGTGACGCTGCAGTAAACGGTTGAGCTCAACCCGTTAGGCGCAAAGAGCACGTCGTGCAGATACTCCCCGTATGGCTTGCCAGTTACGCGCTCGATGATCATGCCGAGCAGGAAGTAGCCAGTGTTGTTGTAATAGAAGTGTGAGCCGGGCTCGAACTGCAGCGAGTCGTCCTTCACCGTGGCGATGAGCGAATCCTTCGGGAGATCCTGGCGCATGACACGACCGAAGCTCCCTCCGACATCGGTATAGCTCGGAATTCCCGAGGAATGGTTCAGCAGGTGCCTCACGAGAACGCGACGCCCGTGGGTTGGCGCGTTCGGCACGTACTTCGTGACGTCATCGTCGAGCGACAGCTTGCCTTGCTCGACGAGCTGCATGATGGCCACCGAGGTGAACTGCTTGGTCACGGACCCGATGCGGTAGACCGTCCGTGGTGTGGCCGGTACCTCGTTCTCGATGTCGGCCATGCCATAGCCCTTCATTACCAGCGTGTCGCGTCCTCGAATGACAGCGATGGAGAGCGCGGCAACGCGGCCTCGCTTGATGATCGCATCCGCGATGGAATCGGCGGCGTGCGCGACCGGCCCGCGAGTCGATCGCCCGGTCTGCGCGACCGCGGTCGACTGGAGGGCGAACGCGAAGAGGAACAGGGCAGACAACGTTATCGTGCGTCGGTTGCGCATCGTCGGCAGGTCTCGAGGTTGTATTGTGGCGCCACGACCAATTTGCTCGCCGTGCTGCGCGACAGCCAGCGCTGGGGGAGGCGCTTTGAAACTGGGCGCCTCGGGTGCGAATCTTCATGCTCCTACGGCGCGCCGGCTCGACCGTGTTTCGCTCTACGCGTCTTTCACGGCTTCTTCCTACACGAACGTGACTGCCACCCTCAATTCCTCCCAGGCGCAGGCGATCGATTGGGCCGCGGTTGCTCGTGAGACCATCGAGCATCTGCAGCGCATGATCCGGATCGACACGGTGAATCCACCGGGGAACGAGCTCGCCGTGGCGCAATACCTCGACGGCGTCCTCAGGGCGGAGCAGATCGAGACACACCTGTTCGAGCCGGCGCCGGGTCGAGCTGCGTTCGTGGCACGCCTTGCGGGCGATGGGACGCGCCGGCCTGTGATCATCATGGCGCACATGGACGTGGTGGGAGTCGAACGTGCGAACTGGACGGTCGATCCTTTCGGCGGCGAAACGATCGGCGGCTACCTCTACGGACGCGGCGCGATCGACGACAAGGGGATGCTTGCAGCGAATCTCGAGACCATGCTGCTGCTCAAGCGGCATGTGATCGACGTCGGCAGCACGCTGACCCGCGACGTCATCTTCATTGCGAACTCGGACGAGGAAGCAGGCGGTGAATTCGGGATGGGCTGGCTCGTCGACAACCATCGCGAGCTGATCGATGCGGAGTTCGTACTCAACGAAGGCGGACGGACCCGAATCGTCCGCGGCAAACCACTCTACGTCGCGGTCCAGAACACGGAGAAGGTGCTCTATGATGTGACCGTGTCCGCGCACGGCCCGGGCGGACATGCGGCTATTCCACTCGCCGGCAACGCCGTGTTCCGATTGGCCCGAGCGTTGGCGGCGAGTGGCGCGTATCAGGAGCCAATTCGATTGACGCCGACCACGCGCGAATTTTTTGGCCAGCTCGCGAAGGTCTGGCCTGATCTGACGGAGCGCCGCGCGATGGATGACGTCGCGTCTCGAGACCGGCGTCGCGTGCTGCGCGGCGCGCGTGTGCTGGCGAGGACACCGGTTTTCAGCGCGGTGCTGCGAACCGGGATCTCGGCCACGGTGGTAAGCGGGGGAATCCGATCGAACGTGATCCCCACCGAAGCAACGGCGTTACTGAATATCCGGACGCTTCCAGGCGAATCGATCGACGCGGTCGTCTCGCGTCTTCGCCGGGTGATCAACGACTCCCGCGTCGAGGTGACGGTCACGCGGCGTGGCGAGGATGCTCCGGCGTCCGACTTCTCGTCGCCGATGTTCGCGGCGATTGCGGAAACAGTGAAGGAGCTCGTTCCGGAAATGGTCACCGTACCGTACATGAGCACCGGTGCAACCGACAGCGCGCGGCTCCGGCAGCTCGGTATGCAGGCGTACGGCCTGCTCCCGTTCCCGATGGACCAGGACGATGAGGACAGGATGCATGGCAACGACGAACGGATTCCCCTGGCCTCTCTGGATTTCGGGACGCGGCTCATTTTCGGCGCCGTCCACCGAGTAGCTCGCTAGCCACAGCAGTGTGGCGCCCGGCCCACATCTGCCGATAGGCCGCGCCGCGCCACTGCTCGTCCAAACGTGCGCTAAAGGCAACCAACACGGCAGGAATGGGCCGTTACGTGGTGACGACGGGCGTTGAAGGCGCGTTTAGCGTGATCGAGAAGCGGCCCGCGCGGATGGGCACGCTTGTTGTTAGTGGAGTCGGCTGTGCCTGAGGTCGGTGCGACGCCTGCACCGATCCGTCTGCCCACACGGAAACTCAACCCCCGGAACCTCCGATGACACGCAATCGCCGCTCTGGCTATTCGCGCATGTTTTCACGTCGCACCCTCGCGCCTATCGCCGCGTCCATCCTCGTCGTTCTCGCGGGTTGCAAGGAAGCCGGCAGTACCGACCCCAAGAAGGGCCCAGGGCCGACGACCATTACGCTCGACCCCAATGCGCTCACCGTGAGCGTCGGACAGGCCGGTAAGATTTTCGCGACCGTGAGGGACGAGAACGGCGCGCGCATGCCGAGCTACAGTGCGATAACGTGGAGCTCGGCCAACTCCAGTGTGGCGTCGGTCGCGAAATCCGACACCACCGGAGTGGTCACGGGCTTGGCCGTTGGCGAAACGCAGGTCCTGGCCACAATCGGCAGCGTGATCGCCCATATTTCGGTAAACGTCGTCCCCTGATTCGCAGTGATGTGGCAACGATAACCGACAAAAATACGGCAGTCGTCACCGGCGCGTCCCGAGGCATTGGGCGCGCCGTTGCGCTCCGGTTAGGCGCGACGCACCACGTCGTTGCGGTCGCTCGCTCCCGGCCCCAGCTTGAGACGCTCGCGAGCGAGATTCGGTCGGGTGGTGGGTCGTGTGACGCCGTCGAGATCGACGTCACGGATGCGAAGGCGGTCGCTCGCACGCTCGCCGGCGTCCGCGCCGACGTGCTCGTGAACAACGCAGGCGTTGGCTACATGAAGCCGCTCCTCGAGCTCTCGAGCGATGAGTGGCACACGATGGTCGACGTGAACTTCAACGCGCTGTTCCATGTGACGCGCGCCGTGTTGCCCGGCATGGTGGAGCGCGGGCGCGGTCATATCGTGATGGTCGGCTCGATTGCCGGCCGTAGCGCGTTCGCCGGCGGGAGCTGCTACGCCGCGACGAAGCACGCCGTGATGGGCTTCAGCGAATCCCTGATGCTCGAGGTGCGCGACCAGGGCGTGAAGGTGAGTGTCGTGAACCCCGGGTCCGTCGCGACGACTTTTTCACGCCGCGATCGCGACACGAGCTGGATGATTACCGCGGACGATGTGGCCGACGCGGTGATTCACGCCATCGATACGCCGCCTCGGGTGCTCGTGCATCGGATCGAGGTGCGGGCCGCGATACCGAAGAAAGGGTAGGCGCTCTAGCGAATGAGGAACCGCCATCCGACCGCCACTGTCGCGGCGATGACGGCGAGGAACACCCACCAGCGCAGCGCAAGGCTCCGAGACTCGCGTCTCCCGACCGCGGAGGCTGGAACGACGGCCTGCCTAACGACGATCTCGACCGGGGATTCGACGCCGTCGGCTCCTGCCGTGACGATGGCCCACCCTTCGCCGCCTGCGACGATCCGCCCGTCCTGGTCCACCGATACGACTCGGGCGTCGCTCGATCTCCAGATCACGGGACGCTCGAGCACATTGCCGCTCGCATCGTACACGGTTGCCGAGAGCGCAGCTTTGCCGCCGACACGAAGGGGGAGCTGGGGCGAGGCCACGATCACGGAGTGAGCGCGCACTGTCACCACGGTGACTTCGACCTGCCCGCGAACTCCCTCGCACGTCGCGCTGATGGTGACGCGTCCCGGCTTGCGCGCCGTCACGGCTCCGCCAGCAGCGACAGTGGCGATCGACGGGTCGCTCGATCTCCATTCGAACGCCCGCTCCTGATCGACGCTCTCGGCGCGCGCCGCCGTCCTGGCGATCGCCCGCAGGGTCGTCACCGTCCCGACCACGAGCGCGGGCGCAGCGCCGTCGATCGCCACCGCTACAACTGGCGGCGGCATGACCGTGATGGTTGCCGCCCGCGCGAAGCCGCCTGACTCCGCGACCACCACCGCAACGCCGCGACGCTTCGCCGAAAGCGTTCCGTCGTCCGTCACCGAAGCGACGGTTGGATTGCGCGAGACCCATCGCACAGCGGTGCCCATCGGTCGGCCGTGTCGATCGAGTGCGCGCGCAGTCAGTGGCGTCCTGGTTCCGGCGCGCACTTCGGCCGGCACATCGACATCGATCGTCGCGACTTCGGCAGCGATGATGACGACGTCCACCTTGCTCCGTACCTGACCGGCCGACGCCGTGATCGTGGCGGTGCCCACGTTCTTCGCGGTGACGACGCCGGCCGCATCGACGATGGCGACGTCGGTGCGCGACGACTCCCACCCGAGGCGCGTTGCGTCCATCGCGGCACCGCTTTCTGTGCGCGGCGTCGCTCGCAGGATGATGCAGTCGCCAACCTCGATCGCGCCTGATGGCTGCCCGATGTCAATCGACGCTATCACTCCCCGCGCCGGTTTCTCATTCGCGTGGGCGACCGGCGTACGGGAAGGCGATGACGATATCTCAACAGCGGGCGCTGCGCTGGGCCGCCTAACGATTTCCGCGAGCCTGCCTTCGGCGCCCGCTGCCGACGCCAGCTCGGCCATCTCCGCGCGTACCGGACCGAGCGAGGCTAGCGGTTGGGCGGCGCACGCTTCTGCGGCCGCCGCCAGATCGGGAAACCGATCCTGGGGATTCTTGGCCAGCATCCGCATGATCGCGCGATCGACGTGCTCTGGGACGTCGGGACGGACGGCGCGAAGCGAGGGCGGAAGCTCACTCGTGTGCGCACGCATCACGGCCATTGGCTCGCCGGTAAAGGGCGCATGGCCCGCGAGGAGTTGGTACGCGACGACTCCGAGCGCGTACTGATCGCTTGGCGGGCCGACGTCCATGGCCATGCATTGCTCGGGGCTCATGTACGTCGGCGTGCCCAGCACGGTGCCGACGAGCGTGTACCCGGGCGCCTCGGCTATTTTCGCGATGCCGAAGTCGGTCACGATCGGGTCGCCGTCCGCATCCAGGAGGATGTTCCCTGGCTTCACGTCGCGGTGTACGACACCGCGACGATGCGCGTAGTCGAGCGCCGAACCCACGTGATACAACACCGCACCGGTGGCGGCAAGCGACAGTGGCCCGCGGTCGCGAATGACTCGATCGAGCGATCGGCCCGGTACGTACTGCATCACGAACAGATGGAGCTCGCCGAGCGTTCGCACGCTGTGCACGCCAACGATGTTCGCGTGCTGCAGGTTGGCGATGGTGATCGCCTCCTGGCGAAAGCGGTCCACCATCCCGTCGCCGAGCAGTAGTCCGGGGGCCATGACTTTGATCGCGACGCGCCGGTTGAGCGCGAGCTCGCGCGCGCGAAAGACGGCGGCCATGCCGCCTCGTCCGAGCTCTCCTTCGATGTCGAACTCGCCGACCAGTGCCTCCCGGAGGTGCTCTACCACCAACGCCCAGGTCATGTCCCCCGCCGGCACGGCGGAGGCAGTCGCGAAACCGTCTGATGGCGCGACGCTATGGCCGCAGCTGCCGCAGAATCGGTCGCCCGGGGACACTCGGCCACCACACCGCGCGCAGTGTGGGGGCGGGACCGTCGAAGAAACGAGAGGTGTCAGGAGAAGGCGCCGCGAGGCTTCGGCGAATGTGATCGGACGGAGGCGAGAGTGCCCGGTGCGTTCGCAAAGTGCAAAAGAGCCCACTTACCCGCAAGCGAGCGCCGAGCTCGCGCAAACGCTAGCGGCCGGGTTCAGTCGCCCCTACAATTGCGTCCGGCGCCGCGGTACAAAAACCCGCGTGTGCCTCCACGCGCGCAAAGCATCGCCGCTCACTTCGGATAGCCATATGCGCAGAAGCATCGCCCTTCTAGCGTTGGTGACTGCAACCGCGGCAAACGCCCACGCACAGGGGCTCCGAAAGAAGCTCGAGGATGGGCTCTTCTCGTTCGGTGATTGCGGGGAGCCGTTGTGTCTCCCGGCGCTGGTCCTCGCTGGCAACGCACACGGCCGTCATTTCATCCCGTCGGCAGAGGCGGGCAACGCTGCGATCATCAACTTCCTCGGCAGCGCGATCGGCTCAAACGTGAGCAATATCCCGATCAGCGCGACGACAAGTGGTGTCACTTACTCGTTCGAGGGCGGCGCTCCCGTTCGGAACAACGTGTCCAGCGGCCCGATCTTCGCCGAACGCGCGCAGACGCTCGGACGGGGAAGAATGCTGATCGGTGCGAACGTCAGCTCGATTCGTTTCAACACGCTACGCGGGATTCCGCTCAACTCGCTCGACTTCAACTTCACGCACCAGGACACGCCTCCGGCTGGGCTGGGCGCCCCGATTTTGGAGAACGAATTCATCACGGTCCGCACGTCGCTCGACGTGAACGTGCTCGCAACGATCGCGTTCGCGACCTACGGCGTGACCAACCGGATTGATCTCAGCGTGGCGGTGCCGTACGTCTCGAACTCCATCGACGGTCACAGCCTCGGTCAGATCGTACCGTTCGGGCCAAACCCCGCGCACTACTTTGCCGGCACGGCTGCCGCGCCAATTCTCTCGGCGACGGCCGACGTCAACGGATCCGCGTCAGGCATCGG
>JAJKIV010000119.1 GCA_021154285.1 Gemmatimonas sp. | reverse complement strand
CTGATCGCCGACGTCACCGGGATCACGGAGCGCGACACGGTCCTCGCCGTCGTGCCGATGTTCCATGCGAACGCATGGGGGATTCCGTTCACGGCGGCAGTGTCCGGCGCACGGCAGGTGATGCCGGGGCCGCACCTCGACGCTGCGAGCCTCGTCGACCTGTTCGAGCGGGAGCGCGTGACGATGGCCGCGGGCGTGCCGACGATCTGGCTCGGGATCCTCCAGTATCTCGACGCGAATCCCACGAAGCACGACCTCACGCCGCTCCGGCGGATGCTCGTCGGCGGCGCCGCCGTTCCCGAACCGCTCATTCGCGCGTTTCAGGACCGGCACGGCATGTATATCCAGCAGGGCTGGGGGATGACCGAAACGAGCCCGGTCGGCTCGGTGAGCAAGGTGACGAGCGAGCTCGAAAGCGCATCGAGCGACGCGCAGTTCGCGTATCGCGCGAAGGCAGGGCTGCCACTGCCGTTCGTGGAGATTCGCGCGCGTCGCGACGACGGTGATCTCGCGGCATGGGATGGCGAGACCATGGGCGAGCTCGAGGTCCGCGGACCGTGGGTAGCGCGGGCGTACTACAACTCGCCGGACTCCGCCGATCGATTCACGGACGACGGGTGGTTCCGCACCGGCGATATTGTGTCCATCGATTCTCGGGGGTGCATAACGATTCAGGATCGGTCAAAGGACCTGGTGAAGTCAGGCGGCGAATGGATCAGCAGCGTTGCGCTCGAGGGCGCGTTGCTTTCGCACCAGGATGTGGCGGAAGCGGTCGTCATCGCGTTGCCGCACGAGAAGTGGTGCGAGCGGCCCGTGGCGGTGATCGTGGCGCGGGCCGGCCGGGTACCCACGCTCGAGTCGGTGCGCGAACATCTGGCGCCGCATTTCGCAAAGTGGTGGCTGCCGGACGACGTGATTCTCGTGGAATCCATCCCGCGGTCGGGCACCGGCAAGTATCTCAAGAGCGTTCTGCGCGAGCGCTTCCGCAGTCACCTCGCGACGGCTTCATCGGGAGCGGCGCAAAACCAGAACGCGTAGGGCTTCGCGGCTGCGTGACGGGGCGCGGTTAGCTTTCGCGCATGAAACGGCTCCTCATCGCGGTTCGCCTCGGGCTCTACCTCGGAGCGTCGTGGCTCATCGTCGGCGCGCTGGTGAACGGCCTCTTCCCGCACGCCCTGACGCTCGTCATTGCGCTCGCCATCTACACCACGCTGCCGCTCGCAGTCTACGCGCGCTGGCGCGGGTGGCCGTTCTACCCTAAGGCGGCCTTCCGCCTGCTCGTCGTCCGTCCATTCTGGTATACGCAGCTGATGCTGCCCTTCGTCAGCGTCGCGGGTACGGTCGGTGTGCTGATCGGCGCTGCCTTCGGGCAGCCACTCGTCGGCGGACGAATTGCAGCGGCGATCGTATTCGCCTGCGTCGGCGCGATACTGTCTGCGGGGTATCTCGGAACCCGTCGGCTCGTTGTCCGCGAAGTCGACGCATCGATTCCCGGACTCCCGCAGGAGTTCGACGGGCTGGCCATCGCGCAGGTGTCCGACCTCCACGTCGGGCCGCACACGTCGCGGCGGTTTCTGGACCGCGTGGTACGAACGATTCGCGACCTCTCGCCCGACGTGATCGCGGTGACGGGCGACCTCGTCGATGACCGCGCGGAGGATGTGGACGCGTACGCCGCGGCGTTAGGCGCATTGGACGCTCCCCTTGGCGTGTTCATGATCCCCGGGAACCACGACGTGTATGCCGGTTGGGACTCCGTGGAGCATCGACTGCGGAAGGATGTGCCGGCGCGATTGCTGCTCAACGAGGCCCACATCCTTCGCCGCGGCGACGCGACCCTCGTGCTCGCGGGGACGGGCGATCCGGCCGGAGGGCGTCGCGGGCAGAGTCGGGTGGCACCGGATGTCGAGCGCACGCTCTCTGGAGCGCCTAACGGCGCGACGGTGGTCGCGCTCGCGCACAATCCCGCGCTCTGGCCCGCGCTCGCGAAGCACGGTGTCGCCCTCACACTGAGCGGCCACACGCACTGGGGCCAGCTCGCCCTGCCGTCGCTGGGATGGAGTTTGGCGTCGCCCTTCATGGAGCACGCGATGGGCGCGTACCGCAACGAGAATTCGCTGCTCTACATCAGCCCGGGGACGGGGTACTGGGGCATCCCGTTCCGTCTGGGCGCGTTTCCGGAAGTGACGCTCGTGCGCCTGCGGCGAGCGCCCGCCGCGCTGGAAGTCGGTCGGGCGCGTCGCGCGCGTTGCGCCGCGTAGTCCCCGGCGTTCTCGCCGCCGCGGTGGTCGCGCTGGCGTCCATCGCCATCGCGAGTGTCGAAACGCGGCTGTTCGGGTCGCCGGTCATCGAGGCGCTCGTCGTCGCGCTGCTGGTCGGGATGCTCGTGCGGCTCGTCTGGCGACCGAGCCTGCAATTCGACCCCGGCATTCGCTTTGCCGGCAAGCAGGTGCTCGAGCTGTCGGTGGCGGTTCTCGGAATCTCGGTCGATCTCCCGCTCCTACTGCGAGCGGGTCCTGCGCTCGGGGTCGCGATCGTGTCGATCGTCGTGCTGGGCCTCGTCCTCGGCTTGTTCATCGCGCGCGGCCTTGGCCTTGGGCGGCACCTCGCGATCCTCGTCGCGACCGGCAACGCGATCTGCGGCAACTCGGCCATCGCGGCGGTTGCGCCGGTCATCGGGGCGGATGCGGATGACGTCGCGTCGTCCATCGCCTTCACGGCGATTCTCGGTGTGATCGTCGTTCTGGGGCTCCCGCTGCTTGTCGGTCCGCTCCACCTCTCGAACTATCAGTACGGCGTGCTCGCGGGATTGAGCGTGTACGCCGTGCCCCAGGTGTTGGCGGCGGCGTTCCCGGTGAGCATGCTGTCGGGCCAGGTCGCGACGCTGGTCAAGCTGGTGCGAGTCCTCATGCTCGGCCCCGTCGTCCTCTTCTTCTCGCTTCGCGAGCGGGATCGATTCGCGCAGGCGGCGCCGTCGCTTACCATGCTCGTGCCGTGGTTCATCGTTGGCTTTCTGGCACTGGCAACGTTGCGTGCGACGGGCGTCGTGCCGGCGAGCTGGATCTCGCCCACGCGGCTCGTGTCGACCAACCTCACGATCGTCGCGATGGCGGCGCTCGGTCTCAGTGCGGACGTGCGCACGGTGGCGCGCGCGGGCTCGCGCGTCATCGTCGCGGTATCGCTGTCACTGCTGCTCCTGATCGTGCTCGGCGTCGGGTTCATTCACCTCCTGAACATTCGCTGAGACAGCAATCGAGAGGCGCAGCCGGACATCGCGCAATTCGCGAAGCGGATCGTGGTGTTTCGCGACGGTCGGATTCGGAGAGACGAGCCGGTGCTCGATCGGCCTCGCGCGAGTGAAGTCCTCGACACGCTGCCGGCGCTGGACGACTGACGGCGGATTCCAGCGGTCAGACTTGCTCGCGCTGCGTGCGCTCGCGCAGGTGTGCAAGCGTTTGATGACAGAGCGGCAGACGCCTTTGCCTAGCTTGTGGCCATGCTCGCCGCCGTTCGATCCGCCGCCGTGCTTGGCATCGATGCCTACGATGTGCTCGTGGAGGTCGACGTCGCGCTCGGCCTACCGCTGTGGACGATCGTCGGGTTACCGGCAGGGGCGGTGAAGGAGAGTCGCGAGCGTGTTTCCGCGGCGCTGGTAAACTCGGGCTTCGTGGTTCCGGCACGGCGTGTAACTGTCAATCTCGCGCCGGGTGATCAACGTAAAGATGGAACTGCGTTCGACCTACCAATCGCGTTAGGGTATCTCGCCGCGACGGGTCAACTGGATGCGGGTGCACTCGCGTCGGTGGTCGCGATTGGCGAGCTCGGATTGGATGGCTCACTGCGGCCTGTCCGCGGCGCTCTCTCGGTCGCTCGGCGTGTCGCCTCGGCAGGGCATTGCAAGCGAGACGCCAACAGCAGGGCGACGCTGATACTTCCGACACCTAACGTCGCAGAAGCGTCGCTCGTCTCGAAGCTCGCGTTGTGCGCGCCGCCGACGCTCAGGGCGATCGTCGCGCAGCTCGAGGCCGGGGAGCTGGACCCGCCGGGCGCCGGGCTCAACGACACCAGCACACCACCCCCGGCCGAATCCGTCGATCTCGGCGACGTGGTCGGCCAGGACGTCGCCAAGCGTGCGCTGGAGATCGCTGCGGCGGGCGCGCACGCGCTGCTGATGATCGGCCCGCCCGGAGCAGGGAAGACGATGCTTGCCCGACGGCTGCCGACCATCCTGCCAGCGCTGACGGAGGAGGAAGCCCTCGAGGTCGTGGCGATCCACTCCGTGGCCGGGCTGCTCGCGCCTAACGCCGCGGCGTCCGTGGTGCGCCCGTTTCGCGCGCCGCACCACACGCTGTCGGCGGCCGGGCTGATCGGTGGAGGCAGCAACCCGAGGCCGGGCGAGGTGAGTCTCGCGCACCACGGCGTGCTGTTCCTCGACGAGCTGCAGGAGATCCCGCGCCACGTCCTCGACGCGCTGCGCCAGCCTCTCGAGGATGGTCGAGTGGTGATCGCGCGGGCGGCGACGTCGGTGGCGTTCCCGGCACAGTTCACGCTCGTGGGCGCGATGAACCCGTGCCCCTGCGGGCGCGCCGGCGACCCGCGTGGCGGATGCTCGTGCGCCGCCTCAGAGATCGCGCATCACCAGTCGCGCCTCTCCGGCCCCCTCGCGGATCGCATCGACATGCAGGTGCGGTTGTCGGCGGTGCCGCTGCGGGAGCTCGGGCGACGTGAGGGCGGGGAATCGTCGGCGGCAGTGCGCGCTCGTGTGGAGATGGCGCGGGCGCGACAGCGTGACCGGTATCGTGGCGTATATCGCGTTAGGTGCAACGCGCACGCCGCTGGGCGCTGGCTCGACACGCGGACGCCGGTGGACAACGACGCACGCGAGCTATTGGCGTCGGCGGCCGAGCGGTCAGGGCTTTCGGCCCGGGCGTATCATCGTGTGCTCAAGGTCGCGCGGACGATCGCGGACCTGGACGACGCAACGGCCGTCGCGTGGACGCACGTCGCTGAGGCATTGCGGTACCGTCCGTTGGACTCGAAAGAAATGGATGGTCTCTCGCTGCCGCGCGATGCCAGTGATCGATCGACGAACGGCGATGGCGACAGCGGCAAACTCGCGCCGCATGCGAGAGCGGCCCGCGTGACGCCATCGGCCACAACGAAGTAGCAGGTCGGGATGCGCTTGGGCGTTTTTGAACGGTCGTTGTTGCAGTCTATTTTCCGTGTTTGCCTCGCGTGGTGACCATCGCCGCGTTGTTCGCGGATGATTGTTCGCCCCTCGGCCAGCGGGTACGGCTCTCTGCTGCCCGCGCGCTGCATGCGCCCACACGACGAATGGAAGCGCGGCGATGCACACGTGGAGTCGAGGAACGGCCCTCCCGGAGGTAATGTCAATCGTTAGACAGTCACCGGTCGTCAGCTTTTTGGTGCCGGCCCGTCGGAGTTGTTGATGTCTCGATAGATCTTCCACGAGCCGTCAGCCTGCTTCTTCCAGACTGTCAGGTACTTGCCCGTGCTGTGCGTCGGCTTTCCGCCCTTCGGGGTCGCGGTCACGTCGAAGGTGCCGGTCTCGATCGCGTAGTCGCCCGCGACGTCGACGCTCGCGGTGGTCGCCTTCTCGTCACTGACCTTCGCCGCCTGAATCTTCCTGGCGAAGCTGGCGCCGATCTCACTCCGCCCGCGCGATGCCGGCGTTCCCGGGTCCATGACCACCGCGTCGTCCGCATAGTTCGCGACCATGCCGGCGCTGTCACCGCGAATCATCGCGTCGATGAATTTGGCGTTTGCCTTTTCGATTGCCTGCCTGACGGCGGCGACGTCCACGACCGGCGGCGCGGCGGTCGCGGCGGAGTCCTTCACTGCCGTCTCACCCTTCGGCGCACACGCGGCGGCGAACAGCGCGACGGCAGCACACAGCGGGGCGACGACACGCATAGGACGGCACCTCCGTGCGAGTAACGAGTGGGAGTGGCCCCGCTTGATCTAGCGTCGTCGCGGTCGGAAGGGAAGGAAGCGGGCTCGCGGCGCATTGGCTTCCGGAGGCCGTTGAACAAAAGGGATGAGAGACCGGCCGTGCCGTCGGAGCCGTCACCGCGCCGGCATGTGCCCTCGCGACCTTATCTACGGTTTCGCCGGCGGGTCGGCCATGATCGCTTTGCCGGGAGTCACGCCGTCGATTACCTGACCGTCCCGTATGATCGGCGTTCCCCTAACGACTACGTGCTTCATGCCGACGCTTGGGGTGAGCGGGGCACGGTACGTCGCCTTGTCTGCGACTGTTGCCGGGTCGAAAACCACGATGTCGGCATCTGCGCCTTCCTGAAGACGGCCCTTACGATGTGCCGAGGCGGTCACTGTTTCGAGTCGCTGTGCCGGCATCAGGGACATCTTGCGGATCGCATCGATCATCGACAGCGATTTCTGCTCTCGGACGTAACGAGCAAGGACTCGCGAGTACGTCCCGGCCTGTCGAGGGTGACTCGACAGGCCGTCGCTGGCGATCATCGTGAGCGGCGATGTGGCTGCCAAATCGACGATCGAGTCCGGATTCATGTGGATGAGGACGTACGTCGCCTTGCCCGATCCGTGCAGCGCATCGAACCTCGCCTGCGTCAAACGCTCGCCGGTTTCGGGAATCTCGACGGCGTCATAGCTGATCGACCGTCGTTCTTTCCAGCCGGGATTGAACAGTGCCGACGCGATGCTCGTCATCCCCGCGCCATACGGATACGCTTCGGTGGTGACGTCGAGCCCTCGGGCGCGAGCCCCTTCGATCATCGTCAGGCAGTCGCGCACGAACCGGATGCAGCTGGAGTTGATATGGACGATGTGAACCGGCGCGCCGGAGACGGCGCTCGCGGCGACCATTTCGCCGACGGCCTCAACGCTGGACCCGGGCTCGAGCGCGCCGACGCTCCGGTCGTGAACGAACACCGGACGATGCCATTTCGCGGCCTCCTGGAAGAGCCGGATGATCTCGAGCCGCGTCGCGCCGGGCGTGTATTCCAGCCCGATCCCGACGCCTAACGCGCCGGCTGCGAGGCCTTTGTGGAGGAACTCGACCTGGCGGGCGATCTGTTCGTCGCTGGCGACGTTGTTGGTCGCCGGCCCCGATGGCGGATCGTCGATCGATCCTGCTTCTCCCATCACGCTCGTCGCAAGCGTGTCGCCAAAGGCAAGCACGCGCGCGGCTTCCTGGCTCGCGGTGGCGCCGTAGTTGATCAGCGCTTTCCCCTCACGCACGGCCACGAACTTTGCGAAGTCCGGCACGCCGCTCTCCATCTCGAGGGCGGACGTCACGCCATCCAGCGCCTTCAACCGATACGCTGCCAGACTCTGATCGTGCTGATGGAGGTCGATGAATCCGGGGCTGACGACCAGCCCCGTTGCATCGATCACCTTGGTGCCCTTGAGGGGCTGCTCCGAAACCTTGGCGATGCGATCTCCAACGATCCCGACACTTCTGACGGCGTCGAGTTTCGTCTCCGGATCGATCACTCGGCCGCCGTTGATGACGAGATCGTATTGTTGTTGCGATTGTGAGCACGCCGCGCCGACCGAACAGACGAGGAGCGCAACAAGACACAGTCGGTTCGTGCAGAGCTGTGAGGGGTTTCCGTCAAATCCCAGCATTGTTGATCCCAGCATTCTTGATCGATCGCGAAGTGGTTGCCTAACTGGTCCCATCGTGGCAATGCCCCCTACTACTTCTTCAACGCCTCGCGGCGGTGCGGCAGCGGCGACGTCGCCCCTGCCGCACCGTGTCCACTTCGGCTCTTCACTACGCCACCCCAACCGGCGTCACCTCAGTACGCCGCAATCGGATTGGCGAAGAACGGCGGCGTGACCGTGCAACCCGCCGGCTGACTCGCCCGCGAGATGCACTCGTTGACCGGAATCATGAGATACGTCCAATTGATGTCACCCGTTCGGTCACGCTCGAGATCCTGAATTCGGCCATACTTTCTGGCGTCGATCCAGCGGTCGCCGTTCTCGTACATGAGCGAATACCGCTTCTCGTACAACAGCTCCTCGAGTAGCGCCGTGCTCGGGGTGGCGGCGGCGGCACAGGCTGCCGTGCTGCACACGCCGGGCTGCTTGAGCGCCACGTTAGGTACGTACGGATCGGAAATCGGCGGCAAGCCCCCTGACGCCGCGCGCACCAGGTTGATGTCCGCGATCGCCAACGAATTGTTGCCGAGGCCGATGTTCGCCTCCGCTCGAATGAGCAGCAATTGCTCGTTCTTCATTATCACTGCGGGCGTGGTGTTGGTGGGGTAAATCTTGAACGCGTAGCGAATGTTGAAGCCGTAACGGCTCACCGAGTCGGTCGCGCCGCCAGTGAGCGCATTCAGCGTAATGAGCTTCGTCGTGAAGCGGTCGTCCGGCGCGCCTCCCGGCGATTTGAGCTGCGCCGAATCCGCAAACTCGCGGCTCGCATACAGCTGGCGCCCCGTCGGATCAAACGCGGGATTCAGGGCGTCACCCGGAGTCGTGCTGTAGGTGTGATAGGCCCCGAACGACATGGGCTTCGCCGGGTCCAGGAACGACGCGTTCAAGTCGGCGAGCGCGTCGGCGTAGTTCAGCAACGTGATGTTCACCCACGCACGGAGCGCTCGGTTGAACTGAAGAAACGTCGGCGGCGTATTGAAGGCCGCCCAACCCGTGGGCATCGTGAACGAGAACGATGCTCCGCCAGCGTCGAGGTGAGTCTTGGCGTCGTCCAGGTAGGAGAGGATCGCGGTATAGACCTCGGCCTTCGACGCGATCGGCGGCGGGTCCATGGTCGGAGACTCGAGCGCGTCGACCGCCGCCCCGCTCTCATCGGTCTGGCGAATCACGTAGAACAGCTCCAGCGCCTTGATCGTCTCGGCGAATCCCTTCAATCCTTCCCGCTCCGCATCCTCGAGGCCCGTGGCCGTTCCCGCGCCCTTGAAGACGATGTTTGCCTGGTTCATCGTGGCGTACGGGCTCGTCCACGTCGTCAGGTTCTTGAAGCCGCTGCCTCCGACCGACGTGTATAAGATCGGGATGTTCTGCGGGTTGCTGACGTCGAGATTGTACGCCTCGCGCCCGTGAATCCCCATGGTGATAGCGTTGTTGCCGAAAATGTTGCGTACACCCACGTTGGTTCCGGGCACCGATCCCAGAAGCCCTTGAGCGGCCGTGGCGATCCCCAGTCTGGTTGGGGTTCCGGTGAGGTCTTGGGTTGTCGCCGCGTTCAGATCGGGAGACTCGAAGTTGCTGCAGGCACCAAGCGTTAGGCTCGAGGCTACCAGTGCGGCCACCGTCACGCACTTCGTGCGCGCAGCGCAAATCTTCAGAAGTGAGGTCATGGTCAGAACCCCAAGTCGATGGTGAAGTAGAAGCTTCGGCTCGGTGGGTACGCCCAAAGCTCCCACGTCGTTTCCGCAGCCAGTGAGCGCGCCACCTGCTGCACTTCGGGGTCGTAGCCGACCTTCAGATACTTCGACCATGTGTACAGGTTGCGACCCGTGACATTGAGCCGGAGGTAGCGAGACCCGCCCCAGTACTTGTGGACCATGCTCGGTGGAACCTCGAAGCTGAGCGTCGCTTCGCGGAGCTTCCAGTAGCTCGCGTCCCACGTGGCCGAACCGTACGCCGAGTTGGAAGCCACCCGCTGCTTGCCCGTCGGAAGGCCGCTCTGCGCGACAACCTCGTCGTCCGAGGTGCCGACCGCGTCGTATGTGTACCGACTGAAGTTCGTGATCAGCCCGCCCGATTGCCGTTCGAGCAGGAAGGAAAACTTGGCGCGCTTATATGACAGGTCGTTGGCAAGGCTGCCGCGCCAGGTGGGGCTATTCTCGCCGATCTTTCGGGAGACGACCTCACCGATCTCGCCTGGGGTGCCATCCGGTCTGATCGTGTCGCTCGGGCCGAGTCGTCCCAGGGTGTCGTTCGCGGTGACCTGTGTGCACGATTTCCCATTCTGGAGCTCCGTGCTGCCGAACTGGGCGAAGTTGAAGAACGCGATCGGCTGGAATGCGTCGGGCAGCCCCGACATGACCGTGCAGTAATTCCGGAACCACATCACCCGGGAGTTCCAATTGAAGCGTGCCGTCTGGACCGGGAACACGCTGACGGCTACCTCGAGGCCGCGGTTCCGAATCTCGGGCCCATTGTACACGTACTGAGCGAATCCGGCCGTCGGAACCAGCGTCTTCTGGAGCAACAGGTCCTTGATCTGTTTCTGGTACCCGGTGAGCTCGAGATTCGCGCGCCCGCTCCATAGCGTGGCGTCCACTCCGGCTTCGTATTCCGTCTGTCGCTCCGGACGAACTCCCGTATCGGCGACAACCGTGGCGATCGACGAGATCGGAAGTCCATTGATGTTCGCTGGACGAAGCTCGGTGAACTTCTGACCATAGGCCGGCAGGTTCCCCGACTGTCCCGCGGCTGCGCGCACTTTGACGTCCGAGAAGAACCCGGAAACCGGGACGCGGTAGGAAACCGAAGCCTTCGGGTAGTAGTAGATCTTTTCCGCGTGCGCGTTGTTGCTGCTCTTGTCCGCCCGTCCACCGAGCGTGAGCATCAACCGCTCGTTCAAGGTCAGAAACTCCTCCTGGGCGAAGATCCCGAGCCCGCGCGTGTGTTCGCGGTACTGCTGCACCGCGATGACGGTCCCGCTCTGCACGTTGTACTGACCGCCGACCAGATTGTTGGCCAGGCTGTTGTTTCGGTCGAAATCGGATGACTCGTACTGGACACCTCCTTGAGTCGTGGCCCTCGAGCCGCCGCTCAAGTTGTACGTCCAGACGACGTTGCCATTCACGTTGAAGCTCTGGCTCTGACCGAATCCCGTCGCCGAAGTACCCGGGATGCCGCGTGTCTGCTCGAACTGCATTTCGGGTGGCGAGTAGACCGCATTCTTCTGTGTGAAGATGTCCCCGCCTCCATTCGCCGAGAACCGAAGCGTGTTCTTCGGGGTCGACAGCATGTTGTAGTCGAGGTGGCCCGTCATGATCTCTCGCCACACGACTTCCTTGTTCAGAAGCAAGGCGACCGTTTGGAACGGATTGCTGAAGGCGAACGGCGCCGTGGACGGGTACACCACGTTAGCGCACGGATTGGCCGGATCGGTGACGCGCGAGCCGTCCGGGCACTGACCACGAAAATCGATGAAGCTCGGCATCGATGAATAGGCGGCCTGCGGCGGCGAGCCGTTGTTCTCGTTGTTCGAGAGTCCGCGGTCGTTGACGTTGTGAAGGATGTCGCCGCCGATCGAGAAAATGACCTTGGAGCCAACGTTCTGGTCCAGACCGAGTCGGAGCCCGTGTTTGTCCGCGAACGTCCGCGGCATGATCCCGTTCTCGTGCTTGAGCAGGAGCGACCCGAAGTACTTGGAATTGTCGTTTCCGCCGCTCATGCTACCTGAGGTCTCCCACGCCGGCGCGCCGCCACCGTAAAGCTCATCCTCGAAGTCGTGGCATGCGCCTTTGTTGGCCGTCCACAGGTCGCCCGCGTTGCCGCCGAAGACCCCTTGCGCCTCCTCAGCGCTCTTGAAGCACCGGGTGCCGTATTTGTTGCTGAGGTACGAGGTGCCGAAACGCTGCATCACGGTGAATTGCGGCGCGCCCGAACGCCCGCGCTTGGTGGAGATCAGAATGACGCCGTTGGCCGCCTTGGATCCGTAGATGGCCGACGCCGACGCACCCTTCAACACCTCGACGTTCTCGATGTCGTTGGGGTTGATGTCCGCGATGCGGTTGATCGCGTTGTCCTGGTTGTCCACAGTGGGGATGATGCCCTGCGACGTGTAGGCCCGCGTGAGCAGGTTGGTCCCGCGCCCGATCTCCTGGTTGGAGACGATGACGCCATCCACCACGTAGAGTGGCTGGAAGGTTCCGATGACCGACGTCACGCCGCGCATCCGGACGATGTTGCCACCGCCGGGTGCGCCGTTGTTCTGACCGATGTCGGCACCGGCGAACTTCCCTTGCAGCGCCGTCTCGACGCTCGCCGTCGGTGTGGATACCAGCTGGTCCGCGCTCACCGTCGCCACGGCGTTCGCGACATTTTTTCGTTCGACGGCAGTGGCCTGTCCGGTCACCACGACAGCCTCGAGCCGGAAATTGTCCTTCGCCAGACGGAATTGGACCGCATTCTGGGTTGTCGGCACAGTGAGCGCCTTGCTCTTGAACCCAATGCTTCGGACGAGCAGGACCACCTCCCGCTCGGGAACGGTGATGCTGAACGTGCCATCGCTTTTGATACCGACCGCGATGACCTGCCCTTGCACCGTCACTTGGCCACTCGTGACCCCCTCGTTGGTTACCGAGTCGGTCACAGTGCCGGTGATTATCCGCGTCTGCGCCGACGCGAATCGCGTCCCCAGGAATAGCAGGGCCGCTGTAAACACAGCGAAACGAGTTCTCATTTGAATCGACCTCCGGTTACCGGTGGGAAGAGACCTCGCGAGTACTCCTGTCCAATTACCTGTCGCCAGCGTGTGCCTCACGTGTGTCGAGGGAGTGTCGAAGCGACCGGCACGGTGCGGCGGCGCACACAAGCGATCCCCTTGACGTGCTTCGACATGCGTGCATGGTGCCTAACGCGTAGAGGGCGGCGGCGTGAACCATCGCCACATGCCGCCGGCCCACGGCGCACCCTCGATGCCCGATGTCGGGCCGTGCGCCGATTCAAGTCGCTCCTGCAGTCGTCCCGGGTAGTCCCCACGCTGCGAGCCTCGCAAAATCTGGCGTGGCGAACTTACGACCAGCTGGTCTCGCGGTACAGATGCGGAGCTCTGATTTCAGCCGGGCCCGCGACCGGTGTGAGGATGTGGGGAGAAT